>FR902233.1:0-68842 GCA_000438415.1 Clostridium sp. CAG:628
TTTTATTAATGTCTACTATTTGGGGTTCACATCAATTTGTTTCTTCTTTTATTCACTAACTATATCTAATTCTTCATGACTATTTGCATTAACATTTAAATCACTAAACATATTATTCTTATAGAGAACACAACCAGCAGCGCCAATCATTGTAGCATTATCTGTACAATATTTCTTTTCAGGAATATACATTTTTATTCCATTTCTATTACACATATTAACAAGACTATCCCTAATAGCAGTATTACTTGCTACTCCTCCACATATACTAAAATTCTTAACATTATATTTTAAAATAGCATTTTCACTTTTACTAACTAAACACTTAATAACAGCATCTTGAAAACTTCTAGCAACATCTTCTTTAACAATATTTTCCCCCCTTTGTTTAGCATTATGTACTAAATTATTAACATGACTTTTAATACCACTAAAACTAAAATTAAGTGTATCATCATTTAATATATCAGGCATATGATAAGTATTCTTTCCATTACTAGCAAGTTTCTCAATATTAGGACCACCAGGATAAGGCATATCAAGTATCCTTGCAACTTTATCAAAACACTCTCCAACAGCATCATCTAATGTCCTACCTATATATTTAAAACTACTTTCATTTTCCATATAAAGTAAATCAGTATGTCCTCCACTTATAACCAAACTAACAAGAGGATACTCTAAATCTTGATTAATATTATTTGCTAAAATATGTCCCATCATATGATTAACTTTAATAAAAGGTTTATTATAAACTAAACTAAGCGTTTTAGCTGATTCTAGTCCTACTAACAAACTTCCCAACAGTCCCGGAGCATAAGTAACAGCTATTGCATCCATCATATCCACAGTCATATTAGCCTTCTTTAAAGTTTCATCAATTACTAATGTAATATTTTCTAAATGTAACCTACTAGCAACTTCTGGTACTACTCCACCATAAAGTTTATGTATATCTATCTGTGTATTAATTGTAGTTGCAATATCTTCTTTTCCATTTTTAACAATACTAGCACTCGTCTCATCACACGAACTCTCAATTGCTAAAATATAAATATCTTTCATAAAATTCCTCTTTTCCATAATAAGTGCATCATCATCATTATAATATTTCTTTCTTACATAAATAACTACAAACCCAAGTTTTAAATACAACTTAATCGCAGAAACATTCCTACTTCTTACTTCAAGCATAAATTTAACATTTTTATACTTATTAATCAAATAACTAAACAGTTTATAAGAATACCCTTTTCTTCTATATTCTTCCTTAGTAAAAACATCTACTATATTAACAACATCAAAAGTCTCTTCTATAATAATATAACTAACTTCTTCTAGATTTTCATAGTAAGAAACCCTATGTTTATAATTATCTACTAGATTATCTTTTATCACTTCAAAACCTCTATTTCTTTAACATAGTTAGCCCTAACTAAATGAGGATTAACACTAGTTTTACTTAATGCACATTTAACAACCTTCTCAATATCAAGTCTCTTATCCACTATAACATAATCATTATACTTACTTATATCAGTAACATATTGTTCTTCTATTCCATCGCCACTTATATAGTACCCTTTAGTATCTTCAATAACACACATCTTTTTACTATTTAAATTACTACTTACTAAATAAGATTCTAAACTAGATATTAAATAAATAGGAATATTTAAAGAATAAGCAAGAGTTTTAGCAACAGAAAGTCCTATTCTAAGTCCAGTAAAACTACCAGGACCATTAACACAAACTATATCTTTAATATTTTTAACAGTTAAATCATTTTCTCTTAAAATATCTCTAATCATAGGAACAAAATAAACAGCATGACTATGATAACTCTCTCTATCTTTAACAATAATATTCTTTTCACTATACAAAGCAACAGTTATTAATTCATCATGTGTATCAAGAAATAATGTATACATAAAATCAACTTCTTTCGGTCTATATTTTATCACATTTAATAAAAAAATAAAAGAGTTTACAAAACTCTCTCACATAAATCTTCATACTCTTCCCCATGAGGTGTAATATAAAAAACTCTTTTATTCTCATCAACTATCTTAATTCTAATATCAAGTCTCTTTTTAGGTAAAATATCAGTAATTAAATCAGACCACTCAATAATACATACACCTTTCTTTTTAAAATACTCAGTAATACCTATATCTTCTTTTGTCTCACTTAATCTATAAACATCCATATGATACAAATTATATCCATCTTCTCCAGAATACTCTTTAATAATATTAAATGTAGGAGAAGTTATATTTTCACTTATACCCATAGATTTAGCAAAAGCCTTAGTAAACAAAGTCTTTCCACTACCTAAGTCTCCTTCTAAACAAATAACCATATTTGGGAACTTTTCACTTTCAATATTCTGCGCTAAAAGAATAGTATCAACATCAGAATTAGAAACAATTTTATAATTCATTTTCCTCTCACCTATTTCATTTTATCATATGCATATTTAAATTCAATACATATTTGTAAAATTTTACAATTTTTTCACTTATGACAAAAGCCCTTACTTATATTAAAGTTAATCATAAATTAATTATTGAAGGGGGAAATGTCATGTATTATGATGAAAGAGAAAATAATTTAAATTATAGTATTGTTGAAGAAAAGAATGTTGATTTAACTAACAATTATTTACAAAATATTAATGAATTCAACTATGATGTTGATAACAAAATTAAAAAGTTTGATAATGATTTTAAAGTTGATACAATAAATGTTAATGTTAATAATTTTAGAAAAAGCGATTCACTTTACACTGCTAAAGAAGGATTAAATAAAGGTACAATATTTAAAAAAGAATACATTCCATACAAAAATTACATTTATAAAGTAGTAGTTAAAGGTGAAAAAGATGAGTTATTACTAAAAATACAAGAATTAACTTTTAAAATGATAGACTTAAATTTATATTTAGATTTAAATAAAGATAACACTGAAATATTTAATGAATTAAAAAGTACTATAACTGAATTAAATAAAAATAAAGAATTATATGCTAAAAACTATGGTCCATTATGTTTAAAAGATAATGTTAACTATAATTCTTATATGTGGAGTAAAAATCCATGGCCATGGATGAATACAGGAGGTAACTATAATGTTTAGATATGAAAAAATGTTAGAATACCCAATTAACATAAAGAAAAAAGACCTTAAAATGGCCAAATTATTAAATGACCAACTAGGTGGACCTCATGGTGAATTAGGTGCATGTTTAAGATATCTTTGCCAAAGATTTACAATGCCAGATGAAAAAGGAAGAAGTTTACTTTCAGATATTGGATGTGAGGAAATTTCTCACTGTGAAATGATAGCGTCAATGATTACTCAACTAATGAAAGATGCTAGTATTGAAGAACTAAAAAATGCTGGCTTATCAGATTACTACACAACTCACAAAAAAGGAATATTCCCAAGTGGTGCTAATGGAGTACCATTTACAGCCGCTTACATTAGTTCAAGCGGAAATGCCATTGTTGACTTAGCAGAAAATATGGCCGCTGAAGAAAAAGCAAGAGCCACTTATGAAAACCTAATGGATTTAACAAGTGACCCTGACTTACTCGCACCACTTAGTTTCTTAAGAGAAAGAGAAGTAGTGCATTATAACAGATTTAAAGAATTATTAGAATACTATAAAAGTATTAACATGAACTCCTAACGGAGTTTTTTTTATACGTCTTTATTAAACAAAATAAGAGACAAAATTATACTTATAATATTATATATACTTAACACAATTAAACTCATTTTAATACTTATATTACTATTATATATAGCATTATTGAGTAAATAACTTCCATCTTCAAAATAAGTAAAATCCATATAACTAATTGGTAAATAACTAACTAATGAAACATTATAATTTAATAATATTCCCATCAAACTAGCCCCCATAACATAAATAATTATAAGTAAAGTAAGACCTAAATTTTTCCCATTAAATAAAATACATATAAATAAAGTTAAAATAATCATAAATAAAATAGGTATTAAATATACTATTGCTTTCATAATCAAATAACTTAATAAAGAAATATCAACAAATTTACTATTAAAATAAATAGTTTTACTAACAAGAAAAATGAATTCTTTACCAAATATACTACTAAAAAAACTACTTCCAACAATAATTATGCTTACTAATAACAAAGTAATTATGAACAAAGAAATAACTTTAGAAAAAAATATCTTCCACCTTTCTTTATTACACATAAAAACATATCTAATTAATCCCCTATTATAGTCATAACTTAAACTATGATAAGATATAAATATAACAATAACACCAACTAAATAAAAAAGTACTACACTATTATTAATTATTTCTACACTTTTATTATAACTACTACTAGAATTAATTTCATTTTTAATATTCATACTTTCTTGATACTTATAATATTTTTCTTTATATTGTTTATAACTACCATACTTATTAACACTATAGTATTCATTTTCACTCATAAGTTGTGGATAAACATTAACTTGTTTACCTTTTAAATTATTACTAACTAACAAATAAAATATAAACATAAAAAGTATTAAAAAACAAATAACATATTTAAAACTTCTCTTATGAAACTCTTTAAATAAATCAGCCTTTATTAAATTCTTCATTATTTTCTCCCATCATACTTATAAGTTTATCTTCTAAACTACTACTCTCGTTAACTGCATAAATAGGTATATTATTATCTGCTAACTTTTTAACATAAACACTAACCTCCTCATCAGTTAAATAATTACTGTCCGGTAGAATATCCTTAGCAAGTTCATAATTTCCTAACTTAAACTCTCTTTTAACCTTATCATTAGTTATTCTGCTAACAGTTTTCTTATTAATAAAAAGAATATCACTAGATAACTTTTCTATCTCACTAATTAAATGACTAGATATAATAATAGTCTTATCCTTAAAACTCTTTAAAGTACTCCTAAGTTCACTAATACTCTTAGGATCCAACCCATTTGTAGGTTCATCTAATATAAGAATATCAGGGTCCTTTAACAAACTAATTGCTATACCCAATTTTTGTTTCATTCCTAAACTATAATATCTTACTAATTTTCTATCATTACCATCTAACTTAACGATATCAAGTACTTCATCAACTCTTTTAACAGGAACTTCATAAAGGTAAGCAAAATACCTAAGGTTTTCTTTAGCATTCAAAAATTCATATAAAGAAACATAATCAACTACTCCACTCACTTTACTTATAGCCTCTTTAAAATTCTTTTTAACATCATACCCATTAATATAAACTTTTCCCTTACTTTTATATAAACCCAATATAATTTTTAAAAGAGTACTCTTTCCACTACCATTCGCACCCACTAATCCATAAATTTTACCTTTTTCTAAATTAAAATTAACTTTTTCTAAAATAATATTTTTCCCTAAAGATTTAGACACATTTTTAACTTCTACACTGTACATCTAAACACTCACAAATTCATTTTATTTCTAAATACACAACATTTAAACACTTCATCTTCACCAAAAACGCTCTTCTCTTTAGGGTCTAATATTTCAATTTTAGAAACCAATGCTTCATCAAATACTTTAAATAAAAATTTTAAAAATATATAACTCTTCTTTCCAGGTAAAACTTCTATAATATTAATAATATCTTTAGTACATACTACTTCATCCTTCCAAACTTTCTTATTCTTATCATTCTTTTCTACATGATACTTACTTTTAATAAAAAGTTTTTTCTTAATAGAATAATATATTCCTCTAGCATCCTTATAACTAACATCACACAAAGCCTTAATAACATCAACCACACACCAATAATTTCTTTTCTCTTTCACATTATAATAACATCTTATAGAATCATTATTAAACTTAGTTAAACCTTTTTTTTCCATAAATTTCACTCCTTTCAAACATTTAACTAATACTTACTTTCACCTCCTTGAACCCTACTATATCATGCTTAAAATAATATGTCAAATCACTCAATTTTAATAAATAAAGAGTATATTTAAACGATTTTACGGCATATTTTTAACTAACTTTAGAAAAAAAAACTAATATTTATTAAAATTAACGAATAAAAAAAAGATGTAAATTTTTTCACATCTAATCCAAAACAATATTCTCTTCCTTAATTAAATCACTAAATTTATTTTTAAACTCAACTAATCCTTTCCTTTTAGCATCATCATAAACATTCTTAGTATTCTTAAGTGCGTCATAAATATTCTTAACATTTAAAGTATTTTTATTTTCAAACACAGCATTACTAAAAGCATTTCCTAAAAGTGTTAAAGCAATATCAGGATATCTATTTCCAATTTCATAAATCCTTTTATATTCATCTGTATACTCTACTATAAACCTAAATAACTTTTCTTTAGTATACTCGCTATATGGAATAGTTACCCCACTTTGCTTTTCAAGTTTAGGATATGTTCCCATAAGTATCTTAACAGTATCTTCTATAGTAGGTTCAAGTACATCAACCTTTAAGAATCTTCTTAAAAATGCTCTATCTCTTAAAATATAACTTTCATACTCTTCATTAGTAGTAGCACCTATCATTTTAATAGTACCCCTATCAAGCCCAGGTTTAAGCATATTAGCAAAGTCAACATTCAAGTTACTAGTATTTCTACTTACAAGTAAGTGTACCTCATCTATAAACAATATAATATTTTCTCTTTCCTTAAGTTCATCAACAAGTATTTGAAGTTTATTCTCATTTACTCCATCAGTTTGTACATTCCCAAGTAAACTAGAAATATTTATTTTAATAAGGTCATAATCTTTTAAAGCATCAGGTACCTCACCCTTTTGCATTCTATACCCTATTCCTTCTACTATTGCTGTTTTACCTATACCTGCTTTACCAACAAGCATAGCACTTTTTTCAGGAGTAAGAAGTATTAACAAAGTTTCTTTAATTTCTTTATCTCTACCAATAGCAGGGTCAGTAATATAAAACTTAGTTTTTAAGTTTTCTCCATAAGTATCTAGCACACTAAACTTCTTGTCTTCATTAAAATCCACTACTTCAAATTCTTCATTCATTACTCTTCACCATCTACATTTTATCAAAAAAAGAAGAAAATTAATAGTAAAAATAAATATTTTTAAAAAATTTAACATTTTTATTTGACAAATAACATATATTGATGTAGAATTATATACATGTGATGCCTGTTTAGCTCAGTCGGTAGAGCGCACGGCTGTTAACCGTTAGGTCGCAGGTTCGAGTCCTGCAACAGGCGCCATTTATAAAATTAAACTATTCTTCGGAATAGTTTTTTTTATAAACAAAAAAGAGGTTAACAAGCGTGATATTAAATGTAAGCAGAAGAACTGACATAGTTGCATTTTATTCTAAGTAGTTCATGAATAGATACGAAGAAAGCTTTGTAGATGTAAGAAACCCCTTCTACCTAAGAAGTGTTAGTAGAATATACCTTGATAATGTAGACATAATAGTATTTTGAAACAAATATAAATGTGTAGAAATGGTTGATATTAGAATTTATAACTCATGCCCATATTTCTGTAAGTATTGTTACGCAAACTTTAATGAAGAAAAAGTAAAAAACAATTTTAAACTACATGATGATAATTCAAACCTACTAGTCGGTCACATAACAAAAGGAGATGTAACCAAAGTAAAAAGATAAAAAAAGAAGAGTTAATAATTAGTTGCTCTTCTTTCTTGATAAGCTTTTCCATGCTTACATACTGGACACACTTCTAAAGCTTCTTTGCTTCTATAAACATGTCCACAATTTCTACAAATCCAAATAGTTTCTTCTTCACTTTCAAAAACCATATTGTCTTCTACTCTACTAATAAGTTTTAAATATCTTTCTTCATGCTCTTTTTCAATGTCCCCTACCATTCTAAATAGTTCAGCAATATCAAGAAACCCTTCTTCTTTAGCAGTTTCACTAAACTCTTTATACATATCAGTCCATTCATAGTTTTCCCCTTTTGCAGCATCTTTTAAATTTTCTATAGTACTAGGTACACTACCATCATGTAATGCCTTAAACCATAACTTAGCATGTTCTTTCTCATTATTAGCAGTCTCTTCAAATATTGCTGCAATTTGTTCATAGCCTTCTTTCTTAGCCTTACTAGCATAAAATGTATATTTATTTCTTGCTTGACTTTCTCCTGCAAAAGCAGTCATTAAATTTTTTTCTGTTTTACTTCCTTTTAATTCCATATTATTCACTCCTTCATAACTATTATAACAAATTAAGTAATTAAAATAAAGCAAACAGAATAAAATTTTATAAGAAATTATGGTGAGTTTATGGAAGACTTATTCAAACTAAATCCAAAAGTATCTAGTGCAATTTGTTTACTAATTGGATACCTATTAATGGATGACTTAACAAGTAACGAACAAAACGTATTAGGTAACTGGTTAATGTTAATAAGTCAACTTCTAATAACAACTTCAGCCAGCCAAGCACTTATTGAAAGAAGAGTACAAGGTCCTGTTATGAACATAAATAGTAAAGAAGTAAAATCTCTTTATAACCCAATTAAATATAATATAGAAACTCTAAGAGAAATACTAAATGAAATATATCCAGGCCAAATGAGTCAAGTATTTGAAAACTTAAAAAACGGAATATCAGGTATGGAAGACAAATATAATCATTTCCATAACTAAAAAAGAACCTATAATTCTTTATATAAGTTCTTCATAGAATTTAATTCTTTCTTAATCTTAGCTTCTTCTGCTGTTTCTAAACTATACCAACCTTTTTGAAATGCTAAATCATATGCTTTTCTTGCAAGACCTTTAGTATCTTTAAATATAGAAAAAACTTTTTTAAATAAAATTTTATTACTCATCTCATCTATAGCAATACTATAATTATTAGATATGTTCTTCTCACATTGTAAAACATCATTTAAATAATCCATTTCATTCATTTCTTTAGAAGAAACAACTTGAGACTTTTGATTTTGAACTTTAGCCATAATTACCTCCTACATTAATATTTCCATTAACTCTTTATAATGCTCTTTATGCATTTTATAAGCATCTAATAAAACTTTTCTAACATCTTCATCTTGTACACACCCTATATAAGAGTTAATTTTTTTAGCCATTACTAAATTCCAACTTGCCATATCTTTAATATATGATAAGTCTTTAGTACTAATTATATTAGGTACTTCATTCATACTAATTACCTCCATTTATATTATTAACAATTAACAAAAATAATTACTTCCAAAATATAACATAATTTAAAAGTATATTTTAACTTATTTTACATATAACTAAATTGTACTACTAAAAAATATATAAAAAAATTAGCACTCAGTATTGACAAGTGCTAACAATAGTAGTATAATGATAATCGTAAGGAGATGATATTATGAGTTTATTACCAGGAAGATTTTATTTAGATGATTTCTTCAATGATTTTGAACCAGAAAAAAAAGTTATGAACATGAATTGTGATATTTATGAGAAGGAAGGTAAATACAACATTGTAATGGATATTCCAGGATTTGACAAAAAGGATGTTAAAATTGAAGTTGAAGATGGATATCTTACAATATCTGCTCACAAGAGTGAAAAACATGATGACAAAGATAAACACTACATTAAAAGAGAAAGATATTTTGGTTCATTCAAAAGAGAATTTTATATTGGCGATGTAAATCATAAAGATATCAAAGCTGAATTTAAAGATGGAACATTAAAAGTAATAGTTCCAGAATCCCCTAAGAAAGACAACAAAAAACTTATTGATATTGAATAAAGCTAAAACTAAGGAGCAAACGTTTCTTAGTTTTTTTATATATTTAAATCTTCCATTAACAAGAAATCTTTTAATTTTATATGAGTAACAACACTTGTAGTATAATCAATTTCATCATTTGTAATATATATTTTTACAACTATTATTTAACTTACTAAAAAGTTTAAACACCCTTTCATAAGCTTTACTATCTTCCACACTAATATAATACATCTTTCCATCTTTATATGCTAAAAATTTTACACACAAAAGAAAAATCTTTCACTTGAAATGAAAGACTTATTTCTTTTCTTTTTCTTCACTCTCTAACTCTTTATAAGCAATTTTACCCAAATTAGTTCTAGGTAAAGATTCTCTAATTTCATATTGATAAGGCAAACTATATTTAGCTAAATAAAGTTCACATAATTTCTTTATTTCTTTTTTAGCCCTGTCTTCACTCACACCATCTTTTAACACAATAAACGCTTTTGCAACTTGCACTTTATAAGGATGAGATATGCCTATAACACAAACATCTTCTACATATGGATATTTTCTAATAACACTCTCAATATGAGAAGGATATAAATTATAACCACTAGAAATAATTACTCTTTTAAGTCTCTGAGCAAAATAAATAAATCCATCTTCATCCATACTACCCATATCACCTGTACGAAGCCAAACCACCCCTTCATCATCTTTAATTAATGTTTTATTTGTCTGTTCTTCATCATTTAAATAACCTATCATAACATTAGGTCCACTTATTAAAATTTCTCCCACTTTATTAGGCAAAACTTCTTCTAAAGTTTCAGGATTAACTATTTTATAAGTACAATCTTGACAAGGTATACCAGTACTTCCTTTTTTTTGTACAGTTTTCGGAAGCAAACTACTAGCCCCAGATCCTTCAGTAAGCCCATATCCTGGTCTAACAGTAGCAGAACTACCATGTTCTTTCATAAACTTATCAACACTAGATTTTAATTCAGGACTAACAACATCTCCACCAGTAATAATACACTTAATAAAAGATAAATTCATTTCACTAAGCCCTGGGTCATTTATCATAGTTTGTAAAAGAGTTGGTACTCCAACAATAAAATTAGGTTTATATTGTTTAATTAATCTACCAAACGCTTTATAGTTAAAAACTGGTATCAAAATGCATTTGACTCCATAAGTAAGTGGAGTATGGATACACACATCTAACCCAAAAGCATGAAAAATAGGCATTATAGTTAAAACACTATCTCCAGCACTAGCAGGTTGAATCATAGACCCAGTCTGAAGTGTAGCTGCATTAAAACTCTTATTACTAATGACTATCCCTTTAGGTTCACCAGTAGTACCACCACTATATAAAATTACAGCAGGGTCAGTAGATTTTCTTTTACAAATATAGCTTCCATCATACATATAACCAAAATCAATAAAACTATTGTAAGAAAGTAAATACTCATTATCAAAGTCAACCTTAATCTTTCTGCCTTTAGTTAAATTATAAGCAACTTTAGTAATACCCTTCATTTTATCTCCAGCAGACATAACAACTATTTTTTCAATCTCACTATTATCAACTACTTGAAGAAATTTTTCAAGTGCCAAATCAATAGTAAAAACATACTTACTTTTAGAAACTTCCATAAAATGGCTTATCTCTTTTAAAGCACTCAAAGGATGAACCATATTAGCAATTGCACCAACCATATTAATTGCATAAAATATACTTATCGCCTGAGGCATATTAGGTGAACAAATTGTAACAACATCATCTTTTTTAACACCAATTGTTTTAAGACTTCTAGCACATTCTTCTATTTCTTTCATTAATTTTTTAAAAGACGCACTACTACCATAATATTCATAAGCTATATCATTAGGATTCTTTTTAGCACTATCAGAAATAAATTCCCAAAGCATCTTATCAGGATAATCTATTGTCTTAGGAACTCCTTCATCATAAAACTTAATCCAAGGTTTACTAATACTTAAACTTTGTTGTTTCTTTAATTTTTTCATTAACACTCTCCTCTAATAATTTAGGTTCATTTAAAATATCTTGCATTAACCTAACTGCTTTAACAAAATAAACTCCATCAGCAATTCTCTCATCTATATTTATACCAAATTCACACAAATACTTGCTTTCCATTTTACCATCAATAAGTACTTTTTCTAATTTAATCTCACCAATAGTTGCTAATATACTACTAGTTCCAAAATCAGTCAAATTATGATATATCGCACCACTATGAATACTACCTAAATTACTTACAATACAAGTACTATAATATAAGTTGTCATCAATTAAACTCTTTGGAAGCAAGTCATGCCTATCCAACCATTTAATAATACCTATAACTGGACTTAATATAAAACTAGGTAACTTACTAATAACATTCACACTATTATTAGTACCACTCTCTTTAGATTTTCTCACATTATCAACTGCTTTAACAGTTTTATCTTTAATACTTAACAAATTATCATTTTCTTCTACTTTAATAACGGACAATATTTCTTTAGACTTATCTTCATAATTAACTTTAGCCGTAAAAGCAATACTTACCTCATTTCTATCATAAAACTTCTTATTAACAACAAACCTATTTAAAAGTGGCTTATTATATACAGTTTTAGCAATTAAAGTCAAAAATAAATGAAAATAAGTTAAATCACTATACTTTTTTTTCATTCTTTCATAATACTTAACTAGTTCTGTAACATCCATTTTCTGATTAATAAACACATCACTATCACATCTGTTTGGCTTAATATAAGGCATAAGCACATGCATTGAATCTAAATCTTTTACTCTTACTCCATCTCTTCTATTCATTACTTTAACCTCTCTTCTTATGTTCTACTTTATATAAAATTTTTAAAACTAATTTACTAGGTAATATTTTACCAAAAAAACTTCCTAATTTAACATCTGTTCCTGGTAATATAATTAACTTATTTTTGAACATATATTTAATTGCATACTCACTTACAAAAGAACTAGTTTTACTATTAATACTAAAGTGTCCTCCAGCAACATTATTAAAATTTGTATTAACCGGTCCAGGACATAAACAACTTATTTTAATAGTACTACCTTTTCTTCTTAACTCTTCATAAATACCTAAAGTATAACTTTTAACATAACTCTTAGTAGCATAATAAGTTCCTAAAAGAGGTCCACCTGGTAAAAGCCCTGCAATACTTGCAACATTCAAAATATGTGCATTTTTATTTCCTTCCATATATTTTAAGCAAGTTTTAGTTATTTTATGCAAACTTATTACATTAACTTTAACCATTTCCATTTCTCTTTCCAAACTAACTTCACTATAATCTCCAAAAGCACCAAATCCAGCATCATTAATCACTATATCTGGTTTCTCTTTTAATAAATATTCACAAAGTTTATTAACTTCAACATCATAACTTAAATCACACACATAATAATGACTATTTTTAATCTCTTCACATGCACTAATTAACTTATTTTCATCTTTAGAAACAAGAATAATTTCATTCCCAAGCAAACTTAAAGTTTTAGCCATATCCTTTCCTATTCCACTACTTCCACCAGTTATTAAACATTTCATATTATCTAACCTCTACAACTATTGTAACATATATCTTTCTAAAAAAACAGGTTTTTATTCATAATTAAAAAGAAAAAACTAATTTATTTAATTTACAAAAAATAAATTATTTGATATTATTTAATTAGGTGAGAAAGGAAAAATCAATCTAAAGAATTAATAATTCCTTAAGATTGATTATACGTGATTATATGAAAAAAACTTATATTATAATAATTATAATAACAATATTTTTAGCAATACTACTAGGTTATAAATTATCTTGTTTAACAAAGTATACAATAAAAGAAAATTATAACTATAAAATAACTGACACATTAGAAATAAAACAAACTACCTCAAAAAATAAATTCGAATTTAAAAATATTACTTTCAAAAATATAATAAAAGATTATGAAATAGAAGAAGAAAAAGATAATTCAATACTTTTAACAAATAATAAAAATAGTATCAAAATTAGTATTAATAATTCTAACACAAATGAATTAATAACAAATAATAAAAATATTAAAGAGTATTTTAAAGAAAATAAAATTAATAATGATTTAGATTTAATTAAATATACTATAAAAAATAAAAACAAAAAATATAATTTATTTACTTCAAAAAATAAATTAAAAAATAACTATGATATAATAGACACCATAGTTAATAATATTCCATCTAATCATGAAATTACAGAAATAAAAGGTTCTAATATTGGTTACATATTAAAAAGTGATAAATATAGAAGTATAAATATTTTAAAAGATGATAAAGTTTATAACATAACAATGATTATACAAGATAAAGAAAGTACTATAGACAATTTAGTTAATGATATATTGTATTCATTAGAAATTAACTAGTAGAAAAAATCTACTAGTTTTATTTAACCCAAACATACATCTAATAACATCATAAATAAAAATCCAATTAAAGTAAATATAGTAATCATATTTTTATTATTATTTAATTGACTCTCTGGAATTAATTCTTTAACAACAACATACACCATTGCACCTGCAGCAAAGCATAAAAAGAATGGAAGAATACTACTAATTTTAAGAACAAGTATTGCACCAATCACACCAGAAATTGGTTCTACAAACCCTGAGAGTTGCCCATAAAAGAAAGCACTCTTTCTCGTAAATCCTTCTCTTCTAAGAGGTAAACTAACAGCTGCCCCTTCAGGAAAATTTTGTACTGCTATTCCTATGGCAAATATAAAGGCACTAACAAGTACACTACTAGTTAGATTGTACGATAAACTTCCAAATGCAACACCAACTGCAAGACCTTCAGGAATATTATGAATTGTAATACTTGTAATCAAAAGCATACTTCTTTTAAGCGAATTCTTTTTATTTTTATTAACAACTTTTTTAACAAATAAATCACTTAAAAATAATATTAATGCACCTGATAAAAATCCTAAACTAGAAATTAATGGAACACATTGTTTCTGTTTAAAAGCCATTTCAATTCCTGGATTAAGTAAACTCCAAAAACATGCAGCAAGCATAACTCCTGCAGAAAAAGCCAAACAAGAGTCCATAACATTCTTATTAACTTTCTTAAAGAAAACCACAACACTAGCACCAAGTAAAGTAAATAACCAAGTAATTAATGTTGCTATCAAAGCAAGAATAACAGGATTTAAATTTAGAAAATAATTAATCATTTCTCACCATCCATTTTAGTTTATACAATTAATGATTTTTTGTTAAAACATAAGCCTAATAAATAATGGATAATCATCCCACCCCTTTTTCAAAAAAACGTAAAAATAGCATATTCTTTTCAAGTTAAAAATAGGTTACTAAATATATACTTGCACACAAAAAAAGCAAAATTACTTTTTTATTTTGCTTAGTTAATAACTAAATCTTCTTAATCTCACTATACTTTTTATTACAATTACTCTTAAAAAACTTTATAATCAAATTAGTTACTTCTTCTTTTCTATCACTTCTAAAAATATCATGATTTATACCCTTTACTTCTAAAAGTTCTTTATAATTGCTACTTAAACTATTATAAACATAATTAACGCTAGATGATGGTACTAAATTATCTCTTGTTCCATGAATAATCAAAGTTGGAACATAAACATCTTTAGGACATTTATAATTTTCACTTACCAAATTCATAAATTCTCTAACAGCATGTTTAGGTAAATTAAACCATCTAGAAAATATCACATCAGCCTTATATTCCTTAATAACTTCAGGACTAAAAATAATACTCTCTATAATATCAGGCTTATCATTTTTAAACTTTAAATAATGAAATGCAGGAGCAGCCAAAACCAATTTCTTCACTTCCTTATACTTAGATGCAATATAAGTAGAAATCACTCCACCCATAGAATGTCCTACAAGATAAATATTTTTATATCCATGATCAATAAGATTTTCAATTTGTTTTTCTGCACTATTAATCCAATCAAATCTAGTATATTTTCCAGGAAATCCATCATGCCCTGGTAAGGTAAAAGTAAACACATCATAATTTTTAATAAACTCTAAATTAGTAGAAAGATACTCTTCATCATACACTCCCCCACCAAACCCATGAATTATCAAAATTGCTTTTCTAAACATTTTACCACCTCTTCTAGTAAAAATATAACTTAATTAAATATAAAAGTCAATATTATTATAAACAAATTGCAATTATTAAATACAAGTGATGAAATAATAAATCAAAGGAAAGTGATAAAATGAATTATCTTTACAAAGAAAAAGTTAGAAAATACATAATTGAAAACTTCCCACTTGCAATAGAAATCTCTAATATTGCACCAATTTTCCTAATAGGTGGAGCCTTAAGAGACATAGAGTTACTTACTCCTCCAAAAGATTTAGACTTCGTAGTTTTAAGTGATACTGATGAAATAATAAAAACATTTATAGAAAAAAATAATTTAAAATATAAAATAAACAAACTAGGTGGATATAAAATATATAATAACACTGTAGTAGTAGACCTTTGGAATACAAACGACTTACTAAAAAGTATTGAGTACAACATTGAAGGACTATTTTACGATATAAAAAATGACTATATAATTCCGTTTGGTTATTATGATGCCCTAGAAAATGGTTTAAGAATAATTAACCCAAACAACAACATAAATGAAGAAGAAAAAATTTCTAAAAGAAAGATTACACTAAATAATTACATAAAAAACAAAAATAAATAATTTACAGTATTTACACTATATGTCGAATAAAATTAATAATAATTTATCAAAAAAGTGATATAATAATTACAAGAGGTGAATAAATTGAAAAAAGAAAATGTAAAAATTTTAACCGCAGCAACTATAGGTGCCTTAGCAGGATGCTCTTTAGGTATATTATTTGCACCTAGAAAAGGTAGTGAAACAAGACAAAAAATCAAAGAATGCTTTTCTAACATCAAAGAAAATATTTCAAATATTGATGAAGAAGATGTAAAATATTATATTGATAAAAAACTAAACGAAATTGATTATGAAATAGAAGTATTAGAAGGAACTTTAGAATTCAAAAAAGCAAAAAAGCAAGCAAAAAAAGTAATCAAAAAAATAAATAAACTAATTAGTTACACTTCAAAAAAAGGTTATGAAGAATTTGAAGACTTAATAACTGATTTAAAAGAAAAAGCTGATGATATAGCAAGTGAAATATTAACTGACTTAAAATAAATGTCAGTTTTTTTATTTATAAAATTATTCCATAAAAAAAAATTGAACCATATTTCTATAATTCAATTTATAACTTTTTAGTTATCCCCTTTATTTTCACGTCTATTTTTCAATATAAGATAAACTACTAAACAAATAAATCCAAATATAACTGTAAACACAATTGATAACATAAGAGTCTCATTTCTATAATATCTAGTTTTAACAGTTTCTATAGTATCTAATCTATCTTTATATCCACTTTGATATAACTCTATAAAAGATTTTTCTATATTCTCATTAACACTCTCATCATAAGTAATAAAATAAGTATTACCTATAACTATAAAAGGAGTACTCTGTACACTAGCCCTCAAATAATCAAACACATTATTCATTAACAATTTATTATCTTCGTTATTACTAACTTCAAAACTTCTTAATATAAAGAATTCACCATATCTTTCATAATTATCGTTTAAATAATTAAGAAAATCTATACTCTTTTGTTCACCCTTTGTTCTAAATAAGTAAATTGGTACTTTATTCTTATCATCTTCACTATAATCAATATCAGTTTCTATCCCTTCACTCTTCAAAGCCTCAAGTAAATTTTCACTTTTAATCTCAGCATTAACCATAAAAGGAACAAACATCATTATTACTATTAATAACTTAAATATTACTTTTCTCATTACATACTTCCCCCAAACATCATAATTTGAATTTGTTTATATAACTCATTCATACCTTCACTATTACCAAGTTGTTCTTCTAAATAAATTAAATCATTTTCATCAACATTATCAAGATTCTTACTCTTACTATAATCGTAATCTTTATATTCAATATCTTTTTCTTCGTAAACTACATCAACCATAAAACCATTTTTATTATCTTGAAGTAAAACTTTAAACTTATTATCATTAACCTCTTCAATAACTAATTTATAAATATTTTTATTATCTTCTTTTGTATTAATATTATACTCAGTTGTCTTATCATCAACTATATTCACTTCAAAATAATCCACATCTGAATAAAATCTAACATTTCCTAAACTATATTCCAAATTATTTCTATTTAACGTGATAATTGTCTTTCTTATTCTATATTTTTCAGGAACTAATCCATCAGTCTTAAAACCTATTCTATTAAGTAAATCAACAAATCCATTCTTTTTCAAATTATTTTGAAATCTTTTATAAAATTTATTATCATAAGTTATAGTTAAAACTATATTATCTTTAGAAACAGTTCTCTTTAAATTATAATCCTCTACACTATCTTTAAAAGCATCAACTACTGGTTTAAAAAAATTATCATTTAAATCATTTTTATCATTTAACTCATCAAGAAACTTATCAAATTTACTTTTACTTTCTTCATACTTAACTTGTTCTTCTTCACTAATATTATCTAAATTTTCAAAGTAATATATTCTATCATAAGCACCTACATATGTCTTTTTCTCGTTATAACCAAATAATAGATTTAAAAGTTTCTTATCATTAAAAGTTAAATCCGCTTCAAATCTAACTTCATTTTCATTATTATAATAAAGGTCTAGTCTATACTTATACTTATTTAAAATAACTAGTAGTTGTTCAATATCTTTATTATCACTATAAGCATTATAACTAAAATCATATCTTTTAGCAAACTTAACTTGTTCACTTGTACTGCTTTTATCACTACTTTCAAAATCAATTTTACTAATAACACTTTCAAAAATATTCTTCGGTGTTAACTTATAATAAACATAAGTTCCTAAAGCAAGTAGTCCTATAAAAATAGCTATAATAAGTAACCATTTAATATAATTATTTTCCTTATCTACAAAAAACACTTCTTCTTTATCCATACTTAACTTCTCCCATATATAAATTATATAATTTTTTAACAAAATTCTCAAGTAAAATATAGACATTTAATAGTTTTTATGATTAAATAAGTTTATAGGGAAGTGGGGAGTTTTATGAAAAAACAATTAATAGAATATATAGAAAGTGATAAATTTGAAACTATAAGTTTTAATGAAATTAAAAAACTTTTAGGAATATCTAAAAAACACATGAACGATGAATTAAAAGAAGTACTTAATTCTTTAGAATTAGAAGGTCTTTTGTATGAATGTAAAGATGGTTTATACAAAAAAATGCCTTCTAATTTTTTAGTTACAACAATAGATGAAACAAAAAAAGGCACAAAATATTACGAAACAAATAATACAAGATATATACTTGAAAAAAATAAATTAAATGGATCTCTTTGTTATGACAAAGTAATAATTGATACAAACACAAATGAAGTAGTAAAAGTACTTGTAAGAAATATGCCAAATGTAGTCTGCGAAGTAAGAATGACTCCAGAAGGTTTTAAATATTTATATCCAGTTAACACAAATAATAACTTAAAAATAACTATTGGAACACAAAAAATGAAAAAATTAATTCCAGGTTCAAGAGTTCTTATAGAAGCAACTAATGAAATTTATGATAACATGTATGTAGGAAAATATATTAAAACAATAGGTTTTATTAACGAACCAGATATAGACTTCAAAACAATTGCTTACAATTATGGTTTCAATTTAGAGTTTCCTAAAGAAGTGTTAGAAGAATTAAAAAAATTCTCTAATGAAGTAACTTATGAAGACAAAATTGGAAGAGTAGATTTAACTAATGAAAGAGTTTTTACAATAGATGGAAAAGACTGTAAAGACATGGATGACGCAATAAGTATAAAAAGAAAAGAAGATGGTGGTTACATTCTAAAAGTACATATTGCACATGTTAGCCATTATGTTAAATTTGGTAGTGCCATTTTTGAAGAAGCAGCTCGTCGTGGCAACAGTGTATATTTTCCAGATTCTGTTGTAGCAATGCTTCCAGAAAGATTATCTAATGACTTATGTAGTTTAAACCCAAACGTTGAAAGATTAACAAGAACTGTTGAAATAGAATTAGATAAAAACGCTAAAGTAACAAGTTATAAAACATACCGTTCAGTTATAAAATCAAAATTAAAAATGAACTATGATGATGTATTTGATATAATAACAGGTAAAGAAGCAAAAAGTGAATACAAACCATTTGTTAACGACTTAATGATACTTAAAGAATTATCAGAAAAACTAACCAACATTAAAATTGAAAGAGGATACACTAATTTTGATAGTGAAGAATTAAAATTCGTAATGGACGAACTAGGTAACACAAAAGAAATACTAGTTGAAAAAGATAACATCGCGCATGAAATAATTGAAAACTGCATGCTTTTACCTAACGAACTTGTAACACATTTATATCCTGGTTTTCCATTTGGCTTTAGAAACCATGAATTACCAAGCACATACAAAATGTATGATTTAATTGAAACAATAAAAGAATTAGGTTACCCAGTTAGAAACCTTAAAAATATGAAACCTAACTTCTTAATACAAAGATTATTAAATGATTTTAAAGGTAAAGAAGAATATGTAATAATTTCAAGAATTATATTAACAAGTATGAAACTTGCATACTATGGAACTGAAAACAAAGGTCATTTTGGTTTAGCGATAGAAGATGGTTATACACACTACACTAGTCCAATTAGAAGATTAAATGATTTAATAATACACAATTTATTAGATATGTACGAAGATGGAACTTTAACAAAAGAAAAACTAATTGAAATTGATAAAATGTTAGAAAAACTTTTAACACATGCTTCTCGTATGGAAAGACAAGCAGAAAAAGCAGAATATGAAGCAGATAAATTACAAGTAATTAATTACCTAAAACAACGTATTGGCGAAGAACAAATCGCATACATAGAAAAGATAACACCTGAATATATTAAAGTAATCGTACCAGGTTTAATGGATGGAATTATTAATTATGATAGCATGCCAGAAAGAACCTACATGTTACCATCTGGAAAACTAAAAGGAGTTGACACAGGAAGAGTCTATAAACCTGGTCACAAAGTATTACTTACAATTAAAGATGCAACTTATGTAGACAAATCAATTTATTATAACTTAGTAGACAACTTAACTTTAACAGAATGTGATAATAATAAACTAACAAGAAAATTATAGGAGTACTTATGAATAACGAAAAAAGAATATTTACAAGTGGTTTAGACTTTAATAAATTATTTATTATATTCGTGATTGGTTGCCTTTTTGGTAACTATTATGAAATGATACTAAATTTAGTAAGACACTACTTAAGGGATGGTAGTATATTTTGGGAAGTAAGACGTGGGGTCATTTATGGCCCTTTTAGTCCTGTTTATGGAATGGGTGCTGTTTTAATGACAAAACTCCTAGTAGGTAAAAATAATAAATGGTATATAACACTTATAAAAGGTGCTTTGCTAGGTGGGTCTTTTGAATACTTAACAAGTTTCTTACAAGAAACATTTACTGGTACAACTAGTTGGAATTACTCAAAAAAAATACTAGACATTAATGGAAGAACTACAATACCTATTATGCTTTTATGGGGACTACTTTGTGTAGTATTTGTCCACTTCATTTACCCATGGTTATCAAAAAAAATAGAAAGTATCCCATACAACATTGGAAAACCTATTCTTACAGTATTTATAGTCTTTTTATCTCTTGATATGTTTATATCTTTTACAGCCGTAATAAGGCAGTCATTAAGAAGAGAAGGATATCCAGCATACACTTACTTAGGTGAATTTTGTGATAAAGTTTATACAGACGAAAGACTAAAAAAGGCATACCCTAACATGAAAGTGAGAAGTAAAAAATGATAAGTAATATATTTATAATAATTGGTGTAACTTTGTTTATATCAAAGTTAATAATAACCCAATTTAATAAAAATAAACCTACAAAAATAAATGTGAATAACCCAAACTACTGCATTTTAGTACCCGCTAGAAATGAGTCACGTGTAATTGAAGACTTACTACTCAGTATAAAATCTCAAACACAAAAAGTACCTTTTGAAAATGTATATATTATTGTAGAAGATAAAAATGACCCTACTACAAAAATTGCTAAAAAATATAATGCAAATATAATCATAAGACAAAAACTAGAACTAAAAAGAAAAGGATATGCTCTGATGGAAGCAATAGAAAGAATTACAAAAACAAAGAATTACGACGCATACTTTATATTTGATGCAGACAACATATTAGATAAAAACTATATTTCAGAAATGAACAAATCATTTATGAGTGGATATGACATTGGAATTGGTTATAGACTAAACAAAAACAAAACAAACAGCATCGCTTCTTCGAGCCATTTAATATTCACACTAGTAAACGAACTATCTAATAAAAACAGAAACAAACATAACATAAACTGTAACTGTTCTGGAACTGGATTTTATATAACAGGAAAACTTATTAACAAACTAAAAACTTATCCGTTTCACTCACTTACTGAAGACTACGAAATTTCACTATACGCTTGCACTAACAATTTAACAACAACATACAACAGAAATGCCTTATTCTATGATGAACAACCAACAAACTATAAAACATATTTAAAACAAAGAACAAGATGGGTAAGCGGTTACTTTGAAGCAAGAAAAAAATACAGAAAAAGTTTACTAAAAAATATAAACTTTAAAAACAAAAACTTTGCTTCAAACTATAACTCTTTTATAGGAATATATGACTTAATATTCTTACTTATTGGCTTAATACTAAAAATGTTAAATCACCCACTTTTAATACCATTAATAGTTTACTTAGTTCTCATGTTACTAACAATTTATCTAATACATATAGAAAAAAACTATAAACTAAACACTTCACTTTATATAAAAACTATACTAGTGCACCCACTACTTTTACTTAGTTACATACTTTGTTTAATAAAAGTACTAACTAGTAAAGAAATAACATGGGATACTATAGAACACAAAGAGACTTTAAATAAATAAGTCTCTTTTAATTTAATAAGCAAACACATAAATAACCAAGTACATACTAAAAACGTAGAACGTTACTACATTTTTTAAAACTCACTAAAAAAATAGACAAAAGTCTATTCTTTACTTACACCAATTTTCTCTCCACATTTAACTCTAGTCTCTATATTTTCAACGGAATTATTAAGAATATCTCTATCAATAACTACAGCATCTTTTTTTACAAGCAGTACAATAGTACTTCCACCAAACAAGAACATTCCTTTTTCTTCTCCTTTTTTAAACTTATAATTATCATGTTTATTCTTAATCTTTCCAACAAGTGTTGCACCAACTTCTACTTCTACAATATCTCCAAAATTCTTAGTATGAAGTGTAGTATACTCTCTACTATTTCTTTTAAATACCTTACACTTTCTATAAGCAATTGGCCTAACCGTATTTAAAACACCTCTTACAAAATAATTGTCTTCTTGGCTACCATCATCAACATAATGATACCTATGATAATCATCCTTACATAACCTAAAAACAAGTGCTTTACCACCTATATAATTTTTATAAATTTCATCATCATTAAGTAAATCTTTAACACTATAAAAAGAATTCTTAATTTCAAAACAAGAATACTCATTAACATCATACACAGTCAACTTAGCATCACATGGGCTTATAAAAACATTCATATCTTTAACATAATCAATTTTCTTTTTCTTTCTTACAAAAAAAGAATTAAAACTTTTATATTTAATATTTTCATAAACACTCATATCAATTTTATTCTTCTTAACAAAAGGTTTAATAAGTATTTTAGAAATTCTACTACTTAAAAATAAACCTATTAACTTAGAAATAAAAGGTAAACTTAAAAACTTAATCAAACATCTTCCAATTACACTTCCATAAAGAAAATTAACTAATTTTCCCTCTTTATCATAGTCTAAATTACCTTCCCTATCTTTAAACATATATAACATAATACTACCTACTTCTATTTATTTTCTTCTTTATATTCTTCTAAATTACTAAATAATTTAACTATATTTTTCTTAGGAACAAGCATATACATATCTTTATTTATACTAAATTTAAATTCTTTAGTATCATGTTTATACTCTTCACCATCAAGTACCCAACTATTAGGAACATCTTTAAATCTAACAACTAAATTATTAGTTTTATAATACTCAAGTCCAGGCATATTCTTCACTTCCCCAGCCAAAATCCTAGTAGCAAGCGCAATTAACTCAACCTTAGTTTTAGCAGTAATCATAAGCACTTCAAACATATCATCATCTAATTTAACATCATTATATATATGACTTATTCCACCCATTCTACTTGTATTAGTAATAAAAAGGAAAGAATATATACCACTTTTCTTAATTCCATCTATCTCATATTCTAAATCAAAAAGTTTTACCTTCCCAGTAAATTCATGAATTGCATTAAAAATATAAGCAAGTCTTCCATATTTCTTTTTATACTTTCTAGGAGTATTATAACTAACATCAACATAACTACCTAAACAAGCCACATAAACAAATGGAACATCATTAATCATACAAACATCCACATTCTTTTCAGTTCCACTAAGTAGCATCTGTGCATTAACTATCATATTCTTAGTGTACCCATACATTGTACCAACATCATTCATAGTACCAACAGGAAGTTGTGCCATAACAAGCTTATTCTTTCTCATTAAATTACCTGTTATGCCTTCATTTAAAGTACCATCCCCTCCAGCACAAATAACTAAATCAACATCATCTTCTAACTCACTCACTATTCTAGTCGCATCTTTTGCCGCTTTAGTTGGACACATAACAGTCTCATACCCATTAACTTTCATAATTTCTGGAAGTTCTTTAAGATTTTTCTTATCAACAGGTCTTCCACTTTCAGGATTATATATAATTACACATTTTTTCATAATTTCCGCCCTCAAAATAATTTTATCAAATTAACATATAAAAGTCTACTCTATCTTATCTTATAATTATTTATCACACTCAAATTCTCTTTTAAAATATTCCACATTCTATCACTTAATTCTTTCTTCCAATTATCTTCTTTTAAATTAACAAAAGGTCTAAAACTAATTTGATAAAAAGGTGTAATCCATAAAGAAAAATCTTGTTTAAAAATTTGACTAAATTCTACATTTCTTAAAACACTAAAAATAAATTTATCAAATAAGACTTTATCATTAAGAATATAAGCCTTATTTAAATCAGTAAATTTAACACAACCTATAGACCCATTAATAACCTCTATATCTTTAACACTTGTTGGTAAAACTAGATCTCTAATAAACCTTTTAGTATCATTATTAATAACAATTTTTTTAAGTTTATCACTATTAGAAAAATCATAACATATTCTATTTGTATTAAATATAGTATTTTCACTCATTCCTATATAAACATATTCTACATCTTTTCCAAAATAAATAGTATTTTCTCTAAAATCACTAAAAACTTCATTTAATAATATATTCGCATCAAAATTAAATTCATCAAAATCTGCTACTTTAAACCCATCATAGAACTTATTTCTAAAAGGAAGAACATAATTCATTTCCTTATTTAACATATTAAAAACCTTATAAATATTAAAATAATAACCATATTCTTTTTGTAACTCTTCTAAATTATTTCCTAATTTATACTTATGATCAAACATTCTAAGAATTGTTAATAAAGAAACATCACTAGCAAAATAATTTGAGTAACCATATTTTTTACATATACTACTATTACTATAAGGTTCTAAATAATTATAAACACTACTAGTAGGTACTTTAAAATATTCTAACATTTTATAAAACCAATTCTTATAATCATCTTTTTCTCCATTAAATAACAAACTTAATTTAAATGAGTCCTTTAAAATACTATTCACTTCTCTATCATAAAAAATAATATTCTTAATATCTCTACTTATATTCTTTTCACTAATATATTTATAAATAATATTCTCTAAATAATCATGTTCATACACACTATTATATTTAATTACATAATCACTTATAGGTTTTTCCCTAAACTTAATTTCATAATATTTAAACTTTCTATCAATTAAATCATTTAATAAATCATCAACGCAAGTAGTACTAAACTCCTTTAAAAATATACACTTTTTAATACCTTCATCAATACTCTCTATATTCCCAATTTTAAGACTTTTAATATCATTAATAACATCATGACTACTTAAATAATTTTCTAACATAACTTCCATATAAACAATATTACTAATACCTAATTCTTTAATATTTTCATTATCTATACCAAATAGATATAAATAACTCTTAAGTTTATTAAATTTATTTCTTATCATTTCATCTTCATTACTAACCAAAGTAATATTAGAAATACTAATTAAATCTAAATAACTACTAACCTCCAAATTAATAGCTTTCATATTACTATTTATAATAATTAACTCATTTTTTATACTATTAATCTTTCTATAAATAGCATCTCTTTTATTAACATTAATAATGTTTCTTCTACTAACTATATCTAAAGCCTTCCACCTAATAAATAAATCTTCTTTATAATTATTTAATAAAACAACATAATACTTTAATTTACTTAGTATAATTTCTAAATCAACATTATTCCTCTTATCACTATTATTTACCAAATTCATAATATAATCTAATTCAATAATAGTTTTAGTAATACTATTAATATAATTATTAATAGTAACTTCACCTTGAAAGTCCACACTTGTTAAATACCTATCACTCTTTAATAACTCTTTATAATAACTAATATACTTTTTAATCTCTTTATCTTTTGAAACATAAAACTTCTTTTCAGGCATATCAATTAAATCATCTAAATTAATTAAAGAATTACTATTTATATTAACTTTCTTTTTAAAAATATTTTTAAACCAACCCATATAATCCCCTCATATAAAAAAGTGTACTTATTATAGCACACTTTTCTAAATATTTCAAATTAATAGTTATAATTAAATTTTCTTAACAATTAGAATCAATCTTTTAAATTTCCTATAGAAACAACATAAAATCCATCATCTCTTTTATAAGAATAAGTTGTCCCTGTAAATAGCATTAAAATTAAAGCTCACCACACTTTTCAATATCTATGCGTTTTGTAGATTTTAAAAGGTTTTTTGCTGCTTCATCAATATATGCAGAACCTAATTTAATTTCAACATCACCCATTATTTCCATCAATTATCCCAATTCATTTTCAATTAATCTTGGTAAATATTTCATACTTTATTCTTTATTCAAAAAAAATATTAAACCATTTTTTATATAAAAAAAATTTACATTTTGAGAAAAAAAGAAAGCCTTAACTTAAAGCTTTCTTAATATTATTTATAATATCATTAATATCTAATTCTTCACTAACAAACATATCTACATAATCTATATTTTCATCATTACCTATAGCCATAATTTTAATATTACTAGATATATCTTCTTTTATAGTTCTAACTAACTCTTCTAGTTTAACATCACTAATATATTTATCAATAATTACAACATCATAGTCTACTCTCTTTAACTCTTTTATTGCTTCTACCCCATTACTAAAATCATTCACTTTTATTTCATACTTCATAATACTATTCTTTAAAAATGCTCTGATCATATTACTACTATGTATAATCATTATATTAACACTACTTAAATCTAACTTAGTACTAGTATCCACTAAACTCTCATGAAGAAATACTTTAAACTCACTTCCTTTACCTAATTCTGAAGTAATACTTATATTTCCTCCGAGAATATTAACTAAATTTTTAGTGATAAATAATCCTAAGCCTAAACCTAAAGTATCACTATTCTTTTCTAACTTACCAAATTTATTAAATATTAAATCAATATTCTCTTCACTAATTCCTTTACCAGTATCCTTTACTACTATTTCAATATCACACTTATCTTTCTTAACACTACTACTTACACTAACTTCTATTTTACCCTTATCAGTATATTTAATAGCATTGCTAAGTAAATTACTAACTATTTGTTTAACTTTATCCTTGTCTCCGTAAACAACATCAGGTAACTCACTATAATTACTTACAATTTCTACATCTTTATTAGTAAGTCTCTTTTTATTTAAATTAATTATATCTTCTATAACCTCTTTAGGATTATACCCACTTATTAAAATATCCACATTTCCACTTTCAATTTGAGAAACATTAATTATTCCATTACAAACATCTAACAAACTATTTGTAGAATTAACTAAACCATTAAGTACATCCTTACTTTCTTCACTCAAATTATCTTCCATTTCTATTACACTTGCACATCCTATTATCTGATTCATAGGTGTTCTAATTTCATGTGACATACTCCTTAAAAATTCACTTTTAACCAAGTTGGCATTTTCTAAGTTGTCTTTAGCTAGCTCTAGTTCATTTATCAGTTTAATATCTGGATTTTCTATAGTAAAATACATTATAAAATTATCTATCGTTAACCCAATAGAAATAATTATTAAATAAGGATTAACTGAAAACAATATAGCAATTAAAATAGCAGTAAAAATAATTACAAAAACTGGTAAATGTTTTATATTAATTTTCTTTAAGTTAAATAAAACAATTAACAAAGAAACTAAAATATAAAATAAACAAAATATAATTGATAATATAACCGCTTCTCCTTGTGCAGTTTGATGTATACTATCTTTAATAATTAAGTCAATTTTAGAATTAAAAACCACTACAAACATTATAATATCCAAAACTATAACAGATGTACTAACCTTTTTTAATAACCTCTTAAATCTTTTTCTTTCTTTATAAGTTATAACAAAAATATATAACATTAATGAAGAAGACCAAATAATTAAAAACACATAATCAAGTTTGTTTAATAAGGAAACTAAACTAACATTATAATTAGTGTAATAATTATAAAACAAAAGGGATACTAAAGCACTATCCATTAAAATAGAAAAAATCATTAAAATATAAATACTATTTTCTAATAAATGTACTCTTTTCTTAGAAAAATAAATAACAAGCAAAACAAATGAAAGCAAAAACGCTGTCACTGGTAAATACAAATTTGGCACACTACCCACTCCCTCTAACTTATCCTAAGTATATAACATAATAATGATTTTTGCAAGAAAAAAACACTATTTTTTTAGTGTTTTACAAAATACTTCTTCTTCACTAACTATAAGTTTATCAGTACATTCTGTTGTTTTTTCAGACTCTAAGTAAAAGTATGGAGTGGCTTTAATAGTCTCTTCTAAATATTTATCCCACTCTTCATATATTGAAGAAGAACACTCTTTAAAAGTATTATCAGGATGTTTACTAATCATATCAAATTTTTCAGTAGCCATAATGTCTCTAATTCTTTCAGTAACTACTTCCTTTTCTATAGTAGTCATTCTTTGTAAATAATTTATAACCACTTTTAATACATGTTCATTTTCTTCATTAAGAAGACATTTTATATCATATACTACTTTTAAACACATACTACTTATTTGATTTAATAAATTATTAAAATCATTTTCATTCTGTTTATTATTTAATTCACTAACAATATTCTTAATATTAACCAACTCATTTTTAATACTTAAATATTGAACACCATCAAAAATTAATATATCATTTGCTTTATTAATATACTTATTTAATTTCTTAATAATTAAATCTATATCTTCTAAAGTAACATCATTAACATCAATTCCATCTAACATTCTTGAATAACACTTATTACCAACTTTATAAGTTATTATAGGTACAACTAGAGCATTATTTTCTTTAGCAATTTCATAAAATCCCCAATGCAAATTATACATTAATTTATTAGGTGATAAATTCCAAGTAGCTTCAGGAAATATTAAAATATTACTACCATACTCTATTACCTTATTCATCTTACTTTTCATAGCATTTCTACTTTCTTTATCATATCTATCAACTAATTGAGAACCATATAACCATAAAAAGAAACCATCCAAAGTATTATAAAATAAGTCAATATTACCAACTACAAAGTATGCATTACATTTAGCAGTCAAAACAGTATTAACCGCGTCATCCTTAAATGAATGAGATGCAATATATATAACTGGTCTATCAGTTCCTTTAAATTCTTTCTTTTCAATTTCTAATTTTAACTTATTACTTAAAGCTAACATTTTCCATAGTAATGGTCTAATTTTATTTCTAACCATAACTCCATTCTTAGATATAGTATTTTCTGGATTATTATCACTCATATACTTTAAAAAACTATTATTCATAATTTTCCCCCTTAATAAAAAGTGTACTTATTATAGCACACTTTAACTTATTATGCAAATTATAAGTTTTTAGTTAACTTTAAATTTTCCACTACTCCAGTACCCATATCTAATAAAACATCCGCATCTAATATTTCATTATATTTTCTATTATGTGAAATACTTATAATAGTGCCCTCATAGCCTCTAATTAGTTCATATATTAAATTAAGTGCTTCTTTATCAAGATGATTGGTAACTTCATCCAATATTAACACATTAGTTTTTAAAAGTGCTAGTTTTATAATAGCTAACCTAGTTCTTTCTCCAGGTGATAATTTAGAATAAATTTTATCTTTATCTTCATAACTAATACCTATTTTTTCAAGCAATGTAAACACTAAAGAATAATTAACATTAACCATATTTTCTGTAAGATATTCTATAACAGAATTATTACCTTCTAACAAAGTATTTTGTGAAATATATCCCATTTTAACTTTAGAACCCACAATAACTTTTCCACTTATTGGTTCTATTTCTCCTAAGATAGTTTTGATTAAAGTAGTTTTTCCACTTCCATTATAACCGTTAATTTGTAGTTTCACACCATACGGTATAGTAAGGTCTATGGCTTTAGTTTTAAACGTATCATATCCACATATAACTTTATCTAAAACTATATCTTTATTTCCCTTGTCATCATCTAACTCAAAAAATACATCAATTGGTTTCTTTTCCTCAAAATTAGGAACATCTAATTTATCTAAAATTCTAGTTATTCTCTTAATATTAGAAGTGCTTGTTCTTTCTTTAGCGTAATTGTTAGCTATCTTATCATTATCGTTATGCGCTCTTTTAGTATTACCAGAACTCACCCATCTCTTAGCCTTCTCTAATTCACTTTTAAGCCTTTCCTTTTCTTCTTTAGTTTTATAATATTCTTCTCTTTTTCTAATATATTCATTCTCTTTAGTAATTAAATAATTATTATAAGACATATTATATTCCTTAATTTTACCATTACCTAATTCAAATATTTTATTTACTATATTATTAAGAAAAAACTCATCATGTGACACAATAATCATTTTTTTATTGCTTTTCTTTAAATATTTTTCTAACCAAGTTATTGCTTCTATATCTAAATTATTAGTAGGCTCATCCAGTAATAATATATCTCTATTAGAGATTAACAACTCCATTAATAATACTTTGATTTTTTCTCCACCAGATAATGTTTTAATTTTAGTATTAAGTGATGCACGCAAGTTTAGTCCATTTTTTATAATTTCTAAATTACTTTCAAAATTATATCCATCTAAACTTAAAAATTCATTATAAAGAAGAGTATACTCTTCCATTTTATCTTCCGTTAAATCTAAAGATAATTTATCTAAAGTACTTTCTAATTCTTTAATTTTAGTTACTTCTTCAATATATTCAAATATAGAACATTCATAATACTTTTCTTCAATTTCCTGTTTCAAATAACCAATTGTTTCGCCGTCTGTTTTAACATTTCCTTTATTATTGGATATAGTTTTCAAAAGCGTACTTTTTCCACTTCCGTTTTTTCCTACTAAACCAACTTTATCTGCAGTATTTAATTTAAAAGATACATTATCTAATATTATATTCCCATTATATTCCACTTTTACATTATTAACTATCATATTTAGCACACTCCTCACATGTATTATTTTTACTCCAATTGATAATCTGTGTTTCATATGTTGCAAAATTAAACATCATTGTTTTACCTTTTAAATTATAACTTATATAATTATTAAAGTATTTCACAATTTCATTTGTAATTATAGATGAAATCATTGCACACATTGGTCCATATGATGGAACAACTTTAACATTCTGTAACGGAATATCTGTCGTTTCTTTATCTATACATTTTAAACAAGCAGTTTCGTGTGGAATAACAAATGGTCCTATCATTGCAATGTGTTCTGCAAAACCTGCAAAAATAACGGGTTTATTTTCATTAACACAAATATCATTGATTAACCTTCTAATAACTCTAAATGGTTTATCCAATGTACATATAACAATATCACATTCCTGTACTTCATGCAATATTTTTTCTTTGTTATCTATCATAATATTCTTAATAACAATATTTCCTTTTAATTTGCTAGCTAACACTTCAGTTTTATTTTTTCCCACATCGTTTTCTGAATACGGATATTGACGTATTAAATTACTACATTCTACTATATCGTTATCCACCAAAATAAAATTTTCAAACCCTGCTCTTGAAAGCATAAATGCGACATTAGCGCCTACTCCACCTAATCCTAAAATTAATATTTTTTTATTAGCAAATAATTCTTTATTTTGTTTAAAATCATTTGTAAATAATGAAAAAAATAAATCTTGTCTACTGTATTTGTTATCACATAATGCCTCATATTTTTCATTTTCAATAATCAATTTTTCTTCAAATAAATAGCTAATTACATCTTTAAGTTCAGATTTGCTCACATTCGTTTCTTTAGAAACTTTTTCTATAAGCTTTTCTTCATTAATTGGTTCTTTCAAGTTTTCAATTAACAATAAAAATACATCGCTTTGATACTCTATTTCTTTACCAGTTTCTTTAAAGTTTCCCATTCTTACTACTTTATTAATTTTATCCACATAAAATGGTTTTGTTGTATTTAGTATAAGCATTTTATCCTCCTATATAATGATAAAAGCTCAATTAATGAGCTTTAATTAACAGTGTTGGTCTACATGACAAGAAAATTTTGCAACTGTTACTTTTTTTACGTTAATTTTCATATAATCTACCTCCTACCAACTGAAGTCAAATCACTTCTTGAAAAATATTATAGCACACATAACTTACTATGTAAATAGTAAGTTATTCATAGTTAGTAAGTTACGACAAAGAGCAAAGAAAAAACTAGTATACTACTTAGTACCTAGTTTGATCTTTAAAGTCTCATTTTTACCATTTCTAATAACAGTCATTTCTATAGTTTCATCTATTTCATAACTATAAAGTCTATATCTAAATTCAGCTATATCTTTAACAGTATCATTACCAACTTTAATAATAACATCTTCACTCTTTAATCCAGCCTTAGCCGCAGGACTATTTTTTTCAACATCAACCACTACTACACCACTATCAATATCTTTATCAAGTCTAATACCTGCATAAGCAAGTTGCATTGTACTAGTTGCGTTTAACATACTTACACCTATATAAGGTCTACTAATTTTACCATTTTCTCTTATATTTTTTGCATAAGTTACTGCATCTTCAATAGGAATAGCAAAACCAATACCTTCAATAGTACTCTCTACTATCTTCATACTATTAATACCTATTACTTCTCCATTAGCATTACATAATGGTCCACCACTATTACCAGGATTAATCGCAGCATCAGTTTGCATAACATTCATAATCCAGTCAGCACTAGAACCATTTATACTTACACTAACGAGTCTATCTTTACCACTTAAAATACCTCTAGTAACAGTACCCTTAAAATTTATTCCCATAGGACTTCCCATAGTAAACACAGTATCTCCTACTTTAGCATCTTCACTCTTTCCTAAAGATGCTACACTCTTAATAGTACCCTTATCAACCTTTAAAACAGCAATATCAGCATATTCGTCACTACCAACTATTTTAGCAGTAGTTTCACTATCATCATTATAGGTTATCTTAATAGTTTCCCCACTTTCAATAACATGATGATTAGTCATAATATATCCATTATCATCATCAGTATCATAAACAAACCCAGTACCAGTTCCTATAAGTTCTCCCTTACTATATGTTTGTATTACAACTACAGAACCCTCAATCTTATTAACAGCCTCACTTATACCATTATCTGTAATAGTAACATTCTTCTCTTGTATAGTTTTAACAACATTACTATTAGGAAAATATTTAACAACTCCTACAATAACAAGTGCACCAACTAAAATCCCAATTAACAAAGTAATTAAATAACTAATTTTTTGTCTCATAAATAATACCTCCTATTCAATATACATTATATCTTTATAATTTTTAGGAAATCCCATTTTCTCTATTACACTACCTATATTAATACTTTTTAATTTACCATTTAATGTATCTAATTCATAATTTATTTCATTCATCATCATCTTAAAATCAACTTTAGTAAGTAATCTCTTTAAAATAATAATTAGTGCAAAAATATCATTTTTACCATAAATATACCCATCTTCATCCTTATCTATGTTTAGTATATTATGATACTTAGTATCGTTAATAACTCTCTGAGTAAAATGATCAAACACTATATCCTCATGCGCACATAAATTTCTATAATTAGAAAGTATTGATAAATACACTTCAAAATCTTCTGGTTCTATATCATATATTTTAGCTATTTCTTCTCTATCTTTATCTTTTAAAATACTAAACATTTCACTCATTAAACCAAAACTAATGACTTTAACACCTATCCATAAAGGAATATATCCGTAGTTATCCATATAATGACTAGTCGCTCCATGTTGTCTTCCATTAATTCTAAGTTGTCTTTTTATCTTTCTAATTAAATCACTTATTTGTCTACTCTTTTCTCTATCGTTATCAAAGTTTTTAGCATTCAAATAATTTTTCTCTTTAAATCCATAATTCTTACTCATAACATAACTAAATATAGACTTATAGTTATTTTCAACAATTAATATATTCTTAAAAATAATATTTCTAAACATTCTATCAAAAACAAATAAACTATAAATCTCTTCAAAAGTAGTACCACTTACAAACTTTCTAGAACCATCATGTTTCAAGAAAACATGCCTATACCCCATTATAAAGAAATAATTTTCTCTTAAAAGAACTTCCTTAGTATAATCTTCATCTCTAATAACAAGTCCCTTATCTTTTAATATTTCAATTTGTTCATCTAATGTTTTAAATACTTTAGCTGTCAATCCTCATCACCTAGAATAATTTTATCACAAAGAATAAACTATTACCACTTTTTTCACAAACTTTTCGTTTTAGTTTACTTTTTTTATTGGAGGTTTAATAGGCATTATTAAAGCAGCAATAATATATAATAAAAGTCCACTACCATAAACTAAAGAAATAAATACCCAAATAAGTCTCACAATAGTAACATCTATTTCAAAATACTCACTTAATCCCATACATACTCCACAAAGTATTTTTCCTTCATTAACTCTATATAATCTCTTTTCTTTCATACTTCCTCCTTAAACACAAATTAATAATTTTATATATATTTAATTAAAACACTATTTACTATAATAAATTATTTAAATATTTATAACATTATCACTACAATACTCCCTTACTAACATTAATTTTAACACATTTAACTTATAAAAGATAGTTAACAATTCATTTTTACTAAAATTAACATCTACATATAATTACTCCTTAAATAATAAAATATTTTTCATACATATCTAAGTCTTCCTTTAAAACATTTTTAAGTTCATAATCAAAGAACCTTAAACATTACTATATTTTTCAATAAATAATACTAAATCTTTATATTAATAGTTTTTTATATTTAAATACACATAAAAAGGAAGTAGAACAAATTCTCTTCCTTAAATAAATTATTATCTCTTACTAAATTGTGGAGCACGTCTAGCTTTCTTAAGACCATATTTCTTACGTTCTTTAATTCTAGCATCTCTAGTAACCATACCAGCACCTTTTAAAGTAGGTCTATAACCTTCACTATCAACTTCAAGTAAAGCTCTAGCAATACCTAATCTAATAGCACCAGTTTGTCCATTAAAGCCGCCACCTTTAACAGTAACTTCAATATCATATTGACCATCAGTTCCTGTAAGTACAAGTGGTTGTTTTAAATCCATTACTAAAGTATCATAAGGCATATATTCATTAACATCAACACCATTAACAATAATACTACCTTTACCACTAGTCATTCTAACTTGAGCTACACTTCTTTTTCTTCTTCCTGTAGCTGTATAAACTTTCTTATCTGCCATAATTCCTCCTATAAATTAATCTTTTCAGGCTTTTGAGCTTCATGATTATGATTCATTCCTTCATAAACAAATAACTTTTTATACATTTGTCTACCAAGTCTATTCTTAGGAAGCATTCCTTTAACAGCTCTTTCAACCATTTCTACTGGATATTTTTCTTTCATAACCTTAGCAGTTCTCTCTCTTAAACCACCTGGAAATCCACTATGATTATAATATACTTTCTTATCTAATTTGTCGCCAGTTAAATTAACTTTACTAGCATTTACTATAATAACTGCATCCCCACAATTAACATGAGGTGTAAAAGTTACTTTATGTTTACCACGTAAGATATGAGCAGCCTTAGCAGCTACTTTACCTAAAGTTTCTCCTTCAGCATCAATCAAATACCATTTAGTAGAAACATCTTCTTTTCTTAACATAAATGTTTTCATATTTTTATCTCCTTCTAAATTTCTATCCTTATATATAAGACTTCCCACATCCACATACAAAGATAATTTATAAAAATGTACCAATAATAATTATACAATAACAATATCAAAAAAATCAAGCATAAAATCGCGTTTTTTAAAGATATTTGAACTAAAAACAAGTTTTTTAGCATAAAATATCATAAAACAACATTAAAAAAGCATTTATTATTGACAAACAAAAAATATAATATTAAAATTAAAATAGGTAAAAAGAATAAAAAATGGAGGAACAATATATGAAAAAAAATAAAACAGGAACTTTATATTTATTATTATTTTTAATAATAATTGCCCTTGCAGGAGGAATAATTGGATTAATAGCTAACTTAAATATGAAGCCATCAAATCCTAGCGATACTAAGGATGATGGAAAATTCAAGGTAACTTATAAATATTATGTTGATAATACAGAAACAAGTAATATAGTTAAACAAGAAAAAATAAAAATAGCTAATGAGGAATTTGAAGGTGTAATAGATGAAAAAGAAATGTACACTTTTGAAAAATATGAATGTTCTAATGAAGTAAAAGGTAGTTGGGATAATAAAAAATGGAAATTTACTCCTGACTTAACTGCTGATTCAACATGTAAATTATATTTTCTAAAAAACTTTCATGAAGTACAAATAACTACTTCTAATGCTTTGCTACCTAATAATACAAATACACAAAAAGTGTTAGTTGAAAGAAATAATACAAAAACTTTAAATTTACTTCCAACAGAAGGTTATAAATTTGGAGAAGTAAAATGTACTGAAGGCGCTAAAGCTTCATACGACGAAACAACAAAAGATTTAGTAATTGGGAATGTTAACAAAGACACAAAATGTGATGTATCATTTATAATAAATGGATTTACTGTAGAAGTAGAAGCATCAAATGCAGAAATAAAAGAAACTAAAAAAACTGCAAACTATGGAGACACAGTAACATTTGAAATAACACCAAAAGAAAATTATGCATTTGAAAGTGTAACATGCACTAATGAACAAAAAGCAGAATTTAATGGTAACACTTTAACAATAAAAGGACTAACAAACGATTCAAAATGTACAGTTAATTTTAAATTCACTATCGTCAAATACACAGTAAGTTTAACAGTAGAAAATGGAACACTTCTAGAAAGTTCAAAATCTCCACAAACTACTAATAACAATATGGAAGTATCGTTTGCAATTAGTAAAAATGATGGTTACTTATTTACAGGAGCAGTATTAGACTGTGGAGCTGATAAAGTAGAAAGTGAACTAACTAGTAACGTTTTAAAAATTAAAAATGTTAATAAAAACTTAACTTGTAAATACATATTAAAAGAAGATAAAGCAAATTAATGAAAGACTTGTTCTTTCATTTTTTAATAGACAAAACAAATAGTATTTGATAAAATTAAACCATGACATGGAATATTAAAAATGTAAAAATTAGTAATAGAATTGTATTTGCACCTATGGCAGGAGTGTCTAATATAAGTTATAGACAAATCATAAAAGAGATGGGTGCTGGTTTAATATACTCTGAAATGATAAGCACTCTGGGTATTAAGTATAACGGAAAGAAAACAATTGACTTAATTAACTTTGAAGAAACCGAACGTCCTATTAGCATTCAAATATTTGGAAGTGATATTACTTCTTTCGTAAGTGCAGCAAAATATATTGAAGAAAACTTTCACCCTGACATAATAGACATAAACATGGGCTGCCCTGTTCCTAAAGTAGCAATAAAAAGTCAAGCAGGAAGTGCTCTACTAAAAGACCCAGATAAAATATATGAAATAGTATCAAATGTTGTAAAAAACACTAACACTCCTATCACAGTAAAAATAAGAAGTGGTTGGGATAGTGATCACATTAATGCAGTAGAAGTAGCAAAAAAAATAGAACAAGCTGGTGCTTCAGCAATTGCTATTCATGCAAGAACTAGAAGTCAAGGATACTCAGGGAAAGCTGACTGGAACATCATAAAACAAGTTAAAGAAAGTGTAAATATTCCAGTAATTGGTAATGGTGATGTATCTACAATTTATGATGCTAAGAGAATGATAGAAGAAACAAAATGTGATGCAGTAATGATAGGTCGTGCCACTCTTGGTAATCCTTGGTTTATCAAAGAATGCATAGAATATGTAGAAAATAATCGCGTCATCGATAAGCCAACTGACTTAGAAAAAATAAACATGATAATAAAGCACTATAACTTACTAAAAAAGTACACCAATACAAAAACAGCCCTTCTAGAAATTAGAACACATGCCCTATGGTACCTAAAAGGAATACCTGGTACTAAAGAAATTAAAACTAAAATATGTCAAGCTAAAACAGAAGAAGAATTTTTAACTATAATAAATGAACTAAAAAATACTATAAACAAGCAATAATAAAAAGTATATTATAACCAATATACTCTTTTTATTTACCTTAACCTCTTTCACTAAAAAGTATTATACTAAATTATAATGCACAATCATACCATTCCGTTTTTTACATATTCGTCCTTTTTCCAATGTGAACTTTTAACAACTTACTGTTGACAAATGGTAATTAATATAGTACAATAACCACGTAAATCAATGAAGAAGACGAGTAGCATTACATACTGTTTATAGAAAGCTAGGATGATGGAAACTAGTAACAAGCTTAATGTGAATAAAAACTTCCAAGTGGCTAACAAGCCCGGATAAATTCCGTTATAAATAAGAGATAATCAGTTAATGATTAAGAAGGGTGGAACCGCAGGTATCTTACTATGCCCCTTTAGTCATTAACTTTTTTATTTAAAAGAAGGAGGAAAAAATAATGGAAAGAAATTTTACAGAACAAGAATTAGTAAGAAGGGAAAAAGCAGAAAAATTAAGAAGTCTTGGTCTTGACCCATTTGGTGATAGATACGATAGAGACTCACTTGCAAACGACATCAAAGAAAAATATAAAGACTTAACTCATGAAGAATTAGAAAGTATGGATGAGCATGCTAAAGTAGCAGGAAGAATTATGTTCATAAGAAAAATGGGTAAAGCATCATTCTTTTCAATTCAAGACAAATCAGGCAAAATTCAAATTTATATCTCAATAAATGATATTGGAGAAGAAGATTACACTTTATTTAAAACTGCAGACATCGGAGATATTGTCGGTGTCGAAGGTAAAATAATGAAAACTATGACTGGAGAAGTAACAATAAAATGTTTAAAATATACTCACTTAGTAAAAGCATTGAAACCACTTCCAGAAAAATTCCATGGTTTACAAGATAAAGAAGAAAGATATAGAAGAAGATATGTTGATTTAATAATGAATGAAGAATCAAAAAGAACAGCATTCTTAAGACCAAAAATTATTAGATGTATTCAAAACTTTATGGATAATCGTGGATTTACTGAAGTAGAAACTCCTATTCTAAACACATTATTAACTGGAGCTTCAGCTAGACCTTTCATAACTCACCATAACACTCAAGACCTAGATATGTATTTAAGAATTGCCCTAGAACTACCTCTAAAAAGACTATTAGTTGGTGGAATGGAAGCAGTTTATGAAATTGGTAGAACATTCAGAAATGAAGGAATGGACGCAATGCATAACCCTGAATTCACTCTAATGGAAGCATATTTAGCTTACTCAAACTTAGATGGAATGATGGAAATGACAGAAAGCATGTTCAAAACAATTGCTAAAGAAATCTTTAACAAAGATACATTCATATGGAATGGTAACGAAATAAATATAGGTGGAGAATGGAAAAAAATAAGTATGACTGATGCAATAAAAGAAAAAACAGGTATAGATTTTAGAAATATTACTCTAGAAGAAGCATTGAAGTTAGCAACTGAACATGGAATTGAATTAGCAGAACACGAAAAAGCACTAGGTCACATTATCAACTTATTCTTTGAAAAATACGTTGAAGAAACACTTATTCAACCAACATTCCTATATGGTCATCCAGTCGAAATTTCACCACTAACAAAAAGAAATCCTATTGATCCAAGATTTGTTGACCGTTTTGAATTATTTATAGGTGGAAAAGAATTTGCTAATGCTTACACTGAACTAAATGATCCAATTGACCAATTAAAAAGATTTGAAGACCAATTAAAAGAAAGAGAATTAGGTAACGATGAAGCAAACGATATCGATATGGACTTTGTTGAAGCACTAGAATATGGTATGCCACCAGCTGGAGGAATTGGATACGGAATTGATAGACTAGTTATGTTCTTCACAGAAAATGAATCAATTAGAGACGTAATCTTATTTCCTTTAATGAAACCCGAAACAAAAGAGAAGTAATCAATACTTCTCTTTTTACATTCAGTTATTTAATCGTTATTCAAGTTTAAACTTAATTTTAATCATCATAATCACTTAAAATCATAATATATATTTATCAAAAACTACTTAATATTTTTCTAATTTATAACAAACTTAATTGGATTATCTACTATTTGATTATTGCTTAAATTAATATTAATACCAGAATTAGTATTAGTATTTTTTTTCTACCTTCTTATTAACTACAACATCATTTTCATTTTCAAAAATTTCTACTTCATCATATTAAAATCATAATAACACATAATCAGTTCTAAAGTGAGATATTTTTTCAAAAAAAGCACTTCTCATAAAGCTAGTCAAAAAAGATTTTATTTGTACAAATAAGAAAAAAGCAACAATTAAAGTAATTTACAAATTAAAAAATATATATAAAATTATTTGATGCAAAACATATAATTTTTTCCTTAAATAAAAATTATAACATTTTAAATGAAATTTTTGATATTTACTTGTAAAACTTTACATTTATATTGTATAATTAAATGGGAGGTAAAGAAAATGAAAAAGAACACATTGTTCAAAGTAATTGCAATAATGTTCTTAGTATTTGCTGTATTATCATGGATAATTCCTGCATCACAAGCAAGTGGTTCAGAAATTATGAATATTGGTTTAAGTAGAGTATCTCTTCATAAATTAATAGATTATCCATATCTTACTACACTATACTTTAGTCAAACTCTAGTATTCATATTATTAGTTGGAGGATTCTATGGTGTATTAGGTACAACTGGTAAATACAGAAACTGCTTAGAAAAAATTGCAAAATCTATGAAAGGAAAAGAAAGCCTATTTTTAATTATAACAGCTGCAGTTCTAGCAATATTAAATAGTGTATTTAGTCTAAATATATTATTACTAATATTTATCCCTGCATTATGTGGAATCATCTTACTAATGGGTTATGATAAAATAACAGCATTCTTAGTAACATTCATTTCACCTTTACTAGGTGTTATGGGTTCAACATATGGTTCATACATTACAGGATATGCTAATAAAGTATTTGGTACAGAATACAACACAGAAATAATAGCTAGATGTGCACTACTAGTAATTGGTTTTGTAGTATTTATAGCATTTACATTAAAACATGCTAAAAAATCTCAAATCAAAGAAGCAGTAGTTGAAGAAAATGCTTTCCTAGGAGAAAAGAAACAAAGTAAAAAATCAAGTTGGCCATTATATACTATATTTGGTTTATTACTAGTACTAGTTATCTTAGGATACACCGATTGGGAAAATGTATTTAATGTAACAGTATTCAGTGACTTCCATACTACTATTACTGAATGGCAAGTTGGAGATCATACAATACTAGCATACCTAATTGATGGATTAAAACAATTTGGTTCTTGGGAAGTAGAAAATTACTCAGTTTTAATGCTTATATCAATTCTATTAATTAATCTAATTTATAATATTAAACTAGAAGATTCATTAAAAGCTTTTGTAGAAGGTATTAAAAATGCAGTAAAACCTGCTTTACTAGTAATGTTTGGTTATGTACTATTATTTATAGCTGCTTTCCATCCATACTTAGTTACAATAGCAAAATTCTTAATGGATACATGTGGAATGGGACTTGCTAAACTAATTAATGTATCATGGATTGGTGATATAATTAATGTAATATTTGGTGGATTAAACACTATACTTACATCAATTATGAATGTAGACTACTACTATACAATATCATCAACTGGTTCATATATGGCTTCACTATATTCCGAATCAAATAATGTATTGCAAGTATTATCACCTGCATTCTATGGATTAACAATGTTTGTAGCACCAACATCAACAATGATGATTCTAGGTCTAGAATTCTTAAATATACCTTACTTAGAATGGTTAAAGAAGAGTTGGAAATTAGTACTAGAACTATTATTAGTTGTATTCCTAGTTTTACTAGTAGTACTATTTATATAAATTAAGAGTTAAAAAAATTAACTCTTTTTTTGTATATTCTTTTATAAAATACACCAATATATCATAGAATAAGAAAGAGGTGTATATGAATAACTATACAGAAGAAGTAAAACAAATACTTAAAAGAAGTGAATTAATAGGAATAAAAGAAAATAATGAATACGTAACAACTAAACATATTATATTAGCAATTAAAGAAATGAAAACAAGTATTGATAATATATTAAATAAGTACATTCAAAAAAATGAAACAAATGAAGAAAACTACAAAATAGAAAGAAATAGTTATATATTATATAGTAAAGAAATGCTTAAAATTATTGAAGAAATAATATACCAAAACAATGAAATATCTAACATAATATCTTTACCCATCTTATTAAATACACTACTTACTAACAAAGACACCGAAGCATACAAATACTTGAAGAAAACAAAAGTTGATATAAACAGTCTTAAAAAAGAAGTAGACACGATAGGATTAATCAAAGAAAATATCCTCTTAAATTCTATAGGAACTAATCTAAATGAAATCTCTTCTTCACTAGATCCAGTAATAGGTAGAGACAAAGAAATATTAGAAATAATAGAAATTCTCAAAAGAAAAAATAAAAATAATCCATTACTAATTGGAGAAGCAGGTGTAGGTAAAACCGCAGTAGTTGAAGAACTAGCAAGAAGAATTAAAAATAAACAAGTACCTACATTTTTAGAAAATAAAACAATTTATAGTATAAACTTAGGAACCCTAATTGCAGGAACAAAATATAGAGGAGAATTTGAAGAAAAACTAAACACTATTATAAATGAAATAGAAGCTTCTGAAGACATAATTCTATTTATTGATGAAATACACGGCATAGTTGGTGCTGGTGGAGCAGAAGGTGCAATAGATGCATCTAACATACTAAAACCAGCCTTAGCAAGAGGTAAACTAAAATTAATTGGTTCAACAACAACTTTAGAATACAAAACAAGTATAGAAAAAGATAAAGCATTAGATAGAAGATTCCAAAAAATACTTATAAAAGAGCCAACATATGAAGAAACCAAAACAATACTTACAAAACTAAAACCTCATTATGAAAAATATCACAATGTAGAAATACCTAATAAAATATTAGATTTAACAATTAAACTAACTAACAAATATATAAAGAATAGAAAAAATCCAGATAAATCAATAGACATACTAGATGAAATATGTGCAAAAACCTCTCTTATAAAAAAAGAAACAAAAATAGATAAAATAAATAAAAAAATAGAAAAACTAACTAACAAAAAAAATAATCTAATTCTTAAAAATAACTTCAAAGAAGCCTGCATTTTAAAAGAAGAAATAAATAATTTAATAAGTACTTTAAAAATAGTTAATAACAAAAAACAAAAAAAAATAGTAACTAGAGACATATTAAAAAGTGTTTTAGAAAACAAAACAAACTCAGTTGTTTATGAACTATCTAACATTTCTTACATACAAGACTTAAACAAGTACTTAAAAGATAACATAATTAATGAAGACAAAAATATTGATATAATCACTAACAAAACAAAAAAATTTTTATTAAATAATAATAACTTACCAACAGAAATAACCATAAAAGGTCCAACTGGAACAGGTAAAACTCTAACTATTAAAAAATTATCTAAATACCTAAATTTAAACCTAATAACATTAAATATGAAAGAATACTCATCTTCCTTAAGCATAAACAAAATAGTAGGTTCTCCAAAAGGTTACGTTGGTTACGAAGAAAAAAACACAATATTTGAACCACTTAAATTAACCAGTTTATCAATAATACTTTTAGAAAACTATAACTATGCTAACACTAACATAAAAAACTTATTTAATGAAATAATAAAAACTGGAGAATTAAAACTAAATAATAATGAAATAATTAATTTAAATAATACCTTAATAATAAAAGAAGAAACTTTGTCAAGTACATCAAGTATAGGATTTATTAGCAAAGAATTAACAGATAATAAAAATAGTATAATTTATAACTCTCTTACTAAAGAAGATATAATAAAAATAATTAAAAAGAAAAAACCAAATATTAAAGAAAAAGAATTAAATAACCTATTAAATAATTCTAACTACTTAAAAGATAATGCTAAAAATATAGATAAACAACTTAATGAAACTTATGTATTAATTAATGAATAAAAAAATACCAGTATGAGTATACTAGTATTGACAATTATCAATAAAAATGATACTATTGTCATATAAGAACTCTGTTCAAACCGAAGCTTTACGTTTAGTACGTGAAAGGTTATGTAGGAAGAATGGAGTTTTTATTTTGCTTTTTTAGTTAAAGATGAATCAAACACACTATTTTTAGATTTAAAGCACCAATGTCTATAAGGATCCTTCCAATTATTAGTAATATCATTTCTATAACTAGTAGAAACTCCAATATTAAAATTAGGATAAATGCTTTTTATATTTTTTAAAATATTTTTATATAATTTTTCTTTTGCTATAGTTCTTTTTCCACGCTTATAACTACCAGGAATTTTCTCTTTATCCATATTATTTAACTTAAAATTCATAGCACCTAATATGACATCCATACATTGTAATATTACATGATTTTTAGAATCAACTTCAGCTATATCTTCATTATAAATATGAACATTATTAATACAAAAGAAATCATTAAGCGCATAAATATATCCCTTAAACACTTTGTTTTTTCTTTTTGTATCAGGCAATTTATCAAAATATAATTTTAAAATTACTTTATCTTTTTCATTTTGATTACAATAATCTATTCCAAAGGCATGTTTAATAAATTGATAATATAAAAGAAAATACTCTTTTTCTTCATGCTCTCTTGTTAAATTTTGTGGAACAAGAGCATTTTGCCTAAACATTATTCTAATTTTAATTTTATTATCTTTAACAAATTTAAAAAAGTAATCAACTAAAAGTAAATACTTATCTAAATACTGCTCAGTAACTTTTGTCCACTTAATTTCTTGAAATAACCCTAACTCTTCTTTTTTTAAATTAAGTTTATTACTAATTATTTCAAGTTCGTTATAATTAACTAAAGCACCTCCATAAAAATTACTATAATATTTACCTTTTCTATGTGATTCATCTGCATAAATTAAATATTGTTTTTTCATTTTATCACCACTAAAAAATATTCTATCACACTTTCTTTTATTCTCCAACATATTCTTAATGAAAATTGTGTGTTAATTAATGAATAATATTAATTAATATGTTATAATAAATTTAGGAAGTGATTTAAATGAATATAATATTAATTTTACTGATAATAGGTCTACCTTTATTAGCACAAATATTTATTAAAATATCTTATGAAAATAATAGTAGAATAAAAAATTCTAAAGAGCTAACAGGCTATGATGTAGCAAGAAAAATATTAGATAAAAATGGTTTAAATGATTTACTCATTGTTGAAACAAATGGATATTTAACAGACCATTATGACCCAAATAGAAAAGTCATTAAACTATCTAGAAATATTTATGGAAATGACACTATTTCATCTATGGCTGTCGCAGCACACGAAGTAGGACACGCAATACAAGATAAAGAAGGTTATTTCTTTCTTAGACTAAGAACATTTATATTTCCAATAGTAAGTTTTATTAGTAGAATGTCATGGTTAGTAATATTAATAGGTTTCTTCTTTGAAATAGTAAATGCAATATATTTAGGAATGATAATTGTATCAGCAAGTGTTATATTTGAATTAGTTACTTTGCCAGTAGAAATAAATGCATCTAAAAGAGCAATAAAAGAATTAAATAGTTTAAACTTAATTACAGGTGAAGAAGATAAGGTTAAAAACGTTTTAACTGCAGCTGCACTAACATACGTAGCAGGAACACTAGCAGAAATATTACAACTTATAAGATTAATCGGAATATTAAAAGATAACGATTAATCTTTTTTTATACAAAAAAAATAACACATTAAGTGTTATTTAACAAATGGAATTAATCCCATAAATCTAGCTCTTTTAACTTCTCTAGCTATATGTCTTTGATGTAATGCACAAGCACCAGTCATTCTTCTAGGTAAAATTTTACCTTTTTCATTAATATACTTAGTTATAATAGGTACATCTTTATAATCAACGCTTTTACCAGCACACATTTGACATATTTTCTTTTTTCTTGGATAAAATTCTTTCATTACTCTATTCCTCCTTCTCTCTAAAATGGTAAATCATCATCACTTAAAGACACTTCATTACCAAAATCTTTAAAAGGATCCTCATTGCTAACATCAACACCAACTTCTTGACTTGGTTGATCCATATATACTTCACTAGTAGTATCAACATAAGCATTTACTGGATTAGTATTATCTCTTCTAGAACCCATTAATTCAATATTATCAGCCACAACTTCAGTAACATATCTCTTACTTCCATCTTGTGCATCATAACTTCTTACTTGAATTCTACCATCAACACCTAATTGACTACCCTTAGTAACATATTTTTGAATAACATCAGCCTGTCTTCCATAAACAGCAACAGGTATAAAGTCAGCATCAATATTACCATCTTTATTCTTAAAATTTCTATTAATAGCTAATGTAAAATTAGCAACAGGATTACCATTACTAAATACTCTAACTTCAGGATCCCTAGTTAATCTACCAACAAGTACAACTTTATTCATTTTATTTTTCCTCCTTAATAATTAAATGTCTTAGTATTTTTTCATCTATTAAAGCTTTTCTATCAAACTCTTTAACAGCCTTACTATCACACTCAACATTAAGTAAATGATAATATCCTCTTACTTGTTTCTTAATTTCATATGCTAATTTTTTTTGTCCTAAATCCTTGCTATTAATAATTTTAGCACCCATATCTGTAAGAACCTTTTCAAAAGCTTTTACAGTATTCTTTTCATCTTCTTCAGAAACATCTGCTTTTACAATGAACATTATTTCATACTTATTCATTATTTCACCTCCTTATGGTCTATTGGCTTCACTTGAAGCAAGGAAGATTTCTCTTCTCGAAAGTATTTTACCACAATAACACAACTTTGTCCACATAAATTTTACCATTCACAAAAAAAGCAAGCATATATTGCTCACTTATTCACATTCTTTAATAGCTTTAAGTTCATCATAATAAAGAATATTAGATACCATAAAATATGGATAAACAAATATAATTGGAATAACAAATAAACATAACAATGCCCATCCTAAGAAAGATAACATAAATACAAAATAATCCCATTTATAACCTTTTATTAAATTTCTACTATAACCAAGTATTGTTAAAGCATCTTCATCATCATGATCAACATACCAATACAAACTAAAATTATACATAAATGCAAATACAAATCCAGGAATAATAAATAAAATTAATCCTACACCAATTATTAAGCTCATTAATATTTGAATAAGATATATCTTAAACATACTATACCCATAATACCTAAATATATCACTTACCTTAAATTCTTTACCTCTAACAACACATATACTGTAATATATAACACCAACATTTAAAGGAACAAATAATAAATTAAAACCTATATTAACAATACTTGTACTAACACTATCTAAGTTAGAATATTGAATTAATATATTAGTAAGTAAATCAAGTATAAAAAGTAATGCTAACCCTTTCCATAAAATACTTAACTTCTCACTAACTATCTTCTTAGCTTCATTCTTTAATTCCACTCTACTAATATAACCATTAGAAGTAAATCTAGTTTTACTTATCTTTTTCATATCTTCTCCTACACATTAAATCTAAAATAACAAATATCTCCATCTTGCATAACATACTCTTTACCTTCAAGTCTAGCCTTACCAGCTTCTTTTACTTTAAGTTCACTTCCATAACTAATTAAATCATCATAACTCATTACTTCAGCCTTAATAAATCCTCTTTCAAAATCACTATGTATAATGCCTGCACACTCTGGAGCCTTCATACCTTTTTTAAAAGTCCATGCTCTTACTTCATCAGTACCTACAGTAAAAAATGTAGCAAGTCCTAGTATATCATAAGTAACTCTAATTAACTTATCAAGTCCACTTTCAGGTATTCCAAGCTCACTTAAAAACACCTTTTTTTCTGAATCTTCTAACTCAACTAATTCACTCTCTATCTTAGCACACATAAGTATAGCAAGTGACCCATCATTCTTGGCATAATCCTCTACTTCTTTAATAAAAGGATTATCATTATTAACTAAATCAACTTCATCAACATTAGCCAAGTAAATCATAGGTTTCAAAGTAATAAAATTAAATACTTTTAAAATATCTAACTCATCTTCATCAAAATTAGCATGTCTTAATACTTCACCACTTTCTAGTATACCCTTACACTTTTCCATTATCTCTACTTCTTTCAAAGCATCTTTATCTCTACTAGTCATAGCCTTCTTTTTAATTTTATCTAATCTATTATTAACTATCTCTAAATCACTAATAGCAAGTTCCAAATTAATAGTCTCTATATCCCTTATAGGATTAACACTTCCATCAACATGTATAACATCTTTATCTCTAAAACATCTTACAACATGTATAACAGCATCAACTTCTCTTATATGAGATAAAAACTTATTCCCAAGACCTTCTCCCTTACTAGCCCCTTTAACAAGTCCAGCAATATCAGTAAACTCATACTGAGCACTTATACATCTACTAGGCATATACATATTTTCAAGTACTCCTAGTCTAGTATCAGGAACACTTACAGTTCCCAAATTAGGATCTATTGTTGCAAAAGGATAATTAGCAGCTAAAATATTCTTCTTAGTAATAGCATTAAACAAAGTACTCTTCCCAACATTAGGCATTCCTATAATTCCTGCTTTCAAAGCCATTTTCAAAACCTCCTAAACTAATAAGTTAATATAGGTGAACTACCTATTCCCATAGGTAACCCAGTTATATAAAAACCAAGCAATAATATAGTCCACATAACTAACATAACTATTCCATAACTTTTCATATATTTAATAGAACCAAATACACTAACTTTATTACTCTTATCATACTTACTTAAAAATGCTAAATAAATTACATAAAAAGTAGTTAAAGGAGTAAATGCCATAGATAAACTAGATCCTACCATATATATTGTTTGACCAAATTCAGGACTAATACTAGCATTCATTAATGTAGGAACTACACTTCCACTCATAATTTCCCATTTACTTAATAGTCCTGTATAAAATAATCCACAAACAATTACTATAACAAATAATAATAAAACAAGACCCACTCCACTAAAATTAAAACTATTAATAAGACTAGTTAACCATGAAACTAACACAAGCCCTATATTACTCTTATCAAAAGCATTAATAAACAAGCTAGCCACAAATATTAAAACTAATATATTACCAATACCATCTAAACTATAACTTAAACATTCGCTTATTTCTTTATCATTTTTAACAGTCTTAGCAACACTTGCATAACTAAATCCGGCTATAATAAATAAGAATGTTAATATAAATACAAACCCTTGATTAAACAAAGAATTAGCACCAAATAATTTATCTATATAATATGTACCATTTGAATCTAATAGCCCTCCACTAAAAGGTAAACCAGGTATAATCATATATACTATAAGTACTATATATAAAATAGAAGCACCTATACTAATAACTAAACCTCTTAACTCTCTTTTAGTAAAACTAACATTATCTAAAGTCTCTACTTCATCAAATTCATATTTACCTAAACTAGGCATTATTGTTTTCTCAGTAACTCTAGTTAACAATGTAGAACCAATTACTAAAGCAATTAACATAATAAATAATTGAAAGAAAATACCTATACTATAAGATTTATCAATTACCTTAGCACTATTAATAGTTAAACTAAGTAAACTACTATCTAAATTTGTTAAAAATACATTTATTCCATATCCAAAACAAATACCAGCAAAAGAAGCAATAATACCACCTAAAGGATTTCTATGACCATATTTAAATAACAAAGCCCCTATTGGTAATAAAAACACAAAACCAATATCACCAAATAAACTAGATATTATACTAAGTAAAATTAATACATAAGTAATACTATTCTTTCTAAAACTTTGAGTAATCAAAGTAAAGAAAGTTCTAGCAAACCCAGTCTTTTCTATTACACCAATACCAATTAATATAATTATCAAGTTTCCTAAAGGTGCAAAATTAACAAAATTATAAACAGTATTAGAAAGCAAATATTTTACACCTTCTAAACTAAGTAAATTTTCTACTTGTACAACATTATTTTGTAATGTATTAGTATAAGAATTAACTGTACTATATTCAGCCTGTAAATCAAATAAGGAAAAAACAAAACTAAGTAATATAACAACAAAAGTTAATAAAATAAATACAAACACTGGATACTTCTTATTTTTCATTTTCCACCACTTTCTTTAGTTTCTTTTCAAACTCTATTCTATCCATCATAATAGTTCTTCCACACTTAGTACATTTAAGTTTTAAATCAACTCCTAGTCTCAAAATCTCCCATAAGTTTTCTCCACAAGGATGACCTTTTTTCATAATAACTATACTACCTATTCCATATTTCATAATACACCTAATGATTAATATCTATATTTAAAATATCTAATATTCTTTCTAAATCTTTATCACTATCAAAAGGAATAACTACTTTATTATTACTAATCTTAACAAGAGTACCAATTTTCTCTCTCATAAAACTTTGTATATTAGAATATTGATTAGCATACACTTCATGTTTCTTAATAGGAGTTTTCTTAGGCATATCTTTATTATTAATAATATCCTCAGTTTCTCTAACACTCAACTTCTTATCACTTATTTCATGGGCTAAATTAACTATCTCTAAGTCATTTTCTAATTTACTTAAACTTCTTGCATGTCCCATAGATATCTTATTTTCTAAAACCATATTTTGTACATCTTTAGGAAGTTTCAAAATACCTAAAATATTAGTTATATGACTTCTACTCTTACCCACTTTCTTAGCAAGTTCTTCTTGAGTTAACCCCATATGTTCTATCATCTTTTTATATGCAAGTGCTTCTTCTATAGCATTTAAATCTTCTCTTTGAATATTCTCTAAAAGAGCAATACTCATCATCTCATCATCAGTTAAATCCCTAACAATTGCAGGAATTTCACTAAGTCCTGCTTTCTTAGCAGCCAAACTTCTTCTTTCACCAGCAACTATTTCATAACCCTTAATACTTTTTTTAACAATAATTGGTTCAAAAACACCATATTCTTTAATACTACTAGCAAGTTCATTAAGACCCTCTGGGTCAAAAACTTTTCGAGGTTGATAAGGATTACTTCTTAATTCATCTAACCTAATATTCTTAATATCACTCTTAGATGCATTTTCAACTACATTCTTTTCAAATTCATCAATACTAAATGTATCGACATTAAATAATTGTTCCAGCCCCTTCCCTAGAGCTTTTCTCTTCGTTTCCATTTCTCTCAATCACTTCCTTCGCTAAATTAATATATGCAAGAGCCCCTCTACATTTAGGATCATATTCAAGTATAGGTTTCCCATGACTTGGCGCTTCAACAAGCCTAACAAGTCTAGGAATTATTGTATTGAATACTTTCTCCTTAAAGAACTTTCTTACATCTTCAACTACTTCAAGTCCAACCAAAGTTCTACCATCTAACATAGTTAGTAAAACACCCTCTATATCTAATTTAGGATTTATTTTACTTTGAGTAAGTAAAATAGTATTTAATAGTTGAGTAACACCTTCAAGTGAATAATATTCACATTGTACAGGTATTAACACACTATCACTAGCAGCAAGAGCATTAGTAGTAAGCACTCCAAGCGCTGGAGGACAATCAATTAAAATATAGTCATACCTGTCTCTAATTAAATCAATTTGCATTTTTAATTGATCTCCTATAACAAAATTACTCTCCTTACTAGCAGTTTGAATTAACTCTATTTCAGCTCCACTTAAATAAATCATAGATGGAATAATAGATAAATTCTTAAATTTAGTTTTAATAATAGCATCTCTAATATCACAACTATGTGTTATAACATCATATATACTTTTACTAATATCTGCTTTATTTAGACCTAGCCCAGTAGTACTATTACTCTGTGGGTCTAAATCTATTAATAAAACTTTTTTACCCAAGTGTCCTAAAGCACTAGATAAATTTATACTTGTTGTTGTTTTGCCTACCCCACCTTTTTGATTTACAAGTGATATAACCTTTCCCATAATACTACCTCGCTATACTTAATTTTAACACAAAAAGAATAAACTTAAAAGAGAATATTAAAAACTTTCAAAATTATTTTTAATAATCCCTCTCTTAATTATAAAACATAATTTTATAAATTGAAAAAATATTAATATATTCATTACTTGACCTATTCCTAAATCAATTAAATAATATTTATACTTTTTTCTGATTTAGTATTCTTACCAATACAAAAAGTTGAGGATTTTACTCTTCAACTTTATCTTTCTTTTTAGTTTTCTTACCTTCATTATATTCTCTAACAACTTCTTCAATTTCTTCTTTAGTAATTGTTTCTTTTTCATATAATGTCTTAGCTAACGCTTCAACTAATCCTTTATTCTTAGATAAAATATCTTTAGCGTTCTTATAACATTCATTTATAATCTTTCTAATTTCTTTATCTATTTCTAAAGCAACAGTATCACTATAATTTTTATTACTATTTGTATAGTCTCTTCCTAAGAATACTTCTCCACTCTTATGTTCAAATTGTACAGGTCCTAAATCACTCATACCATATTCAGTAACCATACTTCTTGCTATTTGAGTAGCCCTTTTAAAGTCGTCACTTGCACCTGTTGATATCTCACCACAGAATAACTCTTCAGCAACTCTACCACCTAAATAACTTGTTATTCTTTGAAGTAACTCATCCTTAGTAGCAACTAAAGTTCTCTCTTCTTTAGGAAGCATTTGAGTATAACCTCCAGCCATGCCTCTAGGAATAATTGTAATCTTATGAACTTCTTCACCATTAGGAAGTTCTATACCTAAAACAGCATGTCCACTTTCATGATAAGCAACTATATTCTTTTCATAATCAGTTACTTTTCTACTAACCTTAGCAGGTCCCATAAGAACTCTGTCACTTGCTTCATCTATCTCATCCATTCCAATAGCATCTTTATTTCTTCTAACAGCAAGTAAAGCAGATTCATTAAGTAAATTCTCTAAATCAGCCCCACTATATCCAGGAGTCCTTTCAGCTATTCTCTTTAAGTTAACTCCTTCTTCAAAAGTTTTACCTTTAGCATGAACATTAAGTATTGCTTCTCTTTCTCTAACATCTGGTAAATTAACAGTAACTTGTCTATCAAATCTACCTGGACGAAGAAGTGCAGGGTCAAGAACATCTGGTCTATTAGTCGCAGCGATAATTATAATACCTTCATTAGCACCAAAACCATCCATTTCAGTAAGTAGTTGATTTAAAGTTTGTTCTCTTTCATCATGTCCTCCACCTAAACCAGTTCCTCTTTGTCTTCCAACTGCATCTATTTCATCAATAAATATTAAACATGGAGCACTTTGTTTAGCCTGTTTAAACATATCTCTTACACGACTTGCACCAACACCAACAAATAGCTCTACAAAGTCACTACCACTAATATAATAGAATGGTACTTTAGCCTCTCCTGCTACTGCTTTTGCAAGTAATGTTTTACCTGTTCCAGGAGGACCTACCAAAAGAACACCCTTAGGAATTCTAGCCCCTAATTTTTGAAACTTCTTAGGATTCTTTAAGAAATCAATTAACTCTTTAACTTCTTCCTTCTCTTCATTAAGACCAGCAACATCCTTAAATGTAACCTTTCCTCCTTCTTGATTAAGTTTAGCCCTACTTCTTCCAAAATCTAAAGCTCCACCTTTACCATTACCCATCATGGCTTTAACTAAATAAATACTTAAACCAGTAATAAGTATAATAGGAATAAAATCAAATATAATTGCAATCCAACTAATACTACCAGAATCTTTATTTATTTTAACATCTAATTGTTGTTCATTACTAATATCCAATATATTATCAATAACACTATCTGTAAAAGGAACAATAAGTTTAAAACTTTCATTCTTACTATATCCATCTAGTTTGCCACTAATATAATAAACACTTTCACTATTCTTAGGAGTAATTTCTAACTCCTTAACTTTTTCAGCCTTTAAATTAGTTATAAACTCATTATAATTAATATCATTTACTTTAACATTATTCATATTAAAAACATAATAAATAACACTAACAATAACTAATAACATCAAATAAGGCACTAAATCTTTAAGTATATTCTTATTTTTTTTCATAACACTCTTCCTTTCTAATAATACTTAAGTATTATATCACACTTTTTACTATTTTCCACATCAAATTTACTTTTTTTAAGTCCAGGTACCCAAACAATATTATTTTCAGCATCACATACTACTGGCCAAACCTGTCTATCCTTTGTAGAAATCTTATTATCAATAAATATATCATTAACTTTTTTATGACCATTCATACCTTTTACAATCATCTTATCCCCATTTCTTCTAGTTCTAACAAAAAGAGGTAAAACTATATCACTACTACTAAGTCTAATAACATTATTACTATTATCATCGCTATCACTTACCCTAACAATATTTTTACCATTAGGTAAATTAACTAGTTCATTAATTTCAATTTCATAAACATCAACTTCTTCATCATCAAAATCAAAACTAACTTCATCATAGCTTCTAATTACCTTAACATTATTAGGAAGATGTACTACACTATTAGATTTACCCCCATTAATTAAATTATAAATCAAATTAACATGAGTACTAGTAACAATAAACAAATCATCTCCATAAATTTTCTCTAATATATTATAAATAATCTTATTACCAAGTAAATAATCAAGTTCTTTAAATCTATTAATATCTAACACCCCATCTTTAAAAACTTTATTAAATACTTCTTTAACCTCTTTATCAACATAATCATTATACATAAGTAATGTTTCACTAAACTTTAAAAACTTTTCATTTACTAAATGATCTTCTTCTTTCAAAAAAGGCAAGACATATTTTCTATATCTATTTCTAGTATGATCATCTTCCATATTAGTTTTATCTATATAAAACTTAACATTATTAACATTACAATAATTAATCAAATCCTCTTTAGTAACACTTATAAATGGCCTAATAATCTTATAATCATCTCTATTAATCACCTTACTAAATCCACTATAACCTTTTAAAGTAGAACCTCTAACAATTCTCATAAGTATAGTTTCAATAAGATCATCCCCATGATGTGCAGTCATTAAATACTTTGCATTATATTCATTTACTACCTTATCAAAAAAATTATATCTAACAGTTCTAGCCTCATTTTCAAAGTTATCATCTCCCCAAGATTTAACACTCAACCCTTCAAAAATAACTCCTACTTTATTAGCATACTCTTTTACATACTCTTCCTCTATTTTACTCTCTAATCTAACATTATGATTAACATGAGCTACTACTAAAACTAAATCTAACTCTTCCTTAAGCTTCAACATAATACTAAGTAGTGCCATTGAATCAGGTCCACCACTAATACCAAGTACAATAGTATCTCTATACCTAATTCCACTTTCGTTAATCAAATATTGATAAACTTTATCCATTATTCCTCCCCTGTTTTCTTTACAATATATAGTTTATTATTATCCTTAATTAAATAAAATATTCCTTCTTTATCATAACCCATATCACTTACATATTCCCAAGTAGCACTAACTTTATAAGCATCATATTCTTTATCTTTATAAGTATAACTTGTTTCGACTACTTCACTTATATTAACACTTTTAACAGTAGGTAACTCTTGTTTCCTATCTCCATATATATTATTCTCTACATGATTATACATAGTATCCCCAGCATGCATCTTAAAATTTTCTACCATATCTGTTGGAATAAACTCAACTCCACCTATATCACTACTTGTAATCTTATTACTTAAAGTATAAAAATCAACCACATAAAGCATAACTAATTCTTTAGCATAATCTTCATAATTAATATGATCTTCATTTAAAGTAACTTTAAGTTTATTAAAATACTCTTTATATAAATCACTATCTAAGTCATCTAAAGTATATCCATACATCTCTAAACTATCTAGGTTCTTCTTACTAACTACACTTTTATTTTTCCCCAAAATAAACTCTTTAGTAAAAACAATTCCCATTATTAAAATAACAATAAATATCAAACTAAACATAATTGCATAAAATAACCTATTCTTATTTAAAACCTTTTTCATAAATTCACCTTTTAATCCTCTCTTCTTCGTTTTTTATTAAGTTATGTACTATAATTCCCTTACTAACATCTAACCTAACTGAAGCATACTCTTTAATTTCCAAAATATACTCACTATTAATTGGTTCACTAGTTAAAGAAACATATTCATCCCTTAAATTATTATAAAACACTTTATTAGTAATAATATCTCCGTTTGGAAAAACAACTATCTTAGAATTATTACTAAAAATATCATTTCCAAGTGGATACCTATAACTTAAATTAAACATATTACTAACTGTAGGATAAACATCCCACATCCCAACAACATCTTTAACCTCACTACTAATTATACCATCACTTGATAATATAATCAAAGGCGTATTTTTTAACATATCATATTGATAATTATCTAAATTAACATAAGTTGGATCATCCACACTTTTATAGTCATCAGTTACTTCATTATAATTATATAAAAGATTAAAATTCTTCTTACCTAATTTAGCCTCATGATCTCCATATAAAATAAATACTGTATCTTTATCAAGCCCATTCTTTTTAATCATATCAAAGAAATATCCTAAACACTTATCAGCATAATGAGCACTCTTTAAATAATTACCCATTTCAGTATCATTTAAATACCCCAAATCAATATTTCCATATTTAGTAACATCATCGAATGGACTATGATTACTCAAAGTAATAATTTTACCCATATACTTATCATGTGACTCATTAATATTTTTTAAAATAGGAATAATTTGTTCAAAGAAAGACCTATCACTTAACCCAAGTCCTACGAAATCTTCACTTTTCTTATCAGTAGGAATATTATAATACGCGCCATCAAAGAAATCTTGATATCCTAAAGTATTATACATATTCTTTCTATTCCAGTATGACCCATCATTAGCATGCATTGCAAAAGTATAATAACCTTTTTCTTTAAAAGCATTCTCCATTGTTTCATACTTTCTATTATAATAGTTAACAAATACCGTACCTAAAGAATTTGGTAATAAACCAGTACTTAAAGTAAACTCACTATCACTACTTGTCCCTATACTAATTTGAGGATAAAACTTACTGAAATACATGCCTTCCTTACTAAGTTTATTTATATTAGGAGTAATCTCCACTCCATTAACCTTTAAATCAATTAAAAAGTTTTGAATACTCTCCATATGAATAAATATAACATTCATGTCTTCAAATACATTAGTATATTTATTAGTATCATACTTTCTTCCTTTACTATAAAACTCTAAAAAAGTATTAGTACTTTCATCATATCCAAACATAGGACTTACTGTAGGAACTATACTAACAACTAGATCACTAACAGTATAAGTATAAATTCCAAACCTTTTAACAACTGCATCTCTATTCCATAACTTAACAAGTTTACTTCCATCACTCTTAGTCATTGTTAAACTAACTAGTATGCAAAGAACAATTGCAGATAAACAAGTTCTTTTAAACATAAGTTTACCTCTCTCATCCTTTCCTACTTTATAATAATAATTTTTCTTAACTAAATACTTATTAACAAAAATAAGACTAATAGGTGCTATTAAATATACAAAATATTCTAAACTAAGCCTAGTAGTAACAGAATTACTCACCTGTCCAAACATACTCATAGTACCAATTAAACTCACTGTTACATAATTAGTATAAAACATATAATAAATAGAATTAATAACACAAATCAAAGTAAAAATAATACTAACTGTTAAAAAATACTTATACTGCTTTGTAGGCTTAAAAAGATAACCAAACGACCCAACTATCAAAATTACAATTAAATCGAAAAGAATAGGTCTAAAATCACTCACAAAACCCATAGTAAGACATCTTAATAAAGAAGAAATTACTAAAGAAGACAAAGTATAAGATAAAAACAAAATATTAGTACTATAGTACTTCTTAAACTTTTCTCTAAAATTTAAAACAATACTCTTCATATAATCATTCCCTCAAGAGTATTTTACCAAATTTATAACAAAAAGTCATTAATTACACATAAATTTCACTATTCTTTCACAAAAAAAGATGTTAAACTAACATCTAACTTGTAGGTTCACTCTTTGTACCGTTAGGATTCTTAGTATTATAATAAATTTTATCACCATCTCCTCCTAAATCAGCATACAAAGTTCCATTAAATTTCTTACCTTGATCATAATTTTGTAAACTATCTTTATTAGGTAAACTAATTGTCATAGTATATTCAAAAGTCTGAGCACTTTTACTTGCAGAAATAGTTTTCTCAACAACAACAACACTTTCACTAATAGGATTTCCTTCACTATCTAAACTACTTGTAGGAACTTTACCAGTAATAACACTAGTTTTAGCACCATCTCCAGTAATATTCCACTCCAAATCACTAAATGTATTAATATAATCAAGTCTAATATAAACAGTATTACTAACATCTCTAGCAGGAACACTTATTGTAAACTTTTTAGTACCAACATATCCAGGAACAATATCAGTATTATTATCAAAATCATTTCCACCATCAAAAGTAATATTTCCAACTTTCATAGTTCCAAAACCAACTGACCCAGCATTTCCATTCATTCTAGTAGTAAAGAAAGAAAATGTAACACCTATAACTGCAACAAGTATTATTAGAATACTAAGAACAGTTAATAATATATCTTTATTCTTACTTTTCATTCTAACACCTACTCTCCTTTAGCAATAACTTTTGCTTTGAAAGTTTTACCTTTCAAATCATCTTGATTATTGCCATTCTCTTTAAATTTAATATTTAAAGTATATTTATGAGTTACTCCAGTATTAATTGTTCCATGTCCTATAAGAGTATTAGTATTTGGTACAATCATTTCACTACCCACACTAACCAGTTTATTAGTATCACTCTCTTTTATTAAATTTCCATTTAAATAACTCTCTCCTATTAAAGTATAAACAAAATTTGAATCATTTATTTCATTAGTTAAAACATCCCAATACAAAGAATATCTACCAACAGCATTCTCATCTTTACTAATATTAACAATTTCAAATGTCATATCATTACTCCAACCAGGTAAAATATCAATATCATTAATATTATTAGTATCCTTAAACATAGCACTTACATAAGGAGTTTTAACATTTACTTCACCATTGTTATCATTACCATTTACCTTATAATAAACTATAGCAAGAGAAGCACCAATTGCTACTAAAATAAATAATAATACAACTATAATAGCATATATATATGTTTTAATATCTTTTTCTTTCATAAACTATCACCATATTCTATTAATATAATACCAAAATTTAAGAAAAATTACAACATATAAAATAAAAAAAGTTAGAAAAAATCTAACTTAATTTAATATTAATTAGAACCAGTAGGTGCAGTTGTTGTACCTTTTGGATTAGCAGCATTATAGTAAACTGTTTCACCTTCAGTAGCACAAGTTACTGTACCAGCAATAGTTTTACCTTGTTGAGTACCTTGATCAGCACCAGTTTCTGGGAAACTTAAAGTATAAGTCATAGTTGCTGTTTGTTTAGTTGCACTTTTAGCTAAAGTACCACTTGCTATAACAGTATTAGTTGCACCAGTTTTTAACTTACCATTTACAGTAGTTTGAGCATTAGTTCCAGCTACAGTTAATGTTAAATCTGTAAGTGGGTTTTCAGTCATATTTAATGTACAAGTGTATTTTACATCATAGTCTGATGGCTCTAATTCTACTGTAACAGTTTTAGCTTCACTTGTCCATCCAGGTAATACGGCTGTACCACTAACACTTTGAGCAGTAAAACTAGCAGCACCGATTTTAGCAGTTGTAGCTTTAACAGTTCCTTGAGTACCACCCATACTAGTTGTAAAGTATGCGAATGTAGCACCAATGATAGCTACTAATAATGTTGCAATTCCTATTACTGATAAGAAAATAGTTTGTCCTTTATTTTCTGTCATTTTTTATTCTTCCTCCTCTACAATAAAATTGTATCAAAATTCAAACAATAAATCAATAGACATTATTATAGTTTACAAAAAAACTCCAATTATTCACTAATTGAAGTTAATTTTTGTTAATAATCGTAAATTAACTATGTTAATTCAAACTATTGTGCTTTTGGTTTTTCTGTTGTTCCACCTGGATTAGCAGCATTATAATATACTGTACCAGCAGCAGTAGAACATTTAACTACACCAGCAATAGTTGCACCTTGTTGACCATCTTGAGCTGTACCAGTTTCAGTGAAAGTTAAAGTATAAGTCATAGTTTTACTTTCACCAGACTTTAAAGTACCTTCAGCAATTTTAGTTTCAGTTTCACCTGTAGCTAAAGTTTTAGTAGCAGCAGCAACAGCACCATCACCAGCTACAGCTAATTTTAAGTCAGTAAGTGGGTTAGCAGTCATAGTTAATACACAAGTGTAATTAACGTCAACGTCTGACTCTCCTAAAGTAACTGTAACATTTTTTGCTTCACTTGTCCATCCAGGTAATACAGCTGTAGCACTAACGCTTTCAGCAGTAAATGAAGATGAACCTAATTTAGCAGTTGTAGCATTAACAGTTCCTTGAGTACCACCCATACTAGTTGTAAAGTATGCGAATGTAGCACCAATAATAGCTACTAATAATGTTGCAATTCCAATTACTGATAAGAAAATAGTTTGTCCTTTGTTTTCTCCCATAGTTCTTTACCTCCTTTACAATAAAAATTCTACCAATTTTTTAAGATAAAATCAAGTGCTTTTTATATTATTTTTTATTTTTTTCGCAATATTTACAAAAAGCCTCAAAAGAGGCTTTCACTAATTGGGCTTAACTTCTAATACAGAATAAAATAACTTACCATCATCATAATTATTTAGAGGTTTATAAACATAATTAAGCACAATTTCATTTTTAGAATTAGCTTTAACTATTAATTCTTTAACTATAGCTTGACCATTATTAACTGGATAAGGTAATTGATTATTCAAATTAACCAATTGTTTACCATCAACTATTAATTCATAATAAGGTCTGTTTCCATAACCAAAATTATTTATTACATCATTCCAAATAATATCATATGTTATATCCTCATTGGTATTATTAGTAACTGTTAATTTTTTAGTTTTTTTCCATCCATTAGCAATCTTATCTTTAGAAAAATCTACATTATCTAAATAACTAACTTTAATAGTTTTATCACTAATACTAACATTAGTATTTTCAGATAAAGACTTAAATAATACACTTGTATCAATCCTATTAGAATCAATTATTCCATCAAAATCAATATCAATATTAGCATCAACTATCTTATCTCCATCTAAGTCAATGTTAATATCATACTTTCCATCTCCATCTATATCTATGTTATATTCAGGCATTCCTTTAACATTATTATTAATATAACAATTTAATATACATTTACCAGTACTATCTAATTGATTAGTTAAATTAAAGTCTGCTACTCCATCATTATTTGTATCAACATTAATATCAGCTTTCAAGTCTCCATTAACATCTAAATTAATATCTGGTTTCCCATCATTATCAATATCACAATTAATATCACATATACCATCATTATTTGTATCAACATTTAAGTTTGGTTTCCCATTTCCAGTGGTATCTATATTTAACTTAGGTACTTTTACATCATCTATATATATGTTAATATCAGCTATTCCATCTCCGTCTAAATCAATGTTAGTTTCAGGCCATCCATTATTATCAACATCACAGTTTAAAACACATTTACCAGTATTATCTAATTGATTAATTAAATTAAAGTCTGCTACTCCATCATTATCCAAGTCTACATTAAATACAGGTGTAACATAATCACTTCCATAATTAATATTAATATCTGGTATACCATCATTATTTGTATCAACATTAATATCAGGTTTTAAATCTCCATTTTGATCTAAATTAACTGTTGCATATCTATTACCTAAAAAATCACAATTAATATCACACTTTCCATCACCAGTTAAATCAATATTTAAATCAACTATTCCATCTCCATCAAAATCCACATTTATATCAGGCTTATTATCTTTATCAGTATCACAATTAATATCACACTTTCCATCATTATTTGTATCTTGATTAATTAAATTAAAGTCAGGTTTTAAGTCTCCATTAGTATCCACATTAAAATAAGAAACAATAATATTTTTATAACCAATATTATAGTCAGGTTTATTATCTCTATTAGTATCACAGTTAACATTACATATCTTATCACCATCAGTATCTACATTTAAGTCAGGCCATCCATCACCATTAGTATCTACATTTAAGTTCTTATTTTTAATTACAAAATAATTCATAACTATATAAGAAGTAACTGCAGTAACACCAATAAATAATATAAACATAAACACTAAAAGAACAGTTTTGCCTTTCTTTTTAGGCTTAGCCTCCTCAAAATACAGCTTTTCTTTCTCAATTATTTTATTCTTCTCCTCTTCTGTCATAACTCCTCCTATTCTATTTATAATATTAACACATTTTAAAGAAAAACTCCACACAAAATAAAAGAAAATGCACTTAGTGTACATTCTCTATTTGTATCTTTGTATAAAAATTCTTTCCTTTATCAATATCTTGATTAACATCACTATCTTTAAACATTAACTTAAACATATAAGTATGAGTTTCACCTGGTTTAATAATAATACTTTTTAACATGACACCATCTTTATAAGGTGCTCTTGCTGTATTAATATCTATCAAAGTTTTATTATCTTTAATAAGTCCATAATATAAATTATTAGTTGTAGAAAATTCATTCTTAACACTTGTAAAATTAATATTATAAGTTAAAGTAACTGCACTAGTATTAGTTATCTCAAATACCTTACTAGCACTCCATCCAGGATAAATATTAACATTCTTTAAATCTGTAATATCTTTAAAAGTTAAAATATACTCATCATTCTTTCCAATATCAACAGGTCCACCACAATTCTTGTCGCATATTCCATCTCCATTAGTATCACAATTCTTGTCACACTTACCGTCTCCATCAATATCACAGTTTAAATCACATTTACCGTCTCCATTAGAGTCACAATTCTTATCACATACTCCATCGTTATTAGTATCACAGTTCTTGTCACACTTTCCATCATTATCTGTATCACAGTTTATTTTACATGTGTCATTCTCTTTGCCATCGCAATTCTTATCACATATACCATCCCCATCAGTGTCACAATTTTTGTCACATACTCCATCATTATTAGTATCACAATTTAGTTCACACTTTCCATCGTTATCAGCATCACAATTTCTCTTACATTTATCACTGCCTGCATCACAATTATAATCGCATTTTCCATCACCATTAGCATCACAATTTTTATCACATTTGCCATCATTATCAGTATCACAATTTCTGTCACACTTACCGTCTCCATTAGTGTCACAATTTATTTTACATACATCATTTTCTTTACCATCACAATTCTTATCACATATGCCATCATTATCAGTGTCACAGTTCTTATCACACTTTCCATCGTTATCAGTATCACAATTTAAATCGCACTTCCCATCTCCATTTAAATCGCAATTCTTAAGACAAACATCATTATTTTCAGTACAATTGTAATCACATTTTCCATCTCCATTAACATCACAATTCTTGTCACACTTTCCGTCTCCATCTGTGTCACAATTTTTGTCACATTTTCCATCTCCATTAAAGTCACAATTTAACTTGCATGAATCGTTCTCATTACCATCACACTTCTTATCACATATACCATCATTATTAGTGTCACAGTTCTTATCACACTTTCCATTATTATTAGTATCACAATTTAAATCACACTTACCGTCTCCATTATAGTCACAGTTTTTGTCACACTTACCATCCCCATCAGTATCACAATTAACTAAACATAAATCTTTTCCAGTATTACCACATTTAACATTACAAATACCATCGTTATCAGTGTCACAATTCTTATCACACTTACCATTTCCTTTAGTATCACAATTTAACTCGCAATACCCATCTCCATCAACATCACAGTTTCTGTCACATACTCCATCTTTATTATCATCGCAGTTTCTGTCACATTTACCGTCTCCATTAGTATCACAATTTATTTTACATACATCATTTTCTTTTCCAGTACAATTTTTATCACATATTCCATCTTTATCTTCATCTAAATTTGTATCTGGTTTTCCATCTTTATCAGTATCACAATTTAAATCGCACTTCCCATCTCCATTAACATCACAGTTAACATCACACTTACCATCTTTATCAGTATCACAGTTTAAATCACATATTCCGTCATCGTCAAAATCTATATTTGTATCAGGATATCCATCGTTATTTGTATCACAATTCTTAATACACTTTCCATCTTCATCTTTAACATTTATTAAATTCTTATCAGGTTTCCCATCTCCATCAGTATCTATATTAAAGTAAGGCTTAAGTACTTTCTTATATCCAACATTTAAATCAGGTTTTCCATTCCCACTAGTGTCACAGTTAACATCACATTTTCCATCATTATCTAAGTCTACATTAAGGTCAGCTATCCCATCCCAATCAGTATCTATATTTAATCTATGTTTATAAATCTTAAAATAATTATACACAGAAAAACTAGCACTACCTATTGCAATTAATAATAGTATCAAAAGTAATATAATTATAATAACTCTCTTCTTCTTTTTATCTTCAGGTTCTACAAAATAAAGACCTTCTTCTTCTATGATTTTCTTTTCATCATCATTCATTAAAATCACACCCTATCTTCTTACAATAAAATAATACCACATTTATCAAATTAAATCAAATATAAAAAAAGATTAAACATGATTTTTACTCATCTTAACCTTTTCTTCAATTTCTTTTAACTTAATAGCATTAGTCTTCTCAATATTTTCTTCCACCGTATTATAATTAAAACTAAGTCCCATTACAAATATAAATGCAAGGAAATAAAGCCATATCATAAGTGTAACTATAGTACTAAGTCCAGCATAATAAATATTATAAGTTGCAATATGTTTAACATAATAACTATATACTAAAGTCATTAAAAACCAACACATAGTTGTAAATATAGCACCCTTATTAACATATTTAGCCTTTATCTTTTCATCAGGCGCTATTATAAATATACATTTAATACCCAAATACATTACGAATAATGATAATGGAATATTAAGTATAGGATAAAGCATCTTTAAAACATCTATTATTTTATTATTAAATCCAATATGTGTTAACATAGTTAATATCTGTTCACCAAATACAGGTACTATTAACATGAATGTAAATAACATAACTAATACAACAGTTAAAAGAAAAGCCTTTATTCTTCTAACAAAATAATTCTTATTCTTTAAATTAAATATTGTATTACTAGCAACTATAATAGCATCACACCCATTACTTACTATAAATAATGCCATTAAAATATAAATAACAAATCCAAGTGTTAATCCTTGATTAGTAATAATAGGTGTAATAGTTTTAACTAATTCAGCACTAAAATTCTTTTCTAAAAACTCAGTAATATAATTTATAGATAAATTAAACTGACTTGCTATCAAAAGTAATATAGAAATAATAGGCACTACAGATAAAACGAAATAATAAGCAAGACTACTAGGTAAAGTAAGCATCTCAGGTTTCATCATAATATCATAAAGATTTTTAGAAAACTCTTTAAACCTATTCCACATACTATTCCCCCTTATTTTCTCTCATTTTAATTAAAGCCTCATTAATAGCATCATCTATTGTAGTACTTTCACTCTTAATCATAAAATAACCCATACTAGCACCATATTCATAAGGTAAATGTTTAAACTCTTTCATTAACTTATTAACATAAGTAACTATTTGATTTTCTTCATAACCAACTAAATATATAAGAAATTCGTTTCCATCAGTTCTAATAATTTCACTATTCTCTCTTTGAGTTTTAATAAGTATATTAGCAGCACTCTTTATTTGCTTATCTCCCTCTTCATGTCCTTTACTATCATTAATAACAGAAATATTATTTAAATCAATAATAACAACCGCTTGAGGATATATCTTATTACTTTCCCAATAACTTAAATTATCATTTAAATAATTCCTATTCTTTAAATTAGTCATAACATCTAAGTACATCATCTTATCCTCTTTTTTAATCTTCTTAGTAATCTTAACTTTTCTATTAAACTTAAATAAGAAGAATATAACTGAAATTAAAATAACAACTAAATAAGTAATATTACTTAATATAAAATCTAATATAATATTAGTATTAACAACATCTAAACTGCTATCAATAGCCATACTATTAATATTCTTATTACTTGTAGTACTTAAATAATAATTAAATACCCCATTAAATACTTTATTATCTTTATTTAATAAGAAACTATTACTTACATCACTTTCTCCAACATACTTAATAACAAAATCTTTTAACTTACTATTCTTATAATAATCATAAGTACTTTTTTCCACAATGAGAATATCTTTATCAGTAAGATTTTCAAGTAGTTCTATGTAACTATCAAATTCGTGAGCCTTAATTTTACTTTTGTTAATAAATTTATATAGTTTAGTATTTTTAACTACTTTAACATTATCATCACTTACACTTACTAAATTATCATAAGTATTATAGTTACTTTTATGAGTTAAAATAACATAATCAATATTTCCTAAATCATAACTACTTTCATAATTACCATTAGTTAAATCATAATAATTTAAAACAAGATCTAACTTTTTACCATTCAAAGCTTCCATCATTTTATCTAAATTTTTATATGAAACAAACTTATAAGTAGCACCAGTCATATCACTAAAAGCTTCTAAATATTGATTAGTAATACCTGTAAAATTTCTATGTATTTTTCCTTCAAAAGGCATATTATCTATATAACCCACAATTAAATCATCACTAGTAATACTCTCTTTTTCTAGTTCAGTTAAATTATTTGCTTCATAATAAAGATCCAAATAATGACTATTAATACTACTATAAACTTTATCTTCCCACATATCAAAAGTCTTACTAAATATTTTACTCATAGTATTACTACTATCCTTGAAATTTAACACATAATGTGAGTGTAATCCTTCTATGTGTTTAACTACATTATATTTATTATAAATAACACTATCAATATATTTTTCAAGTGGTACTATTGCATATATAACTGAATTACCCATTTCATTAGTTATATCGCTAAACCCATTTATACCAACATAATTAATATTAATATTTTCCAAATACTTAGCAACATAATCTTTATCAGCATTCATAACAAATACACTTTTATTAGATAAACTAGATAAATCATTTATCTCATCTTCCAAAGAACTTATTACAACATAGTGATCAGTAAAAAATATCTTATCGCCATCACTTAATTCGTTTTTACTAACTAAGTTATAATTAGCACTTCCATTAACTTGAATATTAAAAGTAAGTTTAGTTTTATTTTCCATATATTTTAAGAAGTCATAAAACACCCCTTCACCATTATTACTAAATATAGGAAGAGC
>FR902233.1:68879-109293 GCA_000438415.1 Clostridium sp. CAG:628
CTCTACTCCAACATCAATTACATTATTAATATTAGAATTAATAAAACTCTTCTCACTAAAAGTATACCCATTCTTAGTATTATTTAAATAAGCAAGTATACATATAATAAGAACTATAAGTATTAAAATTAATCCACTTATCAACAAATATTTTTTATTCCTTTTCATAAATACTCCTTAATTATTAGTCCAAACAACTTGGTTACTAGTTCTCTTTTTAGCCCCTTCAATAGGATAAACAGCCTTTTCTCCTTCATTAACTACTTCCTTATCACAAGTAATAATAAACTGAATATCATAGTAACCTAAAGTTTTCTCATCAAACTTTTCAAGTGCTTTAACAGCATAACTTTGTGCATCAAGTTTACTTGTACCATTAATAACATCAATAGTAACATAAACAATTCTGCCCCTTACATCTACATTTACAGAACTTACTCCACTTTCATATAAAGCCTTAATATCTCTTCCAATATTTTCACTAATTGGATACTTATCTTTATCTCTAAGCCTATCTCCATAAGGATCTTTATTACTTCCATAAAAATATCTAATAAGTCCTACTCCCATAAAAATCAAACTAATTATAATAATAATTGCTAATATAAACAATGTCTTATTTTCATTAAAAATTTTTTTCAAATCAATCACCTACTAAAGATTATACTATATTTTATTAATTATTTCTAGTTTACATACTTATTTACTATAAATAACTTTAGTTGTCTTATCATCTGTTAAATGAATATTATTAACATCTCTACCATTAACTGGTATATTTAAACTAAATTCACCTTTATTATATTTACTAGAAATCATAACACTATTTACTTTAACATATAACTCACTACCCACTAAAGTATAGCTAAAACTTTTATATGCACGTTTACTATTTAAAAATTCTGCATCTATACTAATACTACTTCCCATACTAACTTTTTCTATAGAAATATCTTGATAACTTGAGTTACCTATAATAAACAATTTAGCATAAATAGCACTTCCTATAACTATAATAATTCCTAAAATAATAACTGATATTTTAACAAACTTATTCATAATTCATTATCTCCTTTAACTCATCTTCACCCCATATAGGAATATTCAATCTAACTGCATCATCATACTTTTTACCTGGTTCACTACCAACAATAACAATACTTGTATTTTTACTAACACTACTGCTACAACTTCCACCTCTATCTTCAATAAACTTCTTTATTTCATCTCTTGTAACAAAATCAAAAGACCCAGTTATAACAAACTTTTTTCCAACAAGTCTATCATCACTTTCTAAAGAACTATCTGAATATTTAGTATTAATTCCTAAACCAACAAGTTCCATTACCACACCTAGTTTACCAGTATCCTTAAAATAACTCACAATATTACTTGCAAGTATTGGTCCAACATCTTGAATACTAACAAGATCTTCATAAGTAGCATTTATTACATTTTCTAATGAACCAAATCTCTTAGCTAGCACTTTAGCTGTTTTGGCACCTATTCCATTAATTCCAATCGCAAACAAGAACCTTTCTAAACTATTATGTTTACTATTTTCTATTGCATCCAACAAGTTATCAACACTTTTACTTCCAAAGCCTTCTAAACTTATTAACTCTTCACGTTTCTTATACAAATAGTAGATGTCAGAGTATCTCTTAATAAATCCATAATTATAAAAGTCTTCTATAATTCTATCTCCTAGTCCATCTATATTCATAGCATTTCTACTTACAAAATGACATAAACTTTCTATATTTCTAGCTGGACACTTAGGATTAACACAATAACTTCCTACAACATCACTTTTCTTCTCAAGTAAACTACCACATATAGGACACACTTTAGTCATAACAAAATCTTTTTCTTTTCCAGTACGTCTTTCTTTAATTGGTGAAACTACTTCTGGAATAACATCTCCTGCTTTCCTAATACTTACTACGTCTCCTATCTTTAAATCTTTCATAATAACATAGTCTTCATTATGTAAGGTTGCTCTTGATATTGTAGAACCTTGTACTATTACAGGCTCTAAAACAGCATTAGGAGTTATCTGACCCGTTCTTCCTACAGTAAATATAATATCTTTAAGTTTTGTTAATACTAGTTGTGCAGGAAATTTATATGCAGTCGCCCATTTAGGATACTTAGCAGTACTTCCTAGTTCTAGTTGTTCACTAACATCATTTACTTTAATTACTACTCCATCAATATCATAACTTAAGTGAGGTCTCATTTTTCCTTTTTCTTTAATAAACTCTAATATCCCGTCCACATCTTTTACTAATCTATTATTAGGATTAGTCTTAAACCCTAGTTCACTCAAAAACTCTAATGCTTCATAATGTGTCTTCAAGTTATAATCTTTTGGATTTGGTATATGATATATAAAAGTATCTAACCCACGACTAGCAGCAACCTTACTATCAAGTTGTCTTACACTTCCTGCTGCAGCATTTCTACAGTTTTGAAACACAGGTAGTCCTTCAGCCTCACGTCTTAAATTAAGTTCATGTAACACTTTCTTAGGCATATAAATTTCTCCACGAACTTCAATACTAATAGGTTTCTTTAATTTAAGTGGTACTGTCTTTATAGTCTTAACATTATTTGTAATATCTTCCCCAACTATACCATCTCCCCTAGTCGCAGCACTAACTAAAATACCATTTTCATAATTTAAACTAACACTTAACCCATCTATTTTTAATTCACATACATACTCTGGATTAATTCCTTCTTTTTTAATCTTATTATCAAAGTCTCTTATCTCTTCTTCATTAAAAACGTTACTTAAACTCATCATAGGTATCTTATGTGTATGTTTAACAAACTCTGGAAGCACTTCCCCACCAATCCTTTTAGTAGGTGAGTCTTCTCTAACATACCCATATTCTTCTTCTAAATTTATTAATTCCCTTAAATACTTATCATACTCTTGATCTGTAATTGTAGGATTATCTTTAACATGATAATTAAAGTTAGCCTCATTAAGTAAATCTACTAATTCATTCATTCTGTCCATTTTTATCACCAATAATATTTTACCAAATATTTACACACATTTAAATAAAAACTTGTTAAAAAAAAATAATTATGCTATATTAATACTAGGTGATGATATGAGAAAAGATTTAGAAAATATTAAAGAAATAATTAACATCTTAAAAAATATTGAATCTTTAAATGAATATAAAGAAAATAATAGCAAAGCTTATGAAGATAATTTATATATTATAGAAGAATTTTCAAAACTTTTAGCAAGAGAATCAATTAATTATAAAGAACCAGAATTAGAAGAACTAGATAAATCATTAAATGAATTAAGTGAAAAACATGAAGATTTAAAAGAATTTGTTAACAAAGTTAAAATAGAAGTACAAGTTTGGCTATTTACAAAACAATTAGTAGAAGATGTCACAAAAATAATTAATGAACCAAATCTAGAAAAATATCAATTAGAACAAGATAAAGAATATGATAAACAAATCGGTAGAATTATTGATAATTACAATTACATAAAAGAAAATACAAAATATGATAGTTTGGAATTATACTTAGCTACAAAGAAAATAAATGAGTTAATGTCAACACACAAAGAATTAAAAGGAATGTGTGAAAAATTACTTTATAGTAATGAACATAAAAAAGTTGATTTAGATGAATTAAAAAAACAAAGAGAGCAAAATCATGAAGCACAACTAAAAAATGATAAACTAGAGTCCAATTTAAAAGCATTAAGTGTCGAAATAACAGACTATTATAAAAAACCAGGCTTTGATAATAAAAAATATAAAGATTTTAGTAATAAATTAGCAGATTATGATACAGAACTAAAAAAACTAAAAGATAACATGCCTGAAGAACAATATAATAGAATATTAGATGAATTCTATCGCGCTCAAGGTAACTTAGAAGCATTAAATCAAGAAATGTTAAAACAAATTAAACAAGCAGAAGAACAAGAAATAAGAGGAAATTTCACTTTATAGAAACTCCTCTTTTTTAATTGTATTGAGTGTGTAAGGAATTCTGTGTAAATGATATCTAACCATGATAGTTAGGAACATTATATAAGTTCCTTTTTTCTTATTTTAATAATATCATATGATTTTTTCTTTTTATTTTTTTAAGTTACTACTCTTTCCTAGTAATAAAATAATACGTTAAAAAACAAACTAATGAAACTACTAAATACCAATAACTATTAGTATATGCTATTATTGAAACACATAAATTATATACACTATGACTAATAAATGAATAAACCATATTACTTCTTTTATAACAAATATAAAAAAGTAGAATTCCACTCATAAACACTAAAATCATTTGATAACTATTAAAATTATGTAAAAGAGTAAATAAAATACTGCTTAACAAAACCATACTTATAAAATTATTTTTATTAATAAACTTACAAGGTAAATACCTAAATATATACTCTTCTACAAAAGGACTAACTAATATAACTTGCACTAATTTAACTACAAAAAGATAACTAAATTCCACTTTACTCTTAACAAACAAAACCGCCCCACTTACACATAATAAATAAGTTAACAAGAACATTACACCAATAAAGAAACAAGTACTACATACTGAATACTTAACATCAAAATTCTTAAAAAGATTTAACTTTTCATGAAAAACCTTATACTGAACATAATAAATAAACAAAACACAAACTAATAACAAAACTATATCCATAACTAAACTCTCTTAATACTTTTATGATTCTTAGCAAGATTTTTAATTCCATACATATACCCAAAAGCAATAGTCGCAACACTTCCATCTATTTTAACAACTATACCTTCTCCAAACTTATCATGTACTACTTTATCTCCTACTTTCAAGTCATCATTCAAGTCTCTTTCATACATATTACCAATATAATTATTATTTTTTAAAGAAACACTCTCTTCTTTATCAATTAAATCACTATTAATTTCCTTAATAAATCTACTTGGAAAATTCATACTAACCTGTCCAAACAAAGTTCTCTTTTTAGCATTCATAAGCCATAAATGCTCTTTAGCTCTAGTAATACCTACATAACAAAGTCTTCTTTCTTCTTCAAGTTCACTTTCACTTTCAAAACTTCTATTATGTGGAAAAATTCCTTCTTCCATACCAACCAAAAACACATCATTAAACTCTAGTCCCTTAGCACTATGTAGAGTCATTAAATTAATTCCATCATCTACTTCTTTATACTCATTTTTATCACTAACTAAACTAATATTCTCCAAAAACTCTTCTAAACTAAATATACCCTTTTCTTGAAAAGCAAGTGCAATACTCTTAAACTCATTTAAATTTTCAAGTCTAATCTCACTTTCTAAATCATTCTTCTCTTCAAGTTCTTTCCTAATACCAGTCTTATCTAATATAACATCAACAAGCCCTACTAAATCAGTATTTTTACTCTCATTAGTTAAATCAATAATTAAGTTTTTAAAACCTAACTCCTTACCACTATTAACAACTTCAAACATACTCTTATCACTTATACTAGCCTCACTTCTAAGTCTTTCTATAGTTTTAGATCCTATTCCTCTTCTAGGAACATTAATAACTCTTTCCAAACTAGCATCATCATTATTATTATATATTAAATGCATATAACTAATTAAATCTTTAATCTCTTTTCTATTATAGAAAAAATACGAACCAACTATTTTAAAAGGAATATTTTCTTTAAGAAAAGCCTCTTCAAAAACACGACTCTGTCCATTAGTCCTATATAAAACCGCTATCTCACTAGGTTTCTCTCCTTTATCTAATAACTCTTTAGTAAGTCTAACTACAGTAGAAGCCTCCTCTTGTTCATTATCACATCTAATATATTTAATCTTATCTCCATCCCCTTTACTACTCCAAAGGTTCTTTTCTTTTCTTTCTTTATTATTCTTTATAACATCATTAGCAGCATTTAATATATTATTAGTACTTCTATAATTTTCATCTAAAACTATTACTTTAGCATCTTTATTATCTTTTTCAAAATTAATAACATTCATATAATTAGCAAACCTAAAACTATAAATACTTTGATCCATATCTCCTACCACAAAAAGATTTCTATACTTACTTGCAAGTAACTTACACATATCATATTGAACCATATTAGTATCTTGATATTCATCTACTAATATATATTTAAAATGTTCTTGATACTTTTCTAGTACACTCTTATCTTTCTTAAATATTCTTAAAGGTAGAATTAACAAATCATCAAAATCCACGCTATTACTTCTCTTAAGTGCACTTTCATACATCTTATACACCTTACATGCAGCCATATCTAAAGGAGCCTTTGCAAACTTATCAAACTCTTCTGGACTAAGTCCCTCATTCTTAGCAAAACTTATCTTATTTAATATACTCTTAACAGGATAATGCTCAGTATCTAAATTTAATTCTTTCATAAATCTCTTAATCAATGTATTAACATCATCTCTATCTAATATAGTAACATTATTACTATATCCTATTACACTTGCATTTTCTCTAACTATCTTTAAACCTAAACTATGAAAAGTACCAATAAATATCTTATTAGCCTCTTCTTCTATACTATTATATACTCTTTCTCTCATTTCACGAGCAGCCTTATTTGTAAAAGTAATCGCAAGTATATTATATGGACTAACCCCATTATTTATTAAGTTTACTATTCTTTCAGTAAGCACTCTTGTTTTACCACTTCCAGCACCAGCCAAAACTAAACATGGCCCATCTACATGCATTACTGCTTCTTTTTGTTTATCATTTAATTTATTAAACATATACTTCACCCAATAACTATTATACATTAAAAAAAATAAAAGAAAACTCTTGACTTTTAAAGTTTTCTTATTTTAGTATCAAACATCTCATTATGTATATTAACATAACTAATTGCTACTTCTTGATTTATAATAGCAGTATAATTTAAAAGTTTAATAAATATAGGTAAGCCCTCATTATATTGAACCATCATACAGTCTAATATCTCATCCATAGTATGTTCTATATAATTAATATCATTACATCCCATTACAATAGAATTAACTCTACTACTTAATACACCTAAATTAACACTAACCATTCCTTGTAACTCATTAATACTTTTAAAAATTTCATCCATATTCATAATTAATCTAATTTAATAATAATTTCTCCATCCTTACTATATAAAAACTTTTCTCTAGCATATCTAGCCACATATTCTTCATCCTCTAACTTACTTATCTCACTCTTTAACAAATCTTCCCTTTCTAGTATCTCTTTATACTTTAACTCTAATTCTTTTTTCTCTTTAACATTAGAATATATAACAGACCAATAGCTAAACATTCTACTTACAAACATAATTAAAAGTGGTATAAAAATAAACATTAGTAAAGTAATTCTTCTCTTATCTTTCTTAGTCATTAAACACACCTCTACTAATATATAATACCACAATTAATTATTTTTATCTATAGTATCTTTTTTACTTTTACTTAACTTTACATTAATTAATTTTCTTAAATACTTATATTTACCACTAAACAAAACAAAACTAATTAAAAAAGAAATAACAAAATAAATGTGAATAACCCCATTATTAATAACTCTCATTAATAGGAAATATATTAAACCCATATTAATACAAAACAAAAAGTTAATAACTATTTTATAAAGTATACTACTTTTGTAAATAAAGTTATAATTAAAGTTATAAAAGTATGAAACAATAATCCCATATCCAAAAGAAAAAATAAAACTTAAAAGTTGCATCTCTAAACTCATTTAAACAACTTAGAAAGCATATTCTCTTCTTTAACTTTCTTTCCCCCATTATCTAAATAATTAAATGAATTTATTTTTCCCTTAATAGATAATGTTCCAACAGAAGTATCTAATTTAATTAGTTCAAGCCCTTGTCCCTTTATTAAAATATATCCCATAACACTCTCTAAAAAAAATTCCTTACTATCAAAACTCTCTAACTTTTTAACACCACTTACTATCAAGTTCTTTCTCTCATTAATAGTAACTAAATGATTATAATTACTTTCTCTACTAGTATCCATACATTTCACCCATAAAATATTATGTATAAAAAAAGAAGAATATTACTATTCTCCTGGTTCATTTAAAGCTTTTTCATAAGCATCAAGAATTTCTTTTTCAAACATAGTTCTAACTTCTTGACTAATTGGATGAGCTATATCTTTATAACCACCTGTACTAGTTTTTCTACTAGGCATTGCTATGAATAAACCTTTAGTCCCTTCTATAATTCTAATATCATGTACAGCAAATTCATCATCTAATAAAACAGATGCAATTGCTTTCATACGAGAGTCTTCTCTATCACTCTTACGTATGCTTACGTTAGTTATCTTCATCTTTCATTCCTCCTCTTGTAACTACTAACTTAATTATATAATGAAACTAACTCGTTTTCAAGAAAAATATTTAACACTTTACACCTTGAATTAACACGTTTAAATAAAACATATATAATATATATGAAACATAATATATTATATATAATTATTAATAAATTATATTGACTTTTTAGTGAATATAAGTTAAAATGTTAACAAAGGAAGGTGAAATAATGGAAACAACTAATAGCTTAATTAGTGTACAAATCGATACTAATGATAAAGAAAAAGCAAATAATATTCTTAAAAAATTAGGATTAAATATGAGTACTTTTGTCAATATGGCAATTAAACAATTAATTTATACTGACGGTATTCCATTTGAAGTTAAAAATCCAAAGCCATCTAAAAGATTAAAAATTGCTTTGAAAGAAGCCGACGATATCATTTCAGGCAAAACATATGCTAAAGGTTACAACGACATAGATGAATTAGAAAGAGATTTACTATCAGATGACTAAATATCAAATTAAATTTACTAGTTCATTCAAAAAAAGCTTGAAAAAAGTACTAAAGCAAGGAAAAGAATTTAAAAAAATAAAAACAATTATTGTAAAACTTGCTAATAAAGAAGAACTAGAAATCAAATATAAAAATCACGAGTTAAATGATAATAAAAAATTTAAAAATTGTAAAGAATGTCATGTTGAACCTGACTGGTTGCTAGTCTATAAATATTACGAAAATGATTTAATTTTATTATTAGTAGAAACTGGAAGCCATAGTGAAATATTTAAAAAATAGCCTTTGTGAGCTATTTTTCTTTTATCATAACATCCCCAATAAAAACATCATTATAACTAAAACTTTTTAAAATACCATTAACTAAAACAGTAAACACATTATTATACATTTTAATAACTACACCCTCAAACTTCTCACACTTATTTCTACCAATATTAACTTTAAAAAGTGCATTCCTATTAAGTAAACTTCTAACATATTTTTTTGCCTTTTTAGTATTCATGCTTCACTCCTAGGATATCCAGTATACATTGTACCCTTACTCATTAATCCACCAACACCATCTTTACCATACTTAGTTTTACTAAGAAGTCCTATCAAATCAACATTCTTATTTCTATCGAGTAAACTAAGACTAGTCGCAATAATAGCCGGGTCTAAAGCATGTATATTAATTCTCTTAGGACTACTTGCAAATGTTGCTCCACTTTTAATTAAAGACTCATAATCACTCTGACAAGCCCCTGCTATAATAATTAACTTATCACTAGATTTCTCGTACTTTCTAGCCTCTTTAACAGCATTACAAAAATTAATACTATTCTTATAAACTCCATCCTTTAAAAATGCATCATGCCCAGTTAAAATAAGAATATCAGGATTAACTTCACTCAAATATTCTCCTACTACTTTAGCCATTTCACTTTCTTTAGAAGTCTTACCAATAGCCTTAACTTTATTCTTTTTATAAAACTCCATACATCTATCTAAATAAGATTTATCTGCATCAATATGCAGAATTTTACCAGGTAAATAAAAATACTCATTTCTATCTAAACTATCTATAACACTAGGATTAAAATCATCACACTTACCTCTTTCACAAGTAACTAAATCACTTATAGGTGCATCAGCAAGAAGTCTAACATCAACTCCTTTTAACTTTACTATTTCTTTATTAATACCAATTACTTCAAAAACAATATCATTATTATAACTCTTTCTACTTACATAATCTCCAATATTTATCATATTACACCCCTAAAGAAATATATGCAAGAAAGATATTTATATAACAAAAAAAGCAACTAAATTCAAGTTGTTTTGCTACACTATTCAAATTCTCACCAATTAATTCCAATTAACTGGGCATGAGTTCCTCCCATTTGGTCAAAATTTTCTTTAACACTTGCTGTCATTACAAATACTCCACCTATACCATTTCCTATAGTAAAATTAAGAGCAGTATTTAAGGAAATATTTTTTACAGAATGTTGATACGACCCGAAAGCACTTATTGCATTTAATGTTGTACTATAAGTTTTTACAATTTCATACCCCATAACTGAAGACAAAGAATTTAACTCAATTGGAAAATTCTTTGCACCAGAACTTTCAGTTGTACTTGGAGAAACAGTAGTACATTTCCATGAAGTATTATAAAAAGGATCATAATTAAAAGAATAAATAGAATTTTTAGGTAAATTAAAGGAAACAGCATAACCATCAGCAGCATATTTCCAAGTACCATTAGAAGAAAGATTTGTACTATAATTTGTATTCGTACCTAAACATGTATTATACATACTGTAATACACATAACCAAATTTACTTCCCGAAACAGGTTGAATTCCATCTGATAATCTAATACCAAAATTTTCATAACTTCTATTCTTAGGCATTTTATTGTTTTTCCATGTAATCTTGTTCTGAATTTTATACCTATTAGTAGAAGGAATATAATTTATTTTAGTTTCTAATTTCTTTGCATTAGTTTCTATAGTAGAAGGATTAACATCCAATAAAACTGGCAAAGAATAATTAAAATTTTCATTTTCAAAATCTTCTTTTGATATTTCATAAGTATAACTAATTAAATTATTAATTGAATTAGAATAAAATTGATTGTTTTTTTCTGCAGTTATCGTTAAATAATATTTAGTATCATCAGAAATCAAATAACCAGATTTGTCTTTGTAATATTCATAGGTATCAAAATCAATATACAATATATCATCATCATCAAACCCAATACTTTTAAGATTATCATAAATAGTATTATCTATATAAATAGAATTATTGTTTCTAAATGTAGAAGCCGTTAAAAATCGATTTGCAATACAACTAACATCAACAAGAATAATAATTTTTTCATAAGTCACCTCCTTTCATACACTCCCATATACTCATAATCTAAATCACTAAAAATGTCACTTACTTCTTGATAACATAAATCAAATTCATCACTAACTTTAGGTAAACTTTTATCATACTTAAATTTTCCATTATCATTTTCTATAACAACATCTTTATAATTAATTTTACTATATGAATAACATTCATTACTTTTATAATAATAACTACCATCCAAAACATTAAAAGAAACATTACCATTAACATAAACACCATTTTCTAATTTAAAACCCTTACTAATCAAATCATTTATAACATCATTTTCATTCCTGACAACAATACCCAATTTACCCTTATTAATAGTTGACCCCTTTTTAAAATTAAATAATTTATTATTTACAAGTACTTTATCAAAATCAAGTTTAAAATCATTAACGTCTTCTTCACAAATTACTCTCAAATAAAGTTTATCTACATTTTCAAAAATAACTGACCCTTCACTATAATTATAATACTCATCTTCTATATATAATTTATTATCACTAACACTATATAATTTATAATCATAACCACTATCTTTATAATAAAGAATAATCTTTTTAACATTATCTTCTTTTAATTTAATACTTATTATATTCTTAATATTACTTTTAATCACAAATCCTTCTACTTTATCATTATCCAATTTATAATACTGAAATTTTTTATAAGTAGTAAGAAAAAACAAACTAAGTACAAAGAATAAAATCATTAATATAATTAAAAATACTTTTTTTACTTTATTTTTATAATATATTATTCCATTTACTATACCCTCATCACCACCAAGAAGCAAATCATTTACTGAAACATCAAGTTCTTTAGATAAATCTAACAAAAGTCCAACATCAGGAAAACTTTTTCCTCTTTCCCATTTACTAACCGCTTGTTTAGAAACGTTTAACTTGTTAGATAGTTCCTCTTGAGTAATACCTTTTAGAGTTCTTCTCTCCTTAATAAACTTTCCTATTTTTTCTAAATTCATACTAGTTCCTCCATTAAAATAATATCATAAAATACAAAATATTATCAATAAACCATTAGTTGACCTACAAAAAAAAGCAACTATTTCTAGTTACTAATCTTATTAAACACATAAACAAAATCTTCTATACTAAGTTGCTCAGCACGATAAGTTAAATCTTTGCCAATATCATTTAAAGCATTACATACTTTTAACAAATCATAATCTCTTAAATTATTTCTCAAATTCTTTCTCTTCATCTTAAAAGAACTTTTAACAAATTTAAAAAATTCTTCTTCATTCTTAACATATAATAAATTATCTTTCTTAGTAAATTTAACAACAATACTATCCACTTTAGGAACTGGTATAAAACAATTTTTACTTACTAAACACACTTTTTCTATATCATAATAATATTGTAAAAATACACTTAAACTATTATAGTCCTTACTTCCAGGCTTAGCTTTAAATCTATCACCTACTTCTTTTTGAACCATAACTATCATTTCATAAACATCAAGTTCACTCATAACTTTATTAATAATAGAAGTAGTAATATAATAAGGTAAATTTGCAATTAAATGTATTCTCTTATATTGATAATTAGACAAAACTTTATTAACATCAGTATTAAGAAAATCTCCATAATATACAGTTAAATTATCACTATTAATCTTATCTAATTCACTTTTTAACCTAGTATCAATTTCAAATGCTATCACTGGTACATTAAAATTAACTAACTTTTTAGTAATCGCACCATTTCCAGGCCCTACTTCAATTACAATTGACCCATTTTTAACACTAGAAGCATTAACTATTTTATTCTTAATATTTTCATCTACCAAAAAATTTTGTCCCAAACTCTTCTTGAAATCAAACTTTTCCATTATCTATACCTATTTCCCATATAAACTATTTGATTATCACTATAGCTTACTGACCCATTCGACCTAAAACTATAATAATTATTATTTCTAAGTCCATTTAAGGCATCATCTACTACTTCTTTAACTAAACTAACTCTATTCATATTTAAACTACCATCTTCATTTAAATATTTTAAATAATGTCCAGCTAAATAGCCAGTAAACTGTCCAGGAGCAGTAACTATTTCAACTGGACTTTTTCCTCTAGAATCACTTCTATTTAATATAACAGACATAACTGCCAAAATATCATTTCTATTAGTATGACTCTCACTAGCAACAACACTAACTAAAGTATTATATTCACTTCCATATAATTGATAAGTTTTATTTCCTAAAGTTAAATTAAATCCCTTTTCAGGTAAACTTATATACTTAGTTAAAACAGGATTCTCTTCAACATATATCTCTTCTTTATTCTCATTAATAACATTCTGACTTAATGCTTTTTCTTCATTATTATCTTTAACACTTACTTCTTCATACACTATATTTGTAGTTCTCCCCATTAAGAAAACACAACCAAATATAAGTAATAATCTAGCATAAGTAAACCATTTCTTAGGTTTATATTTTTTCACTTTGTTTCACTCCTCAGCAATATAATTATACCAAATATATAATAATATGTCAAAATTCGCTAAATTATCTACTATAATTTATAAATATTCTTAGCATTACTAGTAGTCTTATTCATCACTTCTTCTAAAGAAATACCTAAATATTTACTTAAACATTCTCCTATTATAGGAATATTTTTACTTTCATTAGGTTTACCCCTATAAGGTTCAGGACTTAAAAAAGGTGAATCAGTTTCAAGTACTAAATTATCTATAGAAATATTCTTAACGACTTCATAAAGTTTACTATTCTTAAAAGTTAAAACTCCTCCAATACCTAAATAAAATCCCATTTTAATATATATGTTAGCAACTTCTAAACTACCACTAAAACAATGAATAATACCTTTAACCTTATATTCTTTTAAAATGTTAATAGTATCCATAACAGCATCTCTACTGTGTATAACTACAGGTTTATCATACATTTCTGCTAATTTCAAAAATTCTCTAAAAACCTTAATTTGTAAATCTTTATCTTCTTTACCATAATAGTAGTCAAGCCCAATTTCACCAACAGCAACTACTTTTTTATTCATTAATAGTTCTCTAAACTTAGGTAAATCACTCTCTTTAAACTCTTTAACATTTTCTGGATGCACTCCTACACACGCAAAAACTTCGTTAAATGTATTCGCTAAATCCACACTATCATAACTTGTTTTCAAGTCTTCGCTTTGATTAACAATAACTTTAACATTATTTTTAATTGCATTATTAACAAAAGATTCCTTTATATCTAAAGGAATATGCGCATGTGTATCAATAAACATAACTCTCCTACTTTCTATTTAATTGTATAATACCTAATTATTAAAGTAATATAGATAAAAAGAAATGCATAATCACTAACACTCTCAAAGCCTTTATTAGCAAAGAATGCCATAACTACAAATGATAACATACACATCTTTACTGCATTTTTTACTTCATCACTGCTAATCTTACACATTTTCATATCAATCACACTTATAGTTTACCACATTTAAAACATTTTTCCATACTTTCGACAAACTTAGTAAAAAATTGACACATATTTTTACACATAAATAATACAATATAATATGCTAAATACTATGTGGCTTTATTTGATAATTATATTAATTATACTAGGATTACATTTTACAAAAAAAATTAACTTTAAAAATTACAAAGTATTTTCTTTAACAAAAAAACTAAATTATGAAACTTTATTCCTAGCCCTTGGTACTAAAATGGGTGTAGGTTCCCTAATTGGTACTACTATGTCCATCTTTATAGGTGGCCCAGGTTCATTATTTTGGATATACTTGTTCACTCTAATAACTTCAAGTTTAATTTACATTGAAAGTTTTCTAGGAAGTAAATATAAACAAAAAACTAAATCCGGTTATATTGGAGGAATATATTATTATACAAAGTTCGGTCTTAAAAATAATGTTTTAGCAATTATTATGTTAATAATGTTTATAACTACATATAGCATATTCTTTTTAATGATACAAACTAACACTATAAAAAATACATTGTTAATAAATCCCCACTTATTAACAATAATTATTTTAATACTATCTATACTCTTAATAACCAATAATATTAATGAAATAAAAAACACATTAAACAAAATAGTACCATTCATATGTATATTTTTTATAAGTATTTCTCTATATAAAATAATTAAAAATATAAACTTAGTTGGAATAATATTTAATACTATTATAAAAAGTGCATTTAACACAAAAAGCATGCTTGTAGGAATAGTTATTGGTATAAAAAGAAGCATATTTTTAAATGAACTATTAATAGGTACAACCAGTATGTCTAGTGGAATAAACAATATGGATAAAAAAGTTACTGCAAACACTTTAGTTATTGGTTCATACTTTATAGTTTTTATAGTATCCACTCTATTAACAATGCTAATACTTATCTATAAAATAAACACAAACGTAGTTGATACTTCATACATTAATTTATTAAAAAACACATTTACTTATCATTATAACACTTTAGGTAACTATTATCTAAATTTAATGATTACTCTTCTTGCAACATCTAGTATAATTTCAGGAATATATATAGGCTTATCTAACATCAACTATTTAACTAATAATAAAATAATTATAAACATAACTAAATTAATTATACTAACTACTCTCACATTAGGAATATACCTAAACACTGACAAAATATGGCTTTTCATAGACATAATGATGTTATCATTAATTACTCTAAATTCTATTATTATTTACAAATTAAGAGACAAAATCATTTAAATATGATAAAATTAATTTGGTGAAGTAATATGATTAACAATGACTGGGATGAAGTTTTATCTTCAGTTTGGAATAGTCCAGGATATAAAAAATTTATGAGTATTATAGACAAAAAATACTCTGAAACAACTTGTTTTCCAGAATATAATGACATATTTAATGCACTTAAACTTACTCCGTATAGTAAAGTAAAAGTAGTTATTTTAGGTCAAGACCCATACCATGGAACAGGTGAAGCACATGGTTTATCATTCTCAGTAAAAGATGATATCAAAAAGCCACCTTCTCTTAAAAATATATTTAAAGAATTACATGATGACTTAGGTTATCCTGAACCTAAAAGTGGAAATTTAGAAAAATGGGCTAAAGAAGGAGTACTACTCCTAAATAGTGTCTTAACCGTTGAAAAAGATAAAGCAGCCTCTCATAAAGACTTAGGTTGGGAAATACTTACAGATCACATAATTAAACTATTAAACATGAAAGAAACACCAATAGTATTCATATTATGGGGTAACTTTGCAAAAAAGAAAAAAGTATACATAACTAATAAAAAACATTTAATTATAGAAAGCCCACACCCTAGCCCATTCTCTGCTTACACTGGTTTCTTTGGAAGCAAACCATTTTCTAAAACAAATAATTTCTTAATAAAAAACAACATAGAACCAATAGATTTCAACTTAAACAAATAAACCATACTAACAAAAAGTATGGTTTTTAAATACTTAAATAACAAAATTTAATTCCTTATCAATTTCATCCCCAAGTTCTTTACCTTCATATAAAGTTCTAACACTCATTTTCTTAATTTTACATATAATGCTATAAGGAAATTTATTATAAATACTATTAAACTCACTAGAACATTTATTATAAAGAGTTCTTAAAGATACAAGTTTAACTTCATTCTTCTTAATGTCTTTAATAATACCATCAAAGCTCTTAATATCTTTTAACTCAGGATTATCTAAATATATCTTTTCAATATTAAGAAAAGCCTCACTAAGTAACTTATCTCTATCATAATTATTAATCTTACTAGCCTTAATATTTTTAACACTTTCAAAAACTTTAAACTCAGTATTAAGTTGTCTTCCAATAATACCAATAACTCTCAAAATAAGTTCCTCTTTATTATTAAGAAACACATTAATCTCCTTCTCACACATATTAAATTTATATGCAAGATTAACTATTCTTTCACTTTTACTAACAAAAAATATAAGTACTAAACAAATAACTAGTAATAAAATACCAATAATATATAAAGTTATCATATACCCACTCCTTACTATTACATTTTACCACATATTTAATCATTTCTAAAGTATAAAATTTATTTTATCATTAACTTTAAAACATTTTCTTCTATATTTGTATCCTTTTTATTAACTATTCCATTAACAATATCATACTGTGCACTTATTTGTGGATACTCTAACCATTCAGAATTAAACTTAACTAAATAGTCAAACACCTCTTCATAACTAACCCATTTATCTGGAAACTCTTTTATTTCTCTAAAATATCTTAATTTCTTTTTATATCTTTTTTCATAGTCAGGTGTATCTTTTCTAATTTCTTCTTCTATTACATACATTTTATCATATAAATCTTTCTTACTTCCAATTACACTTTTATAAACAAGATACAAGAACTCTACTAACAAATTAATTCCTTCCTTTTCAGCATAAATTTCACTAGATAAATATACATAATTATCTTTATAATAACTATTATTACTTCTCAAATTATTTTCACGAATATAGTCTTCAATAAGTTCTTCTTTTACAATTCTTATAGTATCTTCATTAACTAATTTTCTATAATTAATATCATAAAACATTTGAAAATGTACAAGTTCATGAAAAATAGAAATCATATCTCTCATATTTCCCTCATAAATATTACGAACTACATCTTCATTTATTGTTATTTCATTATACTTTGAAACCCACCTACCAGAATGTTCAAAATGAAATACTCTTACATAAGGTCCATGACAATTCACTACATTTATTCTATCTAAATAGTATTTCATAATATCAAAAATTAAGTTTTTTATTAATAGTCTAAACTCATCATAACTAATATACTCCTTAAAAGACCCTTTATTCTCTTTATAAGACTGCACAATTAAACTTCTAAACTTATTTGCATCTAAACTATATTCAAATAACTTATCATCAACTAACTCCATAATATCACCTCTATCCTCTTATATATTTAGGAACACTCTTTCTAACCAAAGATTTAGCATCTTTTAAATAATCAACTTCTCTTCCAACATACATAGACACATAATACTTAAATGCATTTATAAATTCTAGTACACTTACATCTTCACTCATAAACATACTTTTTAACAAATTATTACTATTAACAAAATTATTAAAATAACCATCTATTAAAAACTCATATATTCCAATATCAAAAGCAAATCTATTTTCTGAAAACTTTACTTCTCTTAAACCATATTCAATTGTATCAATAACACTAAGTTTATTATTTTCATACATTATATTATATGGAACATCATATAATATTACATTATTTTCAGTTAATAACTTTATATCTTTATAAACATCATTTACTAAATTATATAAGTTACTTAAACTCACCATAAATGGGTCTATCTTAGTCAAATCTTTTCCCTTAATTAAAGGAAGAGTATATCCTACCACACTATTATTAACAATAATTACATCTAATGGGAAAATAAAAGTATCATTAACAATATGACTAAATTTCATAATATCATACTCATTAAAATAAGACTCTTCATTAAAAAAATAACTATGAAATACTTTATAAACTTGTTTAGTATTATTATCCAAAAACACTTCTCCTTGAGAACCTGCTCCTAAACTAACACAATTCTTTAACAAATTATCTAACTTACTTTTTTCTAATACCATAATTACCACCCACTTCTCTTCTTAAAATCTTATTATCTTTTAAAACATATTCATTACTTACAAAAGGACTATTAATTAAATACTTATTATGATTTAATACGTACAAGAATATTTCTTCATAACTAAGTATATTTGTATTAAAAACTCCTATATCCTTAACATTTCTTTCTAAAGTATTATATCTTTCCTCAATATTATTATTATAAAACATAAGAAATAATGAATGAAAACCCTTCATAAAATCATCTAACATCTTTTTATCACTTACTCTTTTATAAGCAGAATAATAAATAATACTTTCTAAATACAGAACTGAATACTTATCTGCTAACACTTCATCAGTATAAACTATATAATTATTTAAATAATACTTATTAACTCCATAAACACTCTTAAAATAATTAGATATCACATCTTCTTTAAATACTCTTATAGTTTCCTCATTAATAACACATTTATCAACATTAATCTTTGTAATTACATGACTAACTTCATGAAAAATAATTAATAATTTATGATATTCTCCTCTATAATAAATATCATTAAGTACTTTATAATCAATAAAAATATTATTAGTTTTAAAAGAAACTCCACCTAAATTAATACCTTCCATTGTTTTATAAACTAAACTAAATTTTTTAGAATAATTAAGTTTAACAGCATAATTATTTATTAAATCCTCTACCATCTTCTTAATAAGCAAACTAAAGTCTTCATAACTAATTAAATTTTTAAAACTTCTGTCACCCTTGCTAACACATATAGAAAATTCAACAAACAAATTACCAAATTCTCTAAGATAAACATTATTATTAAATACATCTTCATCTAAAAAGTTCATAACCCAAACCTCTTATTAAATCTATCTATCATATCATTACTATGTTCATTCTTTAAAGTAAAAGTTTTCTCTTCTTCTTGAGTATTTATTATATCAAAGTTTTCTATAGGTAAATTTGTTTCGTATCTGATAAAACCATTTTCAGAAGTATTATTAGGCATATTATAAGTAGATTCACTAACAACAATATCTTTATAACCAAAATATACTTGTTTAATATTAACTTCACTAATCGTACCTTTATCAAAGTTAAAAACAACATCAAGTGCAGTTGGAAAATCTGTATTAATATCAGATAAAGTTGGTACCAAAACCGAAAAAGTATTATCTGTATTATTGTAAACACAATATTTATGTAAATGACCAAAGAAATGTATACAAGACTCTTCAGTAAAATAAGTCCCATTACTCATGTGATGATGTAAAGACACTTTATCATTTTTTAAATTTAATAACAAGTTATTAGCAGTAACTAAATAAATATCATTTCTATAGTTATTAATAACTTCACTCATATTAATATTATCTTTATACAATATAGAATGGTCATGATCTCCCATAACACCAAAAGTATTAATATTTTTATCAAACGGATAGTCTTTTATAAAATGATTTATTTGTTCATAACTATCCATTAACTGCACCCCTTTAGTGTAAGTCCCATCTAAAAAGTCACCACTACAAAATATATTATGAATACCATTATTTACTGCATATTCATATAACCTGTTTACTAAGTCAAGCCTTTCTAAAGAATTACCAAAATGTAAATCACTAGTTACTAAAACTCTAAAACTAGTTTCTTTATTATCAGTAAAAATTGGCAAGTATTTATTATTATAATAATGATTAAAATAACCTAAACCATCTACAGGTTTATAAGTTAACACTCCATTAGAATAAAACTTTCTCTCAAAAAAGAAACCTTTATTCTTTAACACAGTTAAATAATTATATAATTGTCTATTACTAATTCCAAGTATATTAGCTATTTCATTAGCACTTTTCTTCTCCATTATTAAATTTAAAAGCAATTTTGTTTTATCACTTAGTTCATTCATACCATAACCCCCATTAATTAGTTATATATAATACCATATTTGGTACAAATAGTCAATAAAAAAGACAACCTAAAATTTAGGTCATCTTATATTTTTATTTAAAAATTCACTTAGAGCCTTACTACCTTTACTAGATAAATGTTTCTTATCAGGCATCAAATAATCTTTATGTTTACTAATCTCTTTATAAAAGTTTAAAACACTAACTCCATTTACCTTAATACTATCTTTATTAGTGTTAACAATATATACTTCATGCCCCTTACATAAATCAACTAATTTTTTATATTCTTCATTACTAAACTTATTATTAAAAACAAACACTATCTTATTAGTAATACTATTATTACTAATACTTTCATTTATACTATTAACTAACTTATCATAAGTAATTTCTTTATCTACAACAAAGTTACCATCTTTATAAACAGATTTAATATTATCAAAAGAATTAAGTAATATTGTATCTCCATAAAAAGTAATTTTATTTAATAAAATATTCTCATGTTCACTATATATTTTATCTTTTTTATTCTTATAATCAGTTGAATAATAATCAAACATTGCATTGTAAATAGCCTCAGTATAAGCCTTTCGACCCTTTATTGTTAAATGTATTCCATCTGCATAAAAGTATTCTTTATGTCCTAAAGAAATATTATACCAATCAATTAAATGTAAGTTATCATACTCTTTTGAAAATTCTAATAAAGTTTCATTAACGTTAACTAAATTAGTTGTATTAACCCAAAATACATCCTTTTCCTTAAGTTTATCCATAATCTCTTTCTTACACTTATAAGAACAGTCTCCATTTGCACCCATATTAATTATGATTGGATTACCTAATAATCCTTTATCAGTCATTTCATCAATTATACCACTAACTTTCCAAGTACTTCTACTTACCTTAGCATCAAAATAACCATTTTTAAAAGTCTTATATAAGTTTGGTACTGCACCAAGCATTACAGAATCACCAATACCAACAACAGGCAAACTTTTAACTAACTCTTCTAATTTTTCACTATCACTTTCTAACTCTGCTAACTTTTCTTCCCAATTAGCCTGTTCTTCTTTAATAGAATTAGCATAATTTTCTTGACTCTCTTTAACTAAACTCTGATTTTCTTCTAACTGACGTTCTAATACTTTCATCTCTTTAGTATAGTCAACACTTATTACATATAAGTAACCACCATACAATGTAGACACACTTAGTATTACTAATCCAATATATTTTAAAACATATAATTTTTCTTTTTTACTATTTAAACAAAAATGTATAAAATATGAAATAATAAATATCACTATAACTATAACAAAATATTTTATAACAGAATTCATACTCACATACTGAAATATATATATAACAGGATATTGAACCAAGTATACTTCATAACTAATATCACTTATTAGTTTAATAATTTTATCTATTATAGATAGTTCGCTCTTATTAGTAGTAGCATAATCTATTAACCTTAAACTAATTAATGATACAAGAACTAATGAAAGAACCATATACTTACTATCAGCTTTAATAAATATAAAAAATAATATCATCAAAATTAAATATAAGCTAAATATAAAATACTTAATAATCTTATTTTTAATCAATACAAAATTACCATAATAATGATGCATAAAACCAAGAAACACACCGAACATCAATGAAAATACTCTAGTAAATGTATTATAGTACACATTCATTATATTAGATGAAGAACTTACTTTAAATAAATAATATACTCCTAAAGCACTAAGTATAAAAAGTAAAACTAAAGAAATAAATTTACTTATCTTTTGACCAAACTTTTTAAAACCTAAAAATATAAAAGGAAAAATTAAATCAAATTGAAGAAGTATCGCGATATACCATAAATGCATAAATGGAGAATCAATATGTCTTGCAAAATAATCTAAATTAACATGAAGTTGCCAAAAATTATTATAACCACCAAGCACAGAAGTAGTTTCAGGTTTCATATTAAACCAATATACTTCAGGTATAAAATGAATAACTGTAATAGTAGATAAAACAACAATTACAAGTGGTAAATATAATTTTTTTAATCTATTAAAATAATAATCTTTAAAAGATAATTTACTCTTATTAAATAATGAAACAACAGATAAATATCCACTTATAACAAAAAAAGTACAAACTGCTAAAAAACCACCCTTTAACACTCCTAAATGATATAATAATATTGCTATACAAGATACTAATCTAATAATATTTAATTGTTTATAATAATCTTTCTTCATACTTCTACCCTCTTACTAAATTCAATATTTATTATAACATAAAAAAAGAGTTAAAAGAATATTTAACTCATAGTTTTACATAATTATTTTATAAGTTTTTCAAACTTATTAATTTTAATAAGTACATATATTTCTTCTACTATACTAATTACTTCACTTACTAATAAGAAAATACCACACAATGTTGTAATAGTTATAATAGACTCGAATGGATTAGTAATTAATAGCACACCTATTATCATATTTAAAATAGACATAATAACAAGTAACACCCAATTACTTTCAGGCACAGTACTTAAATTAATTGAAATTTGCATTTTTAGTAAATTACTTACTATAACATAAATACCTAACATAATAGGGAATACTTCTACTAAACTACTTCTATACATGAATACAAGTACACCTGCTAAAATATTTGTAATACCACTAAGTAAATCAAAACTAAATAATCTCTCATCACTATCAATAGTAAAATATGTAACTACCCCTATAACACCATTAACAAGCATTATAATTGAAAATAGCAACACAAACGTTTCAATAGATTTAACTGGTTTAAATATTAAACACAAAGATAAAACTATCATAAGTATAGAAATAATCATAGAATACATTTCACACTTCTTAATATACTTTTTTATCATTTTCTACTCCTCCTTATAATTATAATACCACATTAAAAAGAAAAATACACCAACAATTTTATTGAAAGTGTATAAATATACTATTCTACATTAACTCCTTTATTAAAAATAATAACACTTATTGCATTCATAAATAGTATTACAAAAGTATAAAAGATAATAGCTAAAATTAATAAAAGTTTTAATGTACTAGTTTCCATAAACACATTACTTTTAAATATTTAATAGAATCTGCTTTCCCTAGTCCAATTCTCTTCATTCCTTCAAAATAACTCTTAGCTAAAGTAAGAGCATACTCATCTTTTAGTTTCTCCACGACCATAACATCCTTAGTAACATACTTACCATTAGTTCTCTCAGTATATATTAAATTTAAACTTTCAAGTTCAGTCAAAGCCTTTTGCATAGTATTTGGATTAACCTTAAATGAATTAGAAAACTCTCTAACCGAAGGCAACTTTTCCCCACACTTAAAAACTCCAGACATAACCAGACATAATATAAATCTTGATATACTATAAAACCTGTAAATATATTGGAATATTATTATCAAATGTAACATTCATAACTTCACCTCACTATATCACTTGACTAATACAATGATGTTATATGCTGTTTTAAAATAAAAGTCAACAAAAAAATGTGAATAATCACTAATTTATCCACATTTAAACTCATTTAACTAATTTTTTACCTGTCTCAAGTCTACTTTTAATACTCTCTTTATCTTGAACACTTAAATTACTCATTAAAGACATTTCTTCAATACAACTTAATTCAAATAATCCATCATAATAATCATCTTCTATTTCAAAAGAATTATTCTCAAAATCATTAATAATCCCACCAGTCATTAAAATAGTACTAGGATATTTTACTAAACTGCCTTCTCCTAATCTATATATATCACTTTCTAACAATTTATAACCACTTTCGTAATTATCTCCAGTTAACATAAATCTATCAATATTATAATATTTATCTAATGCATCTAACACTAATCTATTATCAATATTTTTTCTTCTAACATAAGAAAGTATTTTCCAAACAGTAAAAGTAGGCACATTTTTCAAATGTATATTTTTCTTTCTTCTACTTTCTAAGTTCTCAATTAAATTATTAAAAACACTTAAATACTTACTAGTTTTAACACTTTCTATATGCTTATATAAATCTAACTCTTCAATCTCTTTATCACTAAATAAAAAGTCCTCATACATATCAACTATACTATCATTTACATTAGCCATTAAATAATATTTTTCATGTCCTAAATCATAATTTGCATTTTCAAGTTCTAACTTCATTAATTCTCTAATTGTAGAATTATTTTTACATACAAAATTATTACTTAATAATTTCTCAAATTCCTTAATTTTATTTTCTAACTTATCTTTTTCAATGCCTGTACCTATACATAAAGCAAGTATTAACTCCTTATTTTGATATAAATACATATATCTTTTAATTATTTCATTTCTTGTATTCACTTATAAACCCCCTAAACATAGTATAACACATAATTAATTCAATTTAAAAGAAAAAATGTGAATATATCAGTAATTTTTTGATAAAACATTCTCTCACTTGTACGAATTAATTTAATTCTTTCAAGTAATCTTTTAAAATACTCTTGATCAGACTTCCTAGCTTTCATAAATCTATCGTCATTTAAAGTAAAACCCTGAACCATATAATCTTTAATTATTTTATTAGCCCAAGTTCTAAACTTAATAGCCTTTTTAGTATTAACTCTAAATCCTATAGAAATAATCGTGTCCAAGTTATAGTATTTTGTATTATATACCTGTTTTCCATCATTACCCATGTGTGCAATGTTTGCACATGTGCCATCCTCAATCAATTCTTCATCTTTATAGATATTATTAATGTGTCTAACGATGCCACTTCTATCAATATCAAAAAGAATCGCTAAAGTATCAGTATTTAACCAAACATTTTTATTTTCAAGTAATACCTCTATATTAGTATTTCCATCTTCATCATTATAAAATATTATATTCTTTTCATTTCCAATAATTTTATCATTCATAGCCATTAACTCATATAAAAAATGTGAATAAAACAATGTTTATCCACATCTTAATTTATTTTCCACAACAGTTTTTATACTTTTTGCCACTTCCACAAGGACATGGATCATTTCTACCAATTTTATTTTCTGCTTTCTTAGGTGTCTTCTTAGTGCTTTCACTACTGTCATTAGTCTTAATATTCTTATTCTCATGTCTCTCTAAATTTTGTCTAACTTCAGCTTTAAGTAAATATGTAGTAATCTCTCTATTAGTTTCTTTAAGCATATTATCAAACATTTGGAAACCTTCTAAAGCATAAGCTTGAAGTGGGTTAGTCTGAGCATATCCTCTTAAACCAATACCTTCCTTAAGTTGTTCCATATTATCAAGTTGGTTCATCCAATTTTTATCAAGCACTCTTAAAGTTATTGCTTTTTCAAAGTCATCTTGAATTTCTTTAGGTACATCCTTAAGTTTCTCATTATAATCTTTTACAACTATATCATAAATAGTATTTTGTACTTCATCTATACTCTTATTCTCTAAATCTTTCTCAACTAACTTTTCACTCTTTAACAAATTAGAATTAAATATCTCGCATATATTAACAATATCATTATGAGTTAACACGTCTTCTGGTACAAAATGATCATTAACAGTCTCTACAACATAATCTTTAAATATAGTTAGAACTCTATCTCTAATACTATCCTTATCTAATATTTCATTTCTTCTTTCATAAACAATTTCTCTTTGTTTACTAATAACATTATCATAGTCTAGTAATGCTTTTCTTCTATCATAGTTAAATCCTTCAACTCTCTTTTGACTACTCTCAATATTCTTACTCATCATTTTATGTGTAATAGGAGTATCCTCAGTAAATCCAAGACTTAACATTATGCCCTTAATCTTTTCACTACCAAACTTAACCATCAAATCATCTTCCATAGAAATATAAAATCTTGTAGTACCAGGGTCTCCTTGTCTACCTGCACGTCCACGAAGTTGGTTATCAATACGTCTACTCTCATGTCTTTCACTACCCAAAACAACAAGTCCGCCTAACTCTTTAACACCTTCTCCAAGCTTAATATCAGTACCACGTCCAGCCATATTTGTAGCAATAGTAACAGCACCCTTTTGTCCGGCATTCTCAATAATATGAGCCTCTCTTTCATGATTCTTAGCATTTAAAAGTTCATGTTTAATTCCTCTTTTATTAAGTAAATCACTTAACCTTTCAGAACTTTCAATAGAAGCAGTACCAACAAGTATTGGTTGTCCAGTCTTATGAATTTCTTCAATAGTATTAGCAAGAGCATTAAATTTACCTCTCATATTAACATAAACCAAGTCTTCCATATCAACTCTTTTAACTGGCACATTAGTTGGTATCTCTATAACATACATATTATATATATTTCTAAACTCTTCCTCTTCAGTCTTAGCTGTACCTGTCATACCACTTAGTTTATTATACATTCTAAATAAATTTTGGAAAGTTATTGTAGCAAGTACCTTAGTCTCTTCATTAATCTTAACGCCTTCTTTAGCTTCAAGTGCTTGATGTAATCCATCACTATATTGTCTACCATGCATAAGTCTACCGGTAAATGAGTCAACTATAATAATTTGATCATTTTGAACAACATAATCAACATCTTTCTTAAAGCCATAATTAGCAACAAGTGCTTTATCTAAATTGTGAACGAGTCCTGCATTACTAATATCATATAAATTATCTACATTTAAAAGTTTTTCACACTTCTTAATACCTTCTTCAGTTAAAGTAACACCCCTAGTTTTCTCATCTAAATTATAGTCTTCACTTCTTAAACTCTTAGCAGTCTTATCAGCTAACTTATATAAGTCAGCGCTTCTACTAACACCTCCACTTATAATTAATGGAGTTCTCGCTTCATCTATAAGTATTGAATCAACTTCGTCTATTATTGCAAAATTAAGTTTTCTTTGAACTCTATCTTCTTTTCTTACAACCATATTATCTCTTAAATAATCAAACCCAAGTTCATTATTAGTTGTATAAGTTATATCTTTAGAATAAGCTTCTCTCTTTTCTTCTCTAGACATATCTTTCTTGTTAACACCAACACTAATATCTAGGTAGTTATACACTTGTCCCATCCAATTAGCGTCTCTTTCGCTTAAGTACTCATTAACTGTAATAACGTGTACCCCGTCCCCACTTAAGGCATTCAAGTATGCTGGCATTGTACTAGTTAAAGTCTTACCTTCACCAGTTTTCATTTCAGCAATATTACCATAATGTATACAAATACCACCAATTACTTGAACTTTATAAGGCTTTTCTCCAAGCACTCTATAAGCAGCTTCTCTAACAACTGCAAACGCTTCAACTAAAATATCATCTAGTGTCTCTCCTTCACTTAATCTACTTTTAAATTCACTAGTTTTAGCTTTTAATTCAAGTGGAGTTAACTTACCAATTTCACTATCTAATGCTAATACTTTATCTGCTAACTCCTCAAACCTTTTTAATTCTTTATATTCATGGTCAAACATTTTTTTAAATATGTTCATATTATCACCGTCCATCATCTATTTTACCAAATTTAACCTAATAATAAAAGTCTTTTCATAAAAATTACACAGAAAAAAAGAGTTATTAATTAGTTTCAATAACTCCATATGCTCCATCAAGTCTCTTATATAGAACATTTACTTTTTCTGTTTTAATATCTTTAAATACAAAGAATGTATGCCCTAGAAGTTCCATCTGCATAATTGCTTCTTCTTCATCCATCGGTTTTAAATAAACTTTCTTTCTTTTAACAACTTCTTCTAAAACATCATCATCTATAATATCTTCATCATAAACAATTTCTACTCTTTCTTTACTCATAAGTTTACTCTTAAACTTTCTCATTTGTTGTTCTAATTTATCTACAGCCAAATCAATTGCCGCATACATATCACTATGTGATACTTCACTTCTTAAATCAAAATTTATACTATTTATAGTAATTTCTACTTTTTGTTCTCTGCCCCTTATACTAAAAACCACTTTAACACTTACTTCATCTGGATTCTCAAAATACTTTTCCATTTTGTCAATTTTACTTATTGCATAATCCCTAATTGCATCAGTAACTTCAAGTTTTTGTCCTCTTATAGTATATTTCATCTTTCATCATCTCCCTATTACTATTCTATCACATTTACAAGAAAAAAACTACTAAACAGTAGTTAATTTCACTTGTTTGACATCTATTGCTTGTTTACCTTTAGAAGTATCAATTAAAGTAAATTCAACAACATCGCCTTCTTTTAAAGATTTATATCCTTCTTGTTCTATTGCGGAATAATGAACGAAAACATCTTCACCAACACCAGCACCAATTTCAATGAATCCATAACCTTTTTCGTTATTGAACCATTTTACTCTACCTTTTCTGGTTTCCAACTCTAACACCTCTCTTCCTTACACTTATATATTAAAACATTTCTATGTTCTAATCAATAATTATCGGTCGACTTATTTCGTCATTTCTTGTAGTTGCATACTAATGATACAACATTAATAGTAGGTATATCTAAAATTTGTTTAAAGTTACTATTTTATGTTTTAAATGAAAAAATGTGCTCGAAACCTCACTTTTTGTGTCTGAAAAGAATAATTGATACAAAAAATATTTAAAAAAAATCATTTTAAGCACAAAAACATGCAAAACAGACACATTTTTAATAATTATAAACAATATATGATATACTAACCTCGGAAGTGAAAAATATATGAAAGATCTTTTAATCAATTCCGTGATGAATAATATTAAGCGGTATTATAATTACGACGAAGAAAAACTAAAAGTAATTAAGTATGGATTAGCTAGCCTTTACTTACACATTACTAAAATGTTTGTTATATTTCTAGTATCGTATATATTAGGAACACTAAAAACACTTCTAATATTAATGGGTCTGTATAGTTACCTTAGACTAACATCTTTTGGTGTACATGCTAAAAAAAGTTCACATTGCTGGATAAGTAGTATGATAATATTTCTAGGGATACCATACATCTGTGAAAATATAACACTTAATATATATTTAAAAATAATAATAAGTGTTATAAGCATTATACTAATTTGTATATATGCTCCTGCAGATACCGAAAAAAGACCATTAATAAATAAAAAAAGAAGAACGCTGTTTAAATTAGCCAGCGTATGTAACGGTCTAATCTATACAGTAATGCTCTTCATAGTAAGAAACAACCTTTTATCAAATTGCATTCTGTTCTCGCAATTGTTAACAGTGTTTGTTATCTTACCTATAACTTACAAACTATTTGGAGTAAGTTATAACAATTATAAAAAATATGTAAAGGAGGAAGTGTAATGAAATTATTAGCAAGTTTTGCTAGTTTCTTAGGTGAATTAATAGCAAGAACAACTTCTGGTGCATGTCTTTGGACTAGTTTAGATGAAGAAGAAATGCCTGAAAGTTTATTAAAATAAACAATTAAAAATTAATAATTTATAACGACAACTACAAAAACTTTAGATAAATTATTCTAAAGTTTTTACTTTGAAAGATAATTTTACTTTACATCTTCTTGTTCTTCTTCTGCTAAATTACATTCTTTTATAATTTTAAGTTCAGATATAAACGTTGTATCAAAAACATATTGTCTTAAACGAAGAAGTTTCTCTTCTTCAATTGTTCTATTAGCAATAAATAATCCTAATCCACGATTTTTACCTTTAGTTGAATAACCTTTTTTATTAATATCATGAATATCTAAAAGTGAATTGTATGAATTTTCAATTGATATAACAATATTTCCATTGCATTGCTCATAAATATAAATTAACAAAGTTTTTTCTTTACTATTTATAGAAGCTTCTACTGCATTATCTATAAGAATACCCATAATTTTACAAACTTTATAATATATTTTAGTATCTAAATTATTAAATTCATCATACATTTTATCTGAAATAATAGTTCTAAAATTAACATCATTACCTTTAATACTAGCCATTTTATAATAAACAATACCTTTTAATCCAGATGGTAATTTATATAAACCTGAATAACTACTCATCTTTTTATTATCATATTGTTCTATAATACCATTCAATAAGTCATTATATTTCTTACTATTTTTATTTTTTTCACCTTTTAAAACTAATAAATTATTTACCATTTCATGTCTATTTTCTCTAGTTTTTTCTAACATCAATTCGTAATCTTCCATTATTTTTAATAAATGTATTTGTTCCTCTTCTTTTGTTTTATTCTTAAAAAATTCACGAATAAGTAATATTGAAAGTATCATAAAGAAACATACTAATAATAAAGTGAACCAAAAACTATCAAACTTTTTATTAAAAGCATTATAATAAAAAATAATATAAAGGCCTAAAAAAGATACTACTAAAATTCCGAAAAGAAAATAATTAATTTTACTTTCAAACGTTATAGTTATTTTTTTTAATATTAGCAATAATTTATTAATTTTAAATAAGAATAACAACATAAAAGAAATTAATGAAGTAAATATACCTTTTAGTATAAAAATAGACCAAGTTTCAGTAAAATTATTAAGAGGCAATAACATCATAGGAACGGATATAAGATAATCACAAACGTTTAAGATAGCATATACCAAGAATGTTTTGAAAAATACATTTATAGGTTTATCCTTATATAAAACAATAAACATAGTTGAAAGTAAAGGATAAATAATAAAAATTTTAAATTTCATAGGAACATATAAATCAATACAAAATAACAAAATTGAAAAAACAAATATAATTAAAATATTAAAAATCTTATTTTTTATTCTTAATTTTAAATCAATTTTAGAATAACATTTCCATAATATTATAGTATTTATCAATACTCCTAAATAAACAACAATTAACCCTACATATTTCATATACTCATCAACTCTTTCTTATGTGTTCTAGAGAGGATATTTTCTATTCTACCATTATCAAATATCACACTAAAATCCTTCCAATTGAAAGTATAAACTCTTTTTATATTAACCAAATAAGACTTATGAGTATACATAAAATTACTACCCATTTGTACTTTCAACTTATTTAAATCCATTGCTATAGCAACCTCGTGCGTATCCATTACTATGACACACTTTCTTTCAATTGTATCCCTATAAACAAATAATATACTATTAGCATCAAAGTAATAATTTCTAGTACCATTCACTATTTTAATATCAGCTTTAATATTCATAGCACTAAGACAAAGCTTAAATAGTTTATTCATTTCTTTGGTATCATCTCCACCTTTATCAACAAAATCAAGAATATTTAGTCTCTTAGTTAGAGTTTCCAAAATTTTATCTTTCATTACACTATAAACAATTATAAAAGAATTCCAATCTTTCTCCCTAATATATCTAGCAGCATCTAGTCCACATTCACCTTTAAGTTGATAATCTAAAATATAAATACAATGTTCGTATTTCATATCTACATGATTTTTAAAGTTACTATTAATACTATCAAATTCTAGGATATCATACTCATAAGAAGTTTTAAACATATACATATTAACCATGCGTTTAGTTTTATTTCTATGTAAAGGATTATCATCTAATATGACAAATCTAATCATACAGATCCCACCTATTCAAAAATATTTTCTTTCGACAACCATATACTTATATTACCATAAATTGCCAACAAAATACAAGTACTTTTTCGCATCTTTTTTAACATTTTTTTAGATAAATAATAATTATACATAAAAAAAGTCACTTTCGTGACTTATAATTCATTAACATTTAAAGAATAAAATTTTTCAGGATCAATTAATTCACCTTTATAATTAACCTCAAAATGTAATGAAGTAGTATAATTAGAATTTACTAAAGATTTTCCACTTACACCTACAATCGTACCTTGACTAATAACATCTCCAACTTTTAAAGCAACTTTATCAATACCTTGATATGTAGTAATAATATTTTTATCATGTTCTATTTTAACTATATTTCCTAACACTTCATCAGTATCTACACTAATAACCTTACCTGCTAGAACACTTATAACATCAAATACTTCATCACTCACATAATCAACTCCAGAATTTTGCATATAAGTATTTTCATAGAATATTATAGATTTTTCTTGATTAGTTTGTTCTCCTTCAAAATCATAAAATCCTCTTCCAATAGTTACTTTTTCATTCCTAAAAGGTTTAATAACTTTAACATTATTTTTAGTATTATCTTCACCTTGAACAGGTTTAACTTCATTATCAATTAATCCATTAATAGAATAATCAAATTTCTCACTTTCTGTTAGATATTTATTAATACTCATTATTGTTAATAATATACATCCAACAACAGATAAAATAGCAATTAAATAAATTGTAGGTACAAATATTTTTTTAACACTTTTCATTGTTCACTCTCCCATTACTTAATGTGAACAATAATTATTTATTTATACATAATTTCAACATCTTTATAATAATACTTTAAAATATCTTTATATTCATAACCCATTTTAGCCATCTCATTAGCACCCCACTGACTCATTCCCACTCCATGTCCATATCCTCTTGTAGTAATAATTACTTCTTGATCATTAAACTCAATTTCAAAGTCCGTACTTCTTAAATCAAATAATTTTCTAAAATAAACTCCATCATAATTAACATTATTTATAACAATTTCACTAACTCTATTACTACTATCTCTAACTATATTGTTAATAACTATATCATTATCAACATTTAATTTTTCTTTAAACTCATTAACTGAAATACTTTTACTACTTAAATTATTTTTAACATTTTTATCATAATCAGAAATAACACTAACTAAATATGGTTCACTCTTTTTAAAAACATTAACAGCATCCTCCGTGTAGCCATTAGACATACTAAAATAAAAAGCCTTAATAACGCTTCCATTGTAAGTAATCACTTCATTTTTAGTTAAATTAATATTATTTAATATTTTTTCATTATATAATTCATAATTATCTCTCCAATTTTCTTTTCTTTTACTTTCACTAAAAAAACATTGGTCCCCATTACTAGGTTTATAATCATTATCACTTTCATATTTGTATAAATAAAAAGTCCTAGCAGCTACAATTCCTGCTTTAATTGCTTCATCATGAAATAATGCTGGCATTTCACAAGCAATCACCCCATTCAAGTATTCACTAAGTAAAATATTTTCCAAACCATAATTACTCATATTAACAATTAAATTATCAGTTTCTATTCTTTTATTTTCAGTTTTTATACTTGAATTATCTTTATCACTTAAAAAATAAAGCAAAATCAAAATTGGAATTATAATAAAATATTTTCTCATACAAAATTATATGCAAATAAAAAAATAATATTCCAAAAATATTACTTTTTAAATTTAAATTTATACATCACTTTAGCAACCATAAATATAATATTGTCACTATTTCTTATTGCAAACTTTTTACCTATAGCCTTACCACCTACGGTAAGTGAAGACACTAAAGAACTAATTAAAAGTGTAACAATTACTAATGAAAAATTAGTTTTATTTGATACCAAAATAGATAACATTGCAGCAACTGAACCACTTACAATTCCACAAATATCGCCAATTACATCATTACATATACTTGAAATTGTACTAGAATTTTTAACTAAATAAACACCTTCTTTAGAACCTTTAATTTTTTTAGAACTCTTTGCATGAAAACTCGCTTCATTAGCAGTTAAAACAGCAGTACCTATTATATCAAAAAATATACCTATTAATATAAAAACTAAACACAATATAATTAATATAACAAAATTATTACAACCATTTACAATAACATTAGATATAGCACTAAAAATTAAAGCTATAAAAAAAGTCATTAAAAATGCCTTAATTATCCAATTGTCTTTCTTCATTTTTAATAATACTCCTTAGGTTGAATGCATGGAATATTATAAATTAATTTTACGGCTTTGGTCGAGTTGAATTTCTCCAATACTAACCTTAGGTTACCCACCGGCGATTTCTCTTTAATAGTATTAATCATCAGTTACCTATTATGATCACTCGATCACCACTTAGTCCGCACTTCAATCTTTATAATATGGACATACTAGAGGTTTTCCCAAGCAAACACCCTTTGTCATTATTCGCTTTTGCAGTTTATATTTCAGTTTCCATTCCTACAAACCACTCACGACATATGCTTTTATGTAATGCTTATCTGATAATAGGATTCAAATATATGCCATTATATTCTTTCCTAAGACCTAAAATTATATATATGCCCCAATCTGGGCGAAAGAAGCAAAATATATAAAGTAGCTTTGCACAATTAATGGATTTTTAGCCCCATCTTCCAACAACATGTTTGACTAGTATAATGCTCCACACATCTAAATTATATCAAAAATCAAGTAAAAAGTCAAATTTGCTATTGATATAGTCATTATATTATATGTAATAAATTTACTAATATTTCCTAAGTTTTTCTATTTTTTTTATCTCTTCAATTCGTCTTAAATATCTTTCATCTTTTAAATACTCACTTCTTAAATAAGCATCAACAATATCCTTAATTTCCCACATAGTCTTTTTTGCAGAAAAACTAATTACATTAGCATGATTATGTTCTTTTGCAAGTCTAGCTTCATCACTATTATCAACTTTAGCACACATTATTCCTTTAAATTTATTAGCAACTATACTCATTCCAATACCTGTTCCACATATTAAAATACCCATATCTACATCTTTAGATAAAACACCCTTACATAACTCTTTTGCAAATAAAGGATAATCCACTACTTCAATAGAATTAGTTCCATAATCCACATATTCTATATTTTTTTTATCAAAATACTTCTTTAATTTTTCTTTAACTTTATAACCACGATGATCAGAAGCAATTCCTATTTTCATATTTACACCTTCCCTAATAAACATTATAAACTATTTTTTATAAAAAAAACTTTAAAAATAAAAAATAGTCATAAACTTGACTATTTAATTCCATATTTTTCTTTAAACTTTTGAACATTACCAGTTCTAGCAGTCATATGCTTTCCTGTATAAAATGAATGACACTTATTACAAGTTTCTAATTGAATTTCACTTTTTGTACTTAAAGTAGTAAATTCATTTCCACAAGCACATTTAACCTTACATTCTTTTAGTTCTGGATGAATACCTTTTTTCATACTCGCATCTCCTTTCGCCATAACTTTACTAGTTATAGAAACCTTTTCGCTTAAGTAATATATCATATTTTTTTAAGACTTGCAAGTAATTTTAAAGATTTTATACTATTTTTAATATAATTTCATAGAAATTATCACATTTATTACATTATTTAAAATAATTGACTTATCATTAATTTCCTTATTAGATAAAATAATAACACTACCTAATGCATCGGTTTCTACAATAACAGGACTCATATAAAACTTTCCTTCAATTACTTTTTTACCAACTTTAAAATTAATTCCATCAAGTATCTTTCTTTCATCAATTGCATTAATAACTCTTTCATCTATATTTTCGTTTAAAAAATTCTTATCAGTAGAACATATTACTTTATCTCTGTCACTCACTATTATTATATCATTAGTAATTTTCTTTAAACTATTAATTAACTTTTGTATAGCATCATTTATAGAAAGCATCTTTTCACTTTTCTTTAATACTATCATATCTTCTTTAATAAAAATACTTACATCTTCTCCATTTTTAATATGAAGACTATTTCTAATTTCTTTAGGTATAACAAGCCTACCTAATTCATCTATTTTTCTAACCATGCCTGTATTCATAAATAGCCACCTCTCTATCTTATATTATTAAATAAAAATAAAAGAATTATACTAGACAAATACAATATTTTTTTGTAAACTAAATATAGGTGATAAAATTGAAATATACAGTAGATGCAATAATTGAGATTCCTATGGGAACAAAAAACAAATTTGAAGTAAACAAAGAAACTGGAAGAATTACTCTTGATAGAGTTCTTTATAGTGCACTTTCTTACCCAGGGGAATATGGTTTTATTGAAAACACACTAGCAGATGATAAAGACCCACTAGATATATTAGTATTAAGTTCATATCCAACATTTCCAGGTTGCGTAGTAAGTGCAAGAGTTTTAGGTTACTTAAAAGTAATTGATAATGGTGAAAATGATGAAAAAGTAATAGCAGTTGTAGACAAAGACCCAAGATTTGATGATATTAACTCACTCAATGATTTAACAGAACATCAAAAAGCAGAAATAAAAGATTTCTTTCAAAACTATAAAACACTACAAAATATTAAAGTAGAAACTAAAGATTTTTATCCATTAGAAGAAACTATAGAATTAATTAACAAATGCAAAAAAGCATATGAAAAGTAGGAAAATTATCCTACTTTTTTAATTGTTCACTTATATAAAGAAGTAAGTCTAAAACATAATTAATATAATGCTTTTCTACTTGTTCTTTTAATAAACTAATAAATATTGCATCTCCTCTATAAGCAAAATTAAATTTAGTTGATATTCTAGTAGTTTCTATAAATAAATTTTCCACACTTAATTTATTATAAATGTTATTATCTAGTTTAATAGCAAATTTTAATCTATCATTCTGAACCACATTAATACCAATTTTATCAATTATTTTCTCACACAACTCTTGTTTCATATAAATACTTAATTCTTCATTTACTACACCAAATCTATCTTTAATACTTTCATAAACGTCATTAAAATCATTTATATTATCAATATTCCCTATCATTTTATGAAGTTCTATAATAACAGAATCTTCATCAGAATAATCATTTCCAATATGAGTAGAAACACTATTTAAATTAGTTTCTTTTTTATCTTCCTCTATTTCCTTTCCAGATAATTCCTCATTAATAAGTTCTATATACATATCTACCCCAACTGAATCAATAAATCCAGCTTGTTCACTTCCAAGTAAATCTCCAGCACCACGAATACTTAAGTCCCTCATAGCAATTTTATATCCACTACCAAGTTCAGTAAACTCTTTAATAGCATCTAACCTTTTTTGTGCTGTTTCATTAAGTACTTTTTCTTTATTATACATTAAATATGAATAAGCCTGTCTATCTCCACGACCAACTCTACCTCTTATTTGATATAATTGAGAAAGACCAAATTTATCAGCATCCATAACTATCATAGTATTAGCATTAGGTATATCTATTCCATTTTCTATAATAGTAGTACTAACTAAAACATCAAATTTTCCCATAGTAAATTCATACATAATATCTTGCATTTGTTCCTTATTCATCTTACCATGTGCATATTTTATAGTAACTTCAGGTAACAATTTATTGAATCCTTCAACAATATTAGACATATCCATCACCTTATTATAAAGAATAAAAGCTTGCCCACCACGTGCCTTTTCTTTCAATATAACATCTCTTAAAATATATGGATCATAACTAATAACATAAGTCTGAACAGGTAACTTATTAACAGGTGCAGTTTCAATAAGAGATAAATCTCTAACACCAATTAAACTCATTTGCAAACTTCTTGGTATAGGAGTTGCAGAAACAGAAAGAACATGAACATTATTCTTAATCTCTTTAATCTTTTCTTTATGCATAACCCCAAATCTTTGCTCTTCATCAATTACAAGAAGTCCTAAATCTTTAAATTTTATATCACCAGAAAGAAGTCTATGTGTACCAAAAATAACATCAATTTTACCTTCCTCTAAATCTTTCAAAATGCTATTAGTTTCTTTTTTAGTAGTATATCTATTAAGCAAAGCTATATTAACTGCATGATTCTTAAACCTAGATAAAGCACTAACATATTGCTGATAACTAAGTAATGTTGTAGGACACAAATACATAACCTGTTTATTATTCATAACTGCTTTAAAAACTGCACGAAAAATAACTTCTGTCTTACCATACCCAACATCACCACAAAGAAGTCTATCCATAGGTTTAGAACTTTCTAAATCCTTCTTTATTTCCATAGTAGTTTTCAATTGGTCTGGTGTTTCTTCATACGAAAATTCATTCTCAAATATAACCTGTTCTGGAGTATCTTCCATAAATGGTTCAACTTTTGAAATACTTCTATTTTTATATATTTTAATAAGTTCATTGCTAATATCATGAATTTTTTTCTTAATACGCATCTTAGTTTTTTGCCACTCAATACTATTTAATTTATGAATAACCGGTCTAGCACCATCTTTACTAGAATATTTATACAAACTATCCACTTTATCTACAGGTAAATATAATTTATCGTCTCCCTTATATTTAATAAGAATATAATCCATTGGAACTCCTGCTTTCATAATAGTAGTAATTCCCATATAAACACCTATACCACTAGTTTTATGAACAACATAATCTCCAATTTCTAATTTATCAATAGAATCAATTTTCTTTCCCATTTTATAACCAGTATTATATTTCACTTGTTCTTTATGATAAAATAAATCATTTTTAGAATAATAACTAATTCCATTATAAATAAAACCACTTAATAAATCCACATCAATTATTTTACTTTTGTTAAAATTTAATCTATTTATTAACTCTTTATCTTTAGTACATAAAAATGAATCTTCTGCATCAACATCTTTTTTAAATTTATTTATATCCCCACCATAATTTACAATACTACTTGCTGAAATATCATAATCACACTGAACATTATCAATAGTATTAACAAAAATTGTATTTAATGACATAATATCAGATAACATAAAATTAGAATTAACTTCATTATAATAATTAATTTGTTCAATAATACTTCTTTCAACCATAGTAATTTGATTATAATCTTGATATATAAGTAAAGGTTTGTCAAGATAACTAAGAACATTACTATTCTCACTAGAATACTCATCTTTTATAGGCTTTAAAACAATAGTATCTATATTTCTAATGGATAACTGAGAATTTTCATCAAAATATTTAATTTCCATAACTTCATCATCAAAAAATTCTATTCTCACTGGATGTTCTTCAAAAATAGGAAAAACGTCTATAACAAACCCTCTAACGCTAAACTCCCCAGTATTAGTAACTAGACTATCTTTTTTATAACCAATATTAATTAATTTATTTATAAAATCATCTCTATCAATAACACTTTTAATACCAACTTCAATTTTTTTAGAATTCATATTACTTTTAGAAGGTAATTTTTTCAAAAAACTACTCGTATGACATATTAATATCTTATTATCATCCACTTTATTGTCATTTAAAAACTTCATTCTCATATACATAAGTTCTGGACTTGATGCAATAGCCTTTTTAGTAAGAAAATCATCATCTGGAAAAATAAATACTTTATCTTTCAAATAGTATTTTAAATTAGTATAAAGTTGATTAGCCTCATTTAATGTTGGAGTAACTATAACTATACTCTTATTCCACTTAAAAAAGGTATACATTAAAAACTGTGTGTATACTTCATTTTTAGTAATATTAAAACTTATACCATTATCTAATTTATAATCAAATAAATTTTCTAACATAAAACATCACGTATAATCAATCTTAAGGAATTATTAATTCTTT
>FR902234.1 GCA_000438415.1 Clostridium sp. CAG:628
AAACAACTTTGGGAGTATAATTTTTCGAATATAAGTAAAGTTATCGCTCCAAATGAATTTAACACCATAAATTTGGTGTTTTTTTATATATTTAAAATTCGAACCCACATCTCTAGCCTTGGTTAGAATTATTCTTAAAACTGATAATATCTTCTCTAAGAAAATTCCATCTAACTGCGACTAAATACCTGTCTTTTAAATTTCCCTTAGAAGTTATACATCTTTTTTGAGGACCTAAAGTCATACAAGCAACATGCGGTGAAGTAAAATGAAGACACTTTTTTGACAAAACTAAGTCATATAAATCATATTTACTTATCCAAACATAATTATCTATTGTCCCACAAATTAAATAGTCAATATCATATTCTGAATTCCTACCACGAACAATAAATCTATCAACCATATCTATAATTATTCGTGTTTTATTTACATAACTATTAAAAATATTTAGATCATCTTGATAAAATTCTTTGTTTTTCCTTAGAACTATAACTTTTATTTTCATTAGTTCTTAGAATATCAAATCCATGCTTATCAATTAATCTAACTAGATATTCAACTCCAGATTTATTAATACCATATTTTGATTTTATAGAAGGAAAAGACATGCCATTCTTTCTATCATAATATAAATTAATTCTTTCTTCATAACTTATTTTAGTCATACAAAAACCTCGTTTCTATTTTGTCCAAGAAACGGGGTTCATATCATTGGAACGTTAATCATCTTTTCTTGTATTAGGAATAAGTTTTTTTACCATTTGTTGTTCTTCTATCTTTGTTTGAAGTTCTGGAATTACAAATAAACCATCAACTTCATCAACAGATTCTATAAACTTATAAGTATCATGCTTTGGTTCATATTCTTTATATTTTTTTAATAAATCTATATATGGTTGTATACCACCTTTTTTTTCAAATTTTTTTGATCTTTCACGCCATACAAAAGTTGATGAGCCATCGTTAAATGTTGCAAATACTCCTACATTAAGAATTTTATCTTCACCTAATGATCGCGACTTAAAACCATCTAAATTTGTTGTATTTAGTGCAAGATTATTTGAATTTAAAATTATAAAATCTTTTAAGTAAAAATATCCTGGCCCTTTATAAAACCAATATATAGGTTCCCAAGGAAAAGTCATTTTAGATTGTTCTTTTGAAATTTGAACTTTTCTATAAACACCTTGTTCTTCTTTAACCATAGCAAATAATGCTCGTTTGTTTCCTACATTATATGGTCTCAAGTATAAAACACTATCTGGATTTTGTATAATTCTATTTAAATTTTCATCAATATATTCTAATTGAACATTACTCATTATCTAAATCCTCCCTTTGTAATGAATATTATAACATATTTTTGATTACATTACATAATAATCATTTATTTTTTTAAGTTAATATATTCAATATATATTTCACTAATATAATACCTCAAATAATTTCTATAAGATAAATTTAATAATATGTAAACTAAAAAAATGATTACAAAACAATATAAGCAAATTTTAATTTTTATGTGCTCTAATACAAAGAAAGCCATAAGAATTATAAAGTTTGTAGATATTAAATGAACAGCAATATCTCTAATTAATATTTCATCATCACGTATACCTTGTATTTTATTAACATTTCTAGCTTTGCAATAAATATCAGAATAGAAATCTACCTTTTTATATTTTTTATTAATTATGATTCCATTTTTTATATACATTTGCCAATTTTTAAATGGTTCATTTAGTATTAACAAAAACTTGTATTTTTTATTTCTATCATAAAAGAACAAAATATCAAAAAGATAAATTATTAATAATATACTACATATAAATAGGAATACATATTTCCAATTATCTATTATTATATGAAATAAATTCATATATTTAAAAACTTTTCCTACCACATAAAAACTCAATAAATCAATTAGTCCAATAACCAAAGATACTTTCAAGTATTTATTAATTCTAAATCCAAAATTATCCATCATATTCTAAACTTCCTATATAAGTATATCCATCTAAATTTTTGCCATATATCATTTTTAAATTTGTCGGTGCTGTCTTATAGTTAGAATTACTTACAAAAAAATTGGCAGTATTATCTTCACAAACAATAACAATGTCTTTGGCGGTATTTTGTGTTATGGTTTCATAACCAGTATAGTAATCTAAATTTTCACTAGGTGCTTCTCCAATTATAATAATTTTTGGTTTTATCTTTTCTAATATTTCATTTGGTATTCTTCCGCTACTTCTACCATGGTGAGATGCAAATACTATATCAGCTTTGATCCAATCAACCTTATCTTTTATATTGTTCATAAAATTGGTTTCCAAATCACCAAACCAATATGCTGTAATATTATTATTTAAAGAATATGTTATTATTGGACATATATTATTTGGACTATCACCATTTTTTGCTTCCTGTAGAGCATTAAGAAAATCAGTATTTGATCTATCAGGCCATTTAATGTTTATTCCAGATGATCCTCTTGTATCATCAGTTTGATTCATCCATTTTCTAGAACATCCTTTATAAATATAAAATGCTTTATCTGAATCTCTTAATTCACAATATTTTTTAAAATCATCGGTTTTGTCTTCTTTTGTCGCCTCATTTTTAACACAATAAAAGTTAGGAATAGAAAAGTTATCACTTAAAAATTTTAAACCTCTAATATGATCATCATCTGGGTGGGTAGAAATTAGTCTAGTTATCCCTTTATATTTACTTTCGTTTATAAGTTCATTAAGTATAGAATTCTTATTTTCTTCATCAATACAGCAATCAATAATTGTAAAATTATCACTACTATGTTTAATATAAAACATATCACCATTATTAGTAGAAAAAGATTTAATTTTAACCATATATAACCTCCTTTATGGCATAAGTGTTTTGTCATATATTATACCATAAAATGAAGATTTTTTGTTGAATTATATTAAATTTATGCTAAAATGTTATTAGTGATTAGTTGTATATAAACTATTATTATTAGGAGTTTCGAATAACTTTTATTATCGCTCCAAATGAATTTAACACCATAAATTTGGTGCTTTTTTATATATTTAAAATTCGAACCCACATCTCTAGCCTATATTAAAGTTATTCTTAAAAATGATAATATTATCTTTAAAGAATTTCATTTTACAAGCCATTATTGCTTTTTAAACTATTAAAATCTTAATAAATCTATCTTCAAATAACCCCTCTAATTCATACACATTTTACATTCAAAATTTGACTAAAAACAACATAAAATGATATAATTAACTTAAATTAAAAAGCAAGCAACAAAGAAAAGGAAGAAGGAAGGATAATATATGAATTTAGAACAAAACAAACTAGAAACAATTGAAAATTACTATGGGAGCATAAAAGCATACTCACTATTTTTAGAAAACTTAGCTTTCAATTTTCCAAATGACAAAATAAACTCCTTTTTAAAAGATAAAAGAATAACAAGTGTAGCCTCATTCGGTTTAGCAAGTAACATATTATTATCTATAAAAGAAGATATAGTAGAAAATGCTGGAAACTTAAACTACGAATCAAAACTATTATTAAACGAACTAGAGACTACTGTAAAACTTTTATTCACTGAAAAAAATGGTCTATACTATGATAAAAATCATTTAATGGGGGATGCAGCCACAACAGTTAACAAATTAAGAAACAAAATTGCTCATGGTAACTACTTCTTAGATTTTGAAAATGAAAAAATTACAATATTAGATGAAAACGACTTAGTAACAATTCCACTTGAACGCTTAAACTATTTTATAGGTGTTTCTTTATCCAAATACATCGATAGAACTAGTGTAAGTGAGTACACTGAATCAAAAGTTTTCACTCGCCATGGCACTGAAGGAAGAAAAAAACCTCTTACCACCGTTGAAAGTATAGTTAAATACATGAAAAATCATGAAGTAATATATATAACAGCAAAAACTCTTGACAACACCCCAGTACCAAAGAGCATAAGAGAAGAACTAGATAAAATGACAAATAACTTCCTAGAAACAAATAGTTTTAAAGAAATTAGAAAGTTTATAAAAGAACATGAAAAAGAATATCAATTTGACTACGGACTTAAAAAAGTTGACAACCTAGACTTTGAAAAAATAGCTGTATCTTTATTAGAAATGTCAAGACCAGAAGTGACATATAGTGATAATCAACATATAATTGGAGAAATAATCACAAAAGAAATAATTGGTAACAAGACAAAACTGGCTATATCTTCTTTAAGTAATATATGCATACTAAGTGCAATGGAAAAAACTAAATCAACTGATATAAATGTAATAAAAAAGTACTTGTCTAACAAAAACATAAATTTTACACTATCCTACGAAGAACTAGCCGTTAGCTTAATCGCAATGTTTAATAGCATTTTCTCATATGGCTTAGACAAAATTTATGATAATAATGAAGAAAATGTTTACACTGAAAACGATAAACTTGACTATGGTTTACTTGACCTTACTAAAATTAAAGTAAAAAACTATACAGTTGATAACAAATACCTAAATAATAAAAATGAATATAAAACAAGTCTAGTTAAAAAAGTAACTGAAATCAATTCTTCCATTCAAAAAACCACTAGTCAAATAAATAATCTAGCAGGAAAAGGCAAACAAGAAGTTATAGATTTACTAAATCAAAAATTAACAACATTAAATAATAACTTAACAAAATATAACTCTGAAATTAAAGAAATAGATAGTTATAATGCATACTACCAAAATCACCCTAAATACTTTTTAAACAAAGCCATTATAAATGGAATAAGGAATTCAATCGCACATGGTAACTACAAAGTAACAGAGTACGATAACTATCAAACAGCAAAAATAATATTTAAAGACATATATGAAGGTCAAAACACCTTCGAAGGCGAAGTATACTTACTAGATTTTTTAGAACTAATGCATAGTAATGAAAAAGTAATAATTGATTATATAAATAAAAAAAATACATCAAAAACATTATAATTTGACTTAACCCCACATTTGTAGTATAATATGGTACCAAATGGGGGTTTTATAATGGAAAAAGAAATATATGAAAAAATAGCAAAATATACAAGTATAAGAGGAATAGACATAACTGGATGTGAAACAATTGAAGACTTAATAACTACCTTAGAAAAAGAAGACTCTTACTACATAACACAAGTTTTTATTTATCTAAATGATGAAGAAAAAATGAAATATTGTTACAAAATTAATAGAATTTATTTTCTAGATTACATGAAAACACTAGACAAAAAAAATCAAAAAGAAGTAATAACAATGCATATAGACAACATAAAAAAAGATTACATAATAGACTTTATTGAAAGTCTAGAAAGTGATTTAG
>FR902235.1:0-44455 GCA_000438415.1 Clostridium sp. CAG:628
CTTACATTTAATATTTTACTTATTTGATATAAGTTATAAATTGATAAACCATGACTATTGTTTTCACTTTCTAAAGCACCAATTAAACTCATATGTACCCCTAACATTTCACTTAGTTTAGCTTGAGTTAATTTATTTTTATTTTTAGTATTATAAAGTAATCTATACTTCTTTACATTTTTACCTATTAGTTTATTTAGTTCTTGTTTATTCATTATTTTCTCCAACACAAAAATGGATAGACTTATTCTATCCATATAATTTTATTAGTTTTATTATTTAAGTTAGTTAGAAGAAATAATAACCCCCCCCCATTTAGTACTTTATTTTGTACTATGGTTGAAGATATATAACTTAATTTATTTACATAATAAGATATATAACTTAATTTATTTATATAATTATTAGTCATATTTTATATCCTCCTTCTACTCTTAAACTAATAAAAGTATAACAAAAAAGAGTACTCTTTTCAAGTACTTTATTTAATAATCAACATATAACTTAAAGATGCAATTAATATAGTTATTATAATTAATCCATTTATAGTATTCTTTTTCTTACATTTTCTATAAACACCAACTATATAGCTTAATAATAATCCACCAACAAGTCCTCCTATATGACCATATACATCTATATTTGGAACAATAAATCCTAATATTAAGTTTATAAATAATACAGGTATAATACCACTTCTAACAAATCCATCTAAAGTAGCTCTATATTTATAACCAAAATACAACATACTACCAAAAAGACCAAATATGGCACCACTTGCACCTATACTAACATTATTACTTAATACTACAGAAAATAAACTTCCCATTATTCCACTACCTAAATATATAAGTAAATATTTAAGTTTTCCATAATATTTTTCTACCATTGGTCCTATATAATATAATGCATACATATTAAAGAATATATGTAAGAAATTAGCATGTACAAAACAAGCAGTTAATAATCTATATATTTCACCATTTTTAACATTAACATAATAATTAGCAAAACAATTAATTATCATATTATAATCTAATAAACTTAGCATAAATACTATAATATTAAGTAATATAATAGAATATGTTACAATTGGTTGATCTTTCTTTAAAAATATCTTAGCTAACTCATTATCTTCCTTAATTGTTTTTTTATTTAGTTCTTCAGTCATCTCTAATACATCAACTATACCATTATTTTTACTAACCACTTTCTCTTTAAAATTAGGAAAATAATCATTTATAAATTTATTCTTTTTAAGTTCTGTTATGTTTTTAACTTTAATACTTAAAACATTTTCTTCTTCTGTTAGAGTAACTTCATCTCTAGTATTCATAAGTAAATTAAGTACTTTGCTTCTAAATGAATATGTTTTTTTCTTAATAGTTTTTCTAATAACTTCTACTTTTCTTAAATCACTCATTAATTGCTCTTCATTATGTATATAATTAGAATTTATTCTTATCAAAGGTATATCATTATCTAAATTTTCTAACCAAATTTCATTTTGTACACCATGTACTACTATTGGTCTATAGTCTTCATTAGTAACAAAATAATGAATCAGTTTCATAACAAGTGTATCTTCTTTACTAATACTCATCTTATTCATATTAAATCCTTTCTTAATAAACATTATTATTTTACCATTTTTTACATAAAAAGTCTATACATCAAAAAAAATAAGCACAAGGCTTATTTCTTCTTTTCTACTTCTCTAGTAGCACCAGTTCTTGTCCATCCTTCTAATGTTTCACTAGTACTCCATTTATAGATATAACCATTTGATGTTTTTGTAGTCTTAGTTGCATTGTATTGACTCTTTAATACTGATACACTACAAGTTTTATTATTACTATTGAATGTTCCACCTTTAGTACATTCATAACTTTTTTTACCTTCTGTCTTATTAGCTAAGTAAGACTCACTCTTAGTATAATAACATCTGTCACCAACTAATTTGTCTCCATAATCACAGTATTTTGTACTTGCACCACTTATATAACTTGCATTATAACTTGTAGTATTACCATTAAAGTAACATCTACTTCCAAGTAAGTTACCTCCATTTGGACAACTATAGTCAGGTGTAGCATAATAACTTGAACTATTAAATACACACATTGTTCCGCTTAGTGTACCTCCATTTGGACAACTATATGTTGTTTTACCATTATTTAAATAACATGTTGTTCCACTTAGTGATCCACCTCTTGGACAACTATATGTTGTTTTATTAGTATATTTAACACATTGAGTTCCTTCTAATGTTCCACTTGCACAAGAGTAAGTTGTTGTTGTTTTATAACATCCAGTATAAACAGTTACATATCCTGGACAATTTGAACTTGAACTACATATATATTGTTTACCAGTTGAACAAGTATATCCACTTGGCTTTTTAGTATAAGTACCATTTAAATAAGATTTACCAGTTTTAGGTGTAGCATTACCAATAACAGTTCTTGCTTTATTAGTTTTAGGTGTAGCTGCATAACTATCACCCTTACTTGTACTAGGTGTAGCAGGATAATTTGAACCACTTGACTTTATACACATTGTACCACTTAGGTATCCTCCATTTGGACAAGTATAATTAATTATTTTAGCATCATAACTACTTCCACTAGTTGTAACATAACATTTAGAACCAACTAATTCTCCTCCATTTGGACAAGTATAATATCCACTACTTGAATTACTATAAGCTTTATAAGAGTTTTCTTTAGTTACATAACATAAGTTACCACTTAAAGTTCCTCCATTTGGACAATAATATTCACCACTAGTTGATTTCTCTGTTGCTTTATATGATTCACTACCATAAAGATAACAAATACCATTCTTTAAAGTTCCTCCATTTGGACAACTGTAAACCTTCTTAGTACTTGATGTTGCTTTCTTAAATTGATATTCAATTTCCATAAGTGGTTTTTCTTCTTCAGTACAATCTTCACAATAATCATAACATCCTAATATTTTTTCAACAAAGTTCTTTTCAGTTGGACATACTAAGTTAACTCTTAAAGTATAATCATTTTTGTTTTTAACAACTTGTACATAAGAAGCATTAGTATCACATTCATTACCATCTTTATCAACAAAAGGTAATATCATGTTTTTTCTAATCATTTCTGCTAAAGTTATTTCTGCAGAATCACCTATATTTTTAGGTAATCTTTCATTAGTATAATAACTTTCTGCTGCATCTTGCATGTATTTAACATTTTCTCTAAATACATTACTATAGAATGGTGTCATATTAGGTGTACTCTTTTTAAATAACCACATTAATAAGATTATAAATAAGAATACAAATACGACTTTTATTACTAAATCTTTCCAGTTAAATCCTGGATTTTTTTCACTACTATACATATTAATTCCCCCTAACTAATTTAATTTTAATGTTAAACTATTACTATTTTGTTTATTCAATGTTGCTTCTGTTATCATTCCTATCATATCTGAACTAAATTTATTCATATATGTATCAAATGTTTCACCATTATCAGCAGTAACTGTAGTTTTACAATTAGCTTCATTTACAGCATCTGCTATTTTGTCTAAATCAAATGTTGCATCCATCACACTAACTTCTACTGGAATATCAATATAAGCATAAGTATTTAAGAAGTAAGTATCTATTAAGGCTTTCATACCACTAGTTTCTAATACATAACTACTTATTTCATTATTAGTACCATTAAGTACCCAAGAATTAACCATTAATTTAGTAAACTCTTCAGCACTAGTTTTAAAGTTTTCACTACCCTTAGTACTCATTAAACTTGTTTTAGCATTATATATTTTACTAGCTAACTTTTTACCTTGTGTTCCATCTAAGAAGAAATTACTTATATCAAAAGGTTTACTAACTTCTTCTTGATTTTCTTTATTCATTAAATTTTCTACTCTAGTAATTGCAAATAATCCATCTTCTTGAGAAACTTCACTTACTACTCCACCATTTATCCATTTAAGAATATTTTCTATTTCATCAATAGTATAATCGTTATTTGGAGCTAAAGTATTGATTTCATTCATAATTTTATCTGCTCTTTTGCTTACTTGTTCTTCATCATTAATGTCACCAAATTCCAAAATTTCTTTTACTTCATTATTTGTTTCATTATCTAAAGTATCAGTTATTTCAGTTTGATTATCTAAAGAATTATTTTTATTATTACATCCTTTTAAAACACCAACTGTAAGACCTAAAGCTGCAAGTATTGCAATTACTGAAATAGTTGTCTTTTTACTTGGTTTCTTTATATTAAAACCTTTCTTTTTCTCTTCTTCTTGCTCTTCGTTATTAGGTTTGATTTTATCATTAGTTTGAACTAAACCATATTTCTTTTCTAAATAACTAGCAAATTCTTCTTCTTTAATAATTGCTTCTTGTAAGTCTTTATTTATAAGATATTTAACACCTTCATCACTTGAACTATTTATAAGACTTGATAATTTATTAACTTCTTTATCATAGTTTTTATATTTATCAATATCACTAGTTAAATCAGTAATTTTAGTACTTAAACAACTTAAATCATCTTTTATTTCTTTAATTCTAGAAATATCTTCTTTAGTTAAGTCGTTATCAATACTTGTTACTAAAGAATATTCTTCTCTTAAAGATAAAGCCCTTTCTTGAAACTTATTTAACAAACTTTCTAATTTTTCCATTAATTCACTATTCATATTAAATACCCCCTTTGTGAATTTCAGTTATTTATTATACAGCATATTCTTTTTTTAGTCAATTATATAACTAAAAAATCTTCCAATAAGGAAGAAGTTTAATATTATCTGTATCTACCAAATCCCCATTGATAGATAAATTATACCATATAAAGTACAAAATGTCAACACTTTCGTACAATATAAACAACATTTTTTAATGACTAAATTTTATAATACATTTGATTTTGCTAGTTTAATTATTCTAAAAGTCTATTTATATTAACTATATCTATATTTTTACCTTTAACAAATTTTATTAATGCACTTATTTCTTCTAAAGTATTCTTGTTTTCATAAAAAACATAAAACTCCCCTTTTTCCAAATTAGCCTTTGTATTATATAAAATATTATCTTTATATATATTATTAGTTTTTAAAACATAGAAATTATTTTTAAAGCAATTATCTAAAGTACTGTTATTATAAAGACTTATACAAAAATTATTTTCTAAATTTAAGGTACTCTTAAACTCTTTTAAATCTTTATTACTTTCACCACTATATAAAACATAATGTCCGTTTTTAACATAACCTAAGTACTCATTTATATTATTTAAATTATTGACTATTAAATTTACTTTAACATTATTTTTATCAAAGATATTTACTATTTCTTTAACTAAACTGTTATCATTTATTTTAATAAAAAAACTAATCATATTCTTACTTTCATTACCTTTAATAATATAATTGTCTTTAATACTGTTTAAATTTATTTTACAGTCAACTTCTTTATATACTACATCTAATTCATCAAACTTTTTTCCTTGCATATTAGAGTATGTTAAGGTGTAGTCTACTTCTTTTCCATTTTTACCTAATACTACACCTTCATTAGTAACATATCCTTCTTTACATAAGGTATTATTATTGCTTGCAAACTCTTTTATTTCTATCATTAAAGGGTCTTTACTATTCATTAAATCAGTAACTTTATTGGTATAGAAAAAACCAAACCCAGTAAATATTATAAGTCCAATATATTCAAAATATTTTTTCAAAATAAAACCACCTACTTAATAGTACGTGACTTTATTATTATTTATTACTTTATTAAAGCTTTTCCACCCATATAAGACCTTAAAACTTCTGGAATATTTATACTTCCATCTTCATTATAATTGTTTTCTATAACTGCAATAAGTCCTCTTGGAGATGCTATAACTGTATTATTTAATGTTGTTACAAACTTAGTACCACTTTCTCCTTTACTTCTAATACCTAAACGTCTTGCTTGAGCATCACCTAAAATACTACAGCTTCCAACTTCATAGTATTTCTTTTGTCTAGGACTCCATGCTTCAACATCACAACTTTTTTCTTTTAAGTCAGCAAGATCTCCACTACAGCATTCTAGTGTTCTAACAGGTACATCCATACTTCTAAAGAATTCTACAGTATAACTCCACATTTTATTATACCACTCCATACCATGTTCTTTATCAGTTAATACTATCATTTCTTGTTTTTCAAACTGATGTACTCTGTAGATTCCTCTTTCTTCTATACCATGAGCACCTACTTCTTTTCTAAAACATGGACTATAAGAAGTTAAAGTTATAGGTAAATCACTTTCTTTAACTATTTGGTCTTTAAATTTACCTATCATAGAGTGTTCACTAGTACCAATTAGATATAAATCTTCATTCTCGATTTTATACATCATTGCATCCATTTCTTCAAATGACATAACTCCATTAACTACATCACTTCTAATCATAAATGGTGGTACACAGAAAGTAAACCCTTTATTAATCATAAAATCTCTTGCATAACTTATTACTGCTTCATGAAGTCTTGCAATATCTCCCATTAAATAATAAAAACCATTTCCACTAGTACGACCTGCACTATCTTTATCAAGTCCATTTAAATTTTCCAATATATCTGCATGATATGGAATTTCATAAGAAGGAATAACAGGTTCTCCAAAACGTTCGATTTCTACATTTTCAGAGTCATCTTTTCCAATTGGTACACTTTTATCAATTATATTAGGTATTTTATACATAAGACTTTTAATTTTAGGTTCTAAACTAGTTTCTAATTCCTCAAGACTTTTAATTTTAGTATTCATTATACTTACTTGTTCTTTTATTTCTAAAGCCTCATCTTTTTTTCCTTCTCTCATAAGTAATCCAATTTTATCACTTAAGTTATTTTTTTCTCCTCTTAATGTGTCTGCTTCTTTTTTAGCATTTCTAAACTCTATATCTAAGTTATATACTTCGTCTACTATAGGTAATTTTTCATCTTTAAACTTCTTTTTAATATTTTCTTTTACTAATTCTTTATTTTCTCTAATTAATTTAATATCTATCATTTTTTATATCCTTTCAAATCTATATTTTTGTTTTGTAGTGTTATCAATTCTACTACTTATGTCTTCATTACTTAAAAACATTTCTATGGGTCTAGCCCATATATCGCCATCATGAGTATATACTACTAACTCACTTAAGTCTTCAGTATGTTTACATATACATATTACTTCTATAACATTTCCTTTAAAATGTCTCCAAATACTTCCCACTTCAATACTTTCTTCTCTCATTATTCACTCTCCTTTAAAAATAAAAATTCCATGACTTAAGGACTATATAAGCGGTGCCACCTTAATTCATAGAATTATTCTATACTCTTTTATTATAACGGAATTACCCGATTTAACCTAGAAGATTTGATTTCATTATATATTAACTATTAGTTTTCACCAAGCACTAATTCTCTATAAAATTAATATGTAACTACTAATTACTTCATCACAAGTTAACAACTAAATTATACCATATAACTTTTTATTTTAAAATACTATTTTTGCAAAAATATACTAATTATCATTAGATATGCTACACTAGCCTTATATTTTATAAAGAATTTACTATCTCTTATACTAACTAATAAATCAGCAATACTAACTAACCAAGCCTCTTTACTTTTTGGTTTACTAAATTTAATACTTGCTTTTTCTTTTCTATTAATAAATGGAAATATCTTTTTAATTATGACATGATGAAACATATGAGTTTCTATACATCTTTGTACTTCTATACTTACATTAAAATATTTTTTTGCATTCATACTTGCAGTGTATGGATGATTTAGGTAACTATTTTCTTCTTTGTCTGTTCTTCCACCATAAAATAAATCATGTAAAAGTGCTCCAGTGGTAGTAACTTCTACGTTGGCATTAAATATTTTAGCAAGCACAAAAGCACATTTACTTACATTTATCAAGTGGTCATATTTAGTTAGTCCATGATGCATATCATTTTTAGTAATTATAAAATCTTTATCATTAATTATATTTTCAGTTATTTTATTATATTCATCTATATATTTTCTTTTCATATTTATCTTTCTTCCAATGAACTAATTATATAACTTTTTATTCATTTTGTAAAGTTACTCTAGTTCAGTATTATTATATTCATTTATTTTATTTTCTAGATATGAAAAGTAATTTGTTTTAATTGCACTGGTACTTAAACTTAACTTCATATTAATTTTTTCATTAATTTCTTGTATTTCTTCTACTGTATATTCTTCATCTGTGTAATACTTTATAGTACTATTACTAGCATTATAATAGGCTATTTCATTTTTCCAAGAGCCATCTGCAAAAACTACTCTAGAGTTATATGTATCACTAAGTATGTCAGTTCCCATATAAAGTCTAGGGTCATATTTTATTCCCATTAAGTTTGCTAAAGTTGGAATTATGTTGATGTATGAGGTGTATTCGGTATATTCAGTACTTTCTAGTTCTGGGTTATATATTACAAAAGGAGTTCTTTCACTTTCATAGTCTTCTAAATCATGATTAATAAATTCACTTAAATAAGAGTCTTTTAGTCCATAAGGATAATGGTCAGCCGTTAAAACAATAACTGTATCATCAAGTATTCCTTTTTCTTTTAAACTATTAATCATTATTCCAAGAGCATTATCTAAAACTTTTAATTTACTAAAATATCTACTTACTGGGGCACTATAGCCTTTAGACATAAATTCTTCTTTATATAAGTCACCATATTCACTTTTAGTAATATATGGTTGATGAGTAGTAACAGTTGTTAAAAATGCCATAAATGGTGTATTATAGTCTGTATTTAATAAATTATCAAATACATTTGTAAAAAATACTTCATCACTTGGCCATTCTCCATATATTCCTTTAATAGACATATTTAAATCATCTATATCTAAGTATTTTTCACTATACATATTAGAATGAATTGTATTTCTATAGTAATACCACTCAGTATAGTCATGAAAACTTCTTGTAGTATATCCCGCATTATTAAATAGTCCAAATATGCTTTCAAAATAAGTATTATCTTTATAAGTGTTTGAAGTGCATGTATTATATATTGAATATAAACCAGTCATTAAACTAAACTCATTATTACCAGTAGCACATGAATTTCTTGGACTATAATTATTTGTCCAGTGCCATCCCTCACTATAAAGTTTATAAAAGTTAGGAAAGTATTCTTCATTTATAATTCCTTCATTTACACTTTCCATAAGAATAACTACTACATTTTTACCTTTAAATTTTCCTGTATATGAGTTATAGTCAGTTACTTCATTATTCGCAAAATATGAGTTTAGTAAGTTATACTCTCCTTCATCTTTAGTAGAAAGTTCACTAAGAACAGGACTTACTTCTCTTTTACTATTTACTTCTACTGTGTTATCATTATAAATACTTATATCTATAGTTTCATCGGTTGGAAATAAAAATGTTTTTAGGTCAATTATGCCAAATACAACTGGACCAAATTCGTGTACAGCAATTGTTGGTACTGAAGGATTTTTAAATAAAGAAATATTGCTTTTAGTTTGGTACTTATTTTGCATAAAATCAAATTTAAGAGTACAATAATAAGTTAAGGAAAATATTAAAGTGATAGGTATTAATAATAAATATTTTTTATTTAGATTAATCTTGTTATAAGTTTCATTTTTTAAGTGTATGTAATACAAAATACTTAGTATAAATGGTATGTATATTAAGTGATAAGTCCATTTAAAAGTAGTTAAATAGTCTATTATATAGTTAGTTACTGCTCCAAATTGACTACTTGTGTTAAATGAAATATATACACCCAAAAAATTAATAAAACCTAATTGTAACCAAGTATATAATGAATAGATAAATATAAATGTAAGATTAATAGTATTTCTTATACATTTTTTCTTAAATAAACTACTTATAAAGGTAACTAGTAAACTTATTAATGCTGAACTCAAAAGTATTCTTAAACTAGACCAAGTAAATAGATTAAAATTATTAAGTAATTTAAACATCATTTCAATTATAAATAATATTAATGTCATAAATATTAAATTGTTAACAAACTTATCTTCTAAAAACTTTTTCATAACTCACTCCCACGAGTAAATATATTATCACATTTCACAATTGAGTTCTAGTGATTTTAATTAATTTTTGCAATTAATGTAAAGTATGAAAATTAAAAAACCTCTTTTATGAGGTTTAATTAATCACTAGTACTTAGTTCAAACATAGCATCCCTTAGTTCCATAGCACGCTCGAAATCTAACTCACTTGCTGCTTTCTTCATTTCAATTTCTAAGTTTCTTATCATAGTTTGTTTATCTTTAGGACTAAGTTTAGTCTTTTTATTTTCTTTAGAAGTTTCAAAGTTACTGATGTTATCTCTTATTTCTTTAATTATAGTCTTAGGTACAATACCATGTTCTTTATTGTAAGCTTCTTGTACACTTCTTCTTCTTTTAGTTTCACTTATTGCTTCATTCATAGCATCACTATTTTTATCAGCATACATTATAACAAGTCCATTCGCATTTCTTGCACATCTTCCAATAGTTTGTATAAGACTTCTTGTACTTCTTAAGAAACCTTGTTTATCAGCATCCATTATAGCAATTAAACTAACTTCCGGAATATCTATACCTTCTCTTAACAAGTTAATTCCTACAACTACATCTATTACTCCTAAACGTAGATTTCTTATAATATTCATTCTTTCTAATGTTTTAATTTCGTTATGCAAGTAAGTTACTTTAATACCAACTTCTTTTAAGTAGTTTGTTAATTCTTCAGCCATTCTAATTGTTAAAGTAGTAATAAGTACTCTTTCATTCTTTTTAATTCTTTCGTTAATTTCGCCAATTAAGTTATCTATTTGTCCTTCAGTTTTTCTAACTTCAATGACTGGGTCAAGTAGTCCAGTTGGTCTAATTATTTGTTCAACGCATTTATTATTAACTAGTTCTAACTCATAATCTCCTGGGGTTGCACTTACAAATATTGCTTGATTAATTTTACTTGTGAACTCGTCAAACTTTAATGGTCTATTGTCTAATGCACTTGGAAGTCTAAAACCATAATCAACAAGAGTAGTTTTTCTCATTCTGTCGCCATTATACATTCCTCTAACTTGTGGCAAAGTAACGTGACTTTCATCTACTACGAGTAAGTAATCGTCTGGAAAGAAATCCATCAAAGTTGTAGGAGTTTCGCCTTCTTCCCTAAGAGCCATATGTCTACTATAGTTTTCTATTCCATGACAAAACCCAGTTTCCTTAAGCATTTCTATATCATACATAGTTCTTTGTTTAAGTCTTTCTTTTTCAACTAGCTTTCCTTCTTTATCTAATTCTTCTAGTCTAGTTTTTAACTCTCTTTCTATTCTTCTAATGGCTTCTTTTAGTTTTTCGTCTCCAACAACGAAATGGCTTGCTGGAAATAGGCTAACGTTTTTCATATCTTTTAATATAACACCAGTTAATGTGTCAAACTCGCTTATTCTATCTACTTCGTCTCCAAATAATTCTATTCTAATACCGTTTTTTCTTTCATATACTGGAATTATTTCTATAGTGTCTCCATGCGCTCTAAAGGTACCTCGTTTAAAGTCAAGTGTACTCCTTTCATAAAGCATATCTACTAATTTAGTTAATAACTCGTCTCTGTCAATGGTGTCTCCCACCGATAAAGAAAGCATTTTATTTTTGTATTCTTCTACTTCTCCTATACCATATATGCATGAGACACTTGCTACTACTATTACGTCTCTTCTTTTTAGTAGACTACTAGTTGCAGCATGTCTAAGTTCATCTATCTCATCGTTAATTGAAGAGTCTTTTTCAATATACAAGTCTTTACTTGGAACATAAGCTTCTGGTTGGTAGTAGTCGTAATAACTTACAAAGTATTCAACACGATTATTAGGAAATAATTCTTTTAATTCTGCATACAACTGTCCAGCAAGTGTTTTATTATGAGCAAGCACTAAAGTTGGTTTATTAGTTTCTTTAATAACATTTGCTATTGTAAAAGTTTTACCTGTTCCAGTAGCACCTAGTAATACTTGATATTTTTTATTTTCATTAATACCACTTACAAGTTCTTTTATTGCTTTTGGTTGGTCTCCACTTGGACTAAATTTACTAACTAAATCAAACATAATATTCCTCCATTCTTTATGATTAAACAAAATATTAATTTTATTCTTTTCACTTAAAAATATAATACAAGTAGTATTCTACCATTCTGAATAAGAAAAAACAAGCGAACACGCTTATTTATTTAGTATTGTTTTCTTATACTTTCTTATAATTATTTTATATTACTTTTCTAACTCTTTTAATATTTTCTTTTGATTTTTTAATATAGTATCCATTTTATCATGCAAATCTTCTAATATTAATTCACTTTTTAAATCAGTTTTATAGTCATTTTTGCTTCTCATACTATCTTTTTTAGCACTTCTATTTTGACTCATCATAATAATTGGGGCTTGTAAAGCAGCTATACAACTAAGAAGTAAATTTAAAAATACAAACGGATAAGGATCTATTTCTAAAAACACATAAACATTTAAGAGTATCCATATTATTAAGAATAAACTAAATCCTATAATAAATCCCCAAGAGCCAGCAAATTCCGTTAATTTATCTGCAACCTTGTCCCCAAACTTTTCATTATCTTTATCTACTTTATCCACATCCATTGCAATAGACTTATCAACAAGTAAATCAATTAATTCATTTTCATCTTCAGTATCAATACTTTGATTAATTAACATCTTTACTATTTCTTTTTTCTTATTTTTATCCATATTAATCACCTATTTTAATAATATATTAAAAAGAAAAATATGTAAACAAAAAAAAGAAAGCATTACACTTTCTTTACATTTTATTTATTAAATGATTTTCTCATAAGTCCATAAGCAGAACCAATACCTATTAAAGATATAAGAACTAATAAACCATATCCCAAAGTTGAATCAGCAGTTGTTGGATTTTTTACTTCAGTTGGTGTATAGAAACTTAATTCAAATGTTGAAAAACTATCAGTTTCTATAGTAATATACTTTTTACCATCTTCAGTAGTTTTAATCTCATAAGATTTTTCATCTACTAATTTATCACCAGATTTATGAAGAACTTTTACATGAGTATCTTTAACACTAGTTGGAACAGGTAAATTAACTTTAACTTTTCCAGTAATAGCATCATTTGATAAAGTTCCTACTTTTTGTCCATCTACATAGTAAACTGGTTTAATATCATAAACTAATGTATTATTCTTTTCATCATAAGAAGTTAAAACTGTTTCTAATTCAACTTCTACTAAAGATTCATCAGTTGCTTCTATTTTTTCTTTATTTATTGCATTAGCAAGTCCAGAATTAGTATTATCTAAGAAAGCTTCACTTAAATCTTTTACCAATTTAGCATCTATACTTTCATTAAATGTAATTTCTTTATCTATTTGTACAATATTTCCTTCTTTACTAATACATCTAATAACATCAGGTATTATTTTAACTGCATACTCTGGCATTACAAATGAGTTATCAGTAACTTCTACTTTTGTTTCGCTTCCATCTTTTCCTACAACAGTTAATCCCTTTAAGAAATAATTGTTTTCAATAGTAAATGTTAAAACTACTTTACTACCAGGTTTAGCATAGAACTTATTATCAGTTCCATTACTAGTTATTTTAGCTTCTAAACCTTCTACTTCAGAAAATTCAATATTACTAACAACATATTCATTTTCTGATTTTTTAACCATAGTATATGTATTTGGAATATAACTTTCTAATGTTTTTGTTGAGAAAGTACCATTTGTTACACTTACATTGTCACCTTTAACCATTTTAACATCGCTAGTAAATGTTCCACCATTAATTATAAGTGACTTAAGAGTATTAGTTTCTCCTTCTTCATTATTTGGTGGATAATGATAAATACTTAAACCTTTTTCACTTTTGAAAGTACCACCATTTACAGTTATTTCAATATTTCCAGCATAACCTTTGTTATTTTCAATTTGAATTGAACTTCCTGTTGAAATAATACCATTACCATAAAGTTCTCCAGTTTTAGGAACACCTGTAGCAGTAAATGTTCCATCGTTTATTACTAATTTACCACTTTTGATACCAATAGCACTGTTACTTTCATAAGTACCGCCATCAATATTCCATACACCCATACCAGCGCCATATAAAGCCGTATCTGCAGTTGTTTTTATAACAGCAGTTTTTCCTAAGTTAATAACAGGTGCATTTTCTAGCTTGCCATCATTTTTTAAGTTACCATTTATGTTTATGCCACCAGCATTTTCATTAGTACTAATTATTGTACCATTAAAGTTAATAACTGTACCATATGTAGGAAAATACTCCTTGTTTTTTGTTACTGGCCAAACTGTTATACCATAACGTTTAGTCTCAATTTTAACATCTTTTCCCACAGTTAAATTTGCAAATGAAACTGCCTTACTATCAGTTGAACCATATACATAAATTGTTGCATTTGTATCTTTACGGTCATCTTTAATTAAGCCTTTACCAGAAAATTCTAGACTTCCTTCATATACATCGATATAATACGTCTTCAAAGTAAGACTATTTTCATTTAAATTGATATTAATTTTTTGACCTCTAACAGTTATGTCACTAGTCATACTAATATCGTTTTGAAGAACTATTTCACCGCCCTTTTTAACAGCTTCACTTAATTCTTCGCCAGTTTTAACTTCAGTTAAAGCGTATACAGTTGACGGAATAATTACTAATACACCTAACAAGATAGATAAAACTATTTTTTTGAAATTTTTCATAATTCCTCCTCCTATTATTAATAGGAACACATATTCAAAAAAAAATAAAGTTAAATTAATTAACTTTACTCATTATTACCATGAAAATTTTCTATAAGTGATAATACTCTTTTAATGTTATCTACACTAAATGGTTTATTTAAAACATCTAATACTTGATAACCAATAACCTCTTTAATAGCATCTTTAGTATCATTACCAGTAATTATTACAACAGGCACTTTATCAATTAAATCATTATCATTTAAATATTTAAGTACATCTATTCCATTACTTTTAGGCATATTTATATCAAGAAGCATTGCATAAATACTATCATTTAACTTATTAACTGCTTCAATTCCATTATTAGCCCTTACTACATTATATTCATCTTTTACTATATTTTCTATATAATTAATTATTATATTAGAGTCATCTACTACAAGTAAATTCTTCTTTATACCAGTACTTTTTACAAAATCCTTTAAATTAGTCTTTACCTTATTAATAGCACCTTCTATTTCATTAAAATTATACTTTATATAATCAAAATTTCCTTCTTTACCTTTATCTTCATGTAATTGAAAAACACTTGATAATTCATTTAATCCTAAATATCTTGCTTCACTTTTTAAACTATGTGCTAACATTGTATAATTACTTATTTCATTATTATCCTTATAACTTTTCAAGTCTTCAATTCTACTATCAATTGAATTTAAAAACTCTAATAAATTAGATGAATAAGCATCAATATCTCCCCAAAATTCTAATACTTCATTTAAATTAATTCCTGCACTTTTTAAATATTCTCCATTCATATTATTTTCCTCCTAAATATTTATTTAATACATAACTTAATTTTTCTTTATTAATAGGTTTAGATATATACCCATCAAAGCCTTCACTCATATATTTTTCTTCTTGACCTTCTATAGCATCAGCAGTTAAGGCTATTACTGGAGTATTCACACCATTTTCTCGTAATTTTCTTAATACTTCTACCCCGCTCATATTAGGCATCATTATATCCATGAATATTATATCATACTTTTTACTATTTACACAACTTAAACATTCTAAACCACTTGTAACACTTTCAGTAGTAACTAAAAAGTTCTTTAAAACGTTTTCAGCTACTTTTAAGTTTAGTTTTGAGTCGTCTACTATAAGTGCATTTTTTCCTTCAAAAGTATTATAGTCAGAACTTGTAATGTTGCTACTTTCTTCTTTGAGCTCTACATTTACTATTTCTTGAATAACTACAAATTTAAAAGTTGAACCTTTACCATAATCTGAAATAACAGTTATCTTTCCACCCATTAATTCAGCTAAACCTTCAGTTATTGCGAGTCCTAAACCTGTTCCTTCAATTGAAGTATTTCTGTCTTCTTCTAGTCTTTCAAACTTCTTAAATAATCTATCAATATCTTCTTTTTTAATACCACGGCCTGTATCAGTGATAGTTATTATTAATTTAGTTTTATTATTTTTAAAGTCATTAATACACTCTACTCTGTATTTTATAAATCCTTTATCAGTATATTTAACTGCATTTGTAAGTAAATTTAATATTATTTGTTTTAGTTTACCAGTGTCCCCTTTAAGTACTGGAGGTATATCACTTGCTATAACAGTTTTAAAGTCAATTGGTTTATCTCCAATTCTAGGAATTACCATTGTACTAAGTGAATTAAATAATTCTTGTGAATTATATTCTTTATTTATAAGTTCCATCTTACCTGCTTCAATTTTACTAATATCAAGTACACCATTTACTAAATCTAACAAGTTATGACTAGCACTTACTATGTCTTTTGCGAAGTCTTTACTTTCACTATCTAAGCCTTCTTTACTTTCTAATAATTCGCTAAAACAGACTATTGCATTAAGTGGCGTCCTAAGTTCATGAGACATACTACTTAAGAATTCACTTTTTGCGTGATTTGCTTTCTCAGCTTCATTCTTAGCCACTTCTAGTTCTTTAACCATTTTAACATCTGGGTTTTCTATTGTGAAGTACATTAAACTTGTTACTATTGAATGACACATTAACATAAGGGTAATTTCTGGATAAGTTTTTTGAATAATCATACAGAATGTGGATAAAACCATAAATGTTAAAAGTGGAATATACTCTTTTGTACTGATTTTCTTTAAATTTCTCAACAAACAATATAGCATTATACCTACCATTATAAAGCACAAGCCATAAACCATATTTACACTTAATCCACTTGAATAAGCAACATTATCTTCATAAGTTATTTGAATTGGCATTATTAATACGATAAGGGAAATAATTATTGATGTTAAAATAATTGATGGCTTTGTGAACTTCTTTTGTAATAAATATTCTGTTTTTTCTCTAAAAGATATAACAAATATATATAAAAGAAAGAAGTAAGCCCATAAGAAGTAATAAACTAAATAAAACTTAGATATTAATATACTAATAAAAGACTCTGATCCATATATTTTAAAAATGAAATAGCCAAAAACATCTATCATTATTCCAATTATATTTGTCACCAAAATACATGAATACATTTTAGTATCTAATGTATTTAATCTTTCTTTTGAAAAGTAAAATATTATAAACATTAATACGAATATAAAACTACAAATTGAAAAACTTACTATACTCATTCTATGCACTTCCTTATGATACAATTATACTATACTAAGAAAAAAAATGAAACTATTAATTTCATTTTTTAAGTTTTAAACTGTTTCTTTCTTCATACATACTTTTTAGTACAGGTAAGTTAACTTTTCCTCCTGCGTTTAATGGTAATTCTTCCATGTAAACATACTCATAAGGAATAGCCATATCGTCTAAATTATTTTTGCAAATATTTTCTATTTTTTCTTTTACTTTATCATTATCAAATTCATTATATAATGAGATACAGGCAATTGGAACCATTTCTTCAATTGGATGTTCTACTACAATTACTCCAACTGCTTTAATTTCAGGAATTGTATTTAATAACTCAGTTATTTTACCTGGATGTACATTAAATCCTCTTCTCATAAATATATCACTTAATCTGTGTTTATGGAAAAAACATCCATCTTTATCTATATAACCTATATCACCCATATGAAGCCACACTTTACCATCACTATGTTTTTTTAGAACTTTGTTTGTTTCTTCTTCATTATTTAAATATTCTTTCATTACACATGGACCAGTTATACATAATTCACCCATAGTATTATAAGGTAGTTCTATATCTGTTCCAGGAGTAAAAACTCCAATTGTATTTAATGGAAGTGGAATTCCAACACTACCGAATTTATAAGATCCTGGCATTTGATATAAACCACCACCAGTATTTTCTGTCGAACCTAATCCTTGTCTTACGAACAAGTCACTTCTAGTTCCATTTTCTTTAAAGTCTTCACTAACTTTATTAAGTTTTTTTTCAAGTTCTTTTTTTAAAGTTGCTCCCCCAGAAACATAATTTTTAATTGGTTTTAATTCTCCACTTTTAAACTCTTCACTTTTTGCTATATTTAAACAGTGAATTGGTCCTCCTAAAAAATGATCAGGGTTTGTTGTTTTTAACAAATATGCAAGTTTATCACTTACGAGTTCAGGTATCAATACTGACTTTAATCCACCACATGTAGTATAATGCATTGCGGAAACACCATATGCAATTGACTGAAGTAAAACATCTAAAAATACATCATTTTCTTCAAATAATCCAGTACTAATATGGCTTGTTGCAGCAGCATTTAAATTTTTATCAGTTAAACATACTCCTTTTGGTACTCCAGTAGTACCACTTGTACCTACAATTATAGCAGTATGCTCTTCATCATAATAAGGTGTAATTTCTTTCTTTAACTTTTTTCCTTCTCTTATAAATTCTTCATACGATATAAAATTATCTCCAGTAGGTACTTTAATGTTATTTTTAAATCTTAAATATTTTTTTAAGAATGTTGGCATAGTTTCCATTCCATCTAAAAATATAACATTTTTATATTTTCTAATATTTAAAACATTTTTATATTTTTCATAGAACATACTAAACATAAAAATATTTTGTATATTATTTTCTTCTATTATTGTATTAAATTTTTCTGGTGCCAAAAGTGGTGTAATTGCATAAGGAGTTGCACCCAAAATATTAGAGCCATAAATAGACACTCTACTTTCAATTATATTTGGAAGAACTAAACTTATAATTTCGTTTTCTTTTACTCCAAGCAAACTAAGAGACTTAGCAAATTCTCTCATTCTTTTTAAATATTCACGATATGTTATAGTAACACCTTTTTTAAAATTGTTTTTTCCTGTCCTAATATCTAATGCAATATTATCAAGTCTATCTTTATTATATAAACTAGCCATTTGATAAATTGACATTTTAGGAATTTCTAATTTTTCAGTATCATAATCATAATATTTTAGCCATGGTTTTTCTTTTGATGGATAATTAGTTATTTCTTCTTTCATACTTTCCCCCTTAATAAAAAGTGTACTTATTATAGCACACTTTTACATATAATGCAAATTATTGTTTTTTTATATTTTCAAAAAAACTTTTCTACGAATATTACTTTCATTCATTAATTCAGAATAATAATCTAAATATTCATGATATGTTTCAATTACATTTCCATCCTCATCAATTATAATATGTGAATGACATTTACCAGAGTCAGAAACTATATACACATCCTTTGTGCCATCTGATCTTTCTCTAACTGTATATTCAGTTTGACCGTATGTACCAGAATTTTTATATTTATAGTTTTCATCTTTTAAAATATTTTATCATTTTTTCTCTTGAAAAAAATTTGCATTTTATAAACAATTATGGTATTATATAGAACTATAAAAGCAACAGGGGGTTTTGGTTAGATATATTATTTCATATTCTAACCAAAAGTTGCTATTATTTTTTATTAATAAATAATTAAAAAAGGCTCAATAAAAGCCTTTTTATTTTGCATAAATAAGTTTTCCTGATATAGTTAATAGTTTATTACTATATCTTCCAAATAAACAAGTTTGTAATATTAAAATACTATCTTTACCTGAAACATCAACGTTAATATCATATAAATTCTTATCTTTTAATCTGTTAAAATGATTTAACCATTCATCATCTGTCTTGTAATTAAACTGCATATGTTCTTCTTTAGAACTTTTTTCTACTACACCTACACTAAATATTTCATATATTCTTTTTTCATTATTTATCTTTAATTCAAAATATTTATGTTTTTCATAATAATCTTTTTTTATATAACCTTCTAATTCTTTAAAAGGTACTTCATATCTTACAGAATTATGTCCATATATATTTATTTGTTTAGAATCACTATTATGTCTATAATCCATAAATGTGCTTCCAATTATACTCATACTTTTATCAAGAGCATGACTTAGGTAATAGTTGTTATCTTTATTTTTAGCAATAGGTATACTATATTCATAATTATCTAAATTGAGTAACGCTATAATTTCATCATTAGAATATTTATCTTTAATGCTTTTAAGTTCCTCACTAACACTCAATTTATCACTTTTTGGTACAACACCATTAACTAATTCTCTTTTTGTTTGATTAATTTTAATATATTTAACACATAAGGCTATCATGCTTATAATAAATAACATAGTTACTAATAATAATATTCCATTAAAAATTTTGTTTTTCATATTAGAATTTACTACTTTATTTTCTATTTTATTACTACTATTTATTTTAGTGGTCTCTTCTTTTTTGGGTCTTCCTACTTTTTTTGTTGTTTGTGATTTTACAGGAGTTTTTTTAGGTTCCTTTTTTATTTCAGTTGTTTTTACTTCAACTTCTTTTTTTGTATTACCTTTACTTTTCTTCATAACATCTTTCCTTTACAAATTCATTATATTATAACTACTTAATGTTTTCAATAATTATTTAAAAAAGCACAAATTAATGTGCTTACATTTATAACTTTTCAACTGTTTTTATACCTAATATATTAGTACCATTTTCAATAACTATTCTAACCGAATCAAGTAATAAAAGTCTAGAATTTTTCAAATCACTATTTTCTTCTTTTAAAATACTTGTTTCTTCATAATATTTACTAAATAATCCACACAAATCGTTTAAATATTTTGTAATGATTACTGATTCATTAGTTTTTACAGTTTCTTTTACTGTATCTTCGAAATCATATAATTTTTTTATTATTTGTTCTTCTGTTTTTGTTTTTAATATTATATTATCATATTTCTTATTTAAATCACATTTATTAAGTATAGATTTAATTCTAACATAATTATATAAAATATAAATAGCAGAATTTCCAGTAAAATTGGTTGCATCATCTAAATTGAAATTAATGTTTTTTCCACGATTAATATTTAACATATTATACTTTATACAAGAAGAAGCTAAACTTAAATACTCATCATTTGTTAATTCAGTTCCCCTTTCACTAAAACTATTTTTCAATTTATCTATAGTAGCATTTATAAAATCTTCTAATAAAACAACCTTTCCTTCTCTTGTAGCCATTTTATCACCATTTAAAAGCACAAATGAGTAAGATATTAATTTAGGACTACCATAACCTAAGATATCCATAACTGCACTGATTTGTTCCATATATACCTTTTGATCTTCACCTAGCACTATTAAATTAACATCCTTATTTTTATTCATTTTATATATAGTATAAGCGATATCTCTTAATGGATACAAACTTGTTTTATCTTCACGAGTAAGTATTAATACTGGAGTTTTAGTTGGAATATTATAACCAGTTAAATCAACATAAAGTCTTCCATTTTCATCTTCCTTCAATCTTCCCTTTTCAGCTATTTTATCTAATATAGTTTTGGTAATATGTCCAAATACAAAATCGCTTTCATGAGTAAATGTATCCCAATGTATATCCATTTTATCAAATATTTTCTTTTGTCCTTCAACACAAATATCAGTTATACTTTTAAATTCATTTCTTACTATATCATTTCCATTTTCTAATTCGTTTAAGTATTTAAATACTTCTTTTTCAATATTTTCATCTTCTTTAGCTTCATCATTTATTTTAATGTATAGACTTAACATCTCATCAAATGTCACTCTATTAATATCTGAATACTTTTTAACTGCGATTAGTAACATTGCAATTTGTTTTCCAATATCATTAACAAAATATTCTCTATCAATTTCATACCCATTAAATTTATATAAATGTACTAAAAAATCACCGATAATACTATTTCTGCTTCTACCAATATGTGGTGATGCATTTGGATTTATGGAAGTATGTTCTATTAATAAACTTTTCCCAATTCCTTCATTTGTGCTTCCATACTTATCACTCAAATTTTCTATTTTTTCTAAAACAATTTTTCCTAAACTTTCTTTATTGATATTAAAATTTAAATAAGGTCCAACTACAAAAGCATCAATAATTATATTGTTATCAAAAGTTAAATGTTCTAAAATATAATTTGCTTTTTCATTTGGATTATTTAAATTATCAACTTTAATTTTAAAACATGGTAAACAATAATCCCCCATTCCTTCTTTTGGTGGAACAGATATTTCTATTAATTCCTTTTCTATTCCTAAACCACTGATTAAATTTGTTAAATAATCTTTATAATTCATACTTTCCTCCATCCATTTATAAAATTATTATATCATATATATATTTTTTATTCTATATTTAATCTCTATAAAATATATCTTTAGAAAATATTTTATCATTAATATCCATTATTTCATTATCTATTCTGTTAGCAATAATTAAATCACACTCATTTTTAAAAATTTCTAAATCCTTTATTACTTTTATTCCTTTAAAAGTATTTTCTTTAATAAAAGGTTCATAAATATATAAATCTAGTGAATTTTCTTGTAACATTGAAATTATATCTATAATACTACTATCTTTTATATTTAAAGAATCACTCTTTGATGTTAATCTATAGATTCCTATTTTATTAACTTTTTTATTTAGTATTTCTTCACAAATTTCTTTTTTTCGCAATTGATTTGATTTTACAATTGCTTCTATTAAAACTCCCGGAATGTCTTTAAAACTATACATTAATTCTTTACTATCTTTAGGTAAACAATATCCACCATATCCAAAGGAAGGATTATTGTAATAATTTCCAATTCTTTGATCAGAACATATTCCATTTATAACTTTTAATGTATCGGCATTTAAATTATAACATAAATTATCAATTTCGTTAAAGTATGCAATTCTCATAGCCAAATAAGTATTTGAGGCTAGCTTTATTATTTCAGCTTCAGTTGAACTACATAAATACACATTATTATCTAAATTAAAATCTAGTTTATATTTTATAGTATATTTATTTTCGCCTCCAATTATTATTCTTGAGGGATTTAAAACATCATCAAAAGCAGAAGCCTCTCTTAAAAATTCTGGAACATATATTATTTTTTTATAATTAAATTTTTTAATAATTTTAGAAGTGTAATTTATTGGAATAGTAGATTTAATAACTATAATAGCATTATTATTAATTTTAAGTATATTTTTAATTGAAGATTCAATTAAAGTAGTATTTAAACATTTTGTATTCTCATCATAATCTGTTGGTACACATATAAAAATGTAATTTCTATCTATTAGTGCATCATTTAAATTCATAGTTTTTAATTTTAACTTATTATCAGCAATATATTTTTTAATACATGGATCATTAATGTAATTTAAATTATTATTAATTAACTTATTTTTTTCTTTATCAATATCATAAAAAATCACATCATTTTCCTTTGACAAATAAACACCATTTGACATTCCTACATAACCTGCTCCGATAATTAAAATTTTATTCATCAATTACACTACTCACTTTCTCAATAACAATTTCTTGCCAATTATTTTTATAGTATTTATTCTTAAAATCTCTTATATTATTTATAAAATAAAATCTATTTTCTAAAAACTCTTTTAATACTTCATAAGTAAATTCTTTGCATTTCATTCCTAATTTATATTTTTCTATCATTAAAGCATTATAATTTTGTTCATAAGTATCAAGTGGAATCGTAATTATTGGTAAATCAATTGAAATTGCTTCGCTTAAAAGTTGATGACCACTTGTTGTAATTAAAAAGGCTGAGGACAATAAATCATTTTTAAATGAATCATTAAAATTTACAAACTTAATATTAGGATAATTTAAATATTTTTTAAAAATATCTATATTTTCTTTAGTATAAACTATGAATTTGTAATCATTAAACTCTTTAATAGTATTTAATATTTCAAAATATTTTATAGAAAATGAATAAGATGAAAAATATACAAGTACTTTATTGTCTTCCTTATTTCTTTTTTCTAATTCATTTATTATAGGAGGTACTACAACAACATTATTTTTTTTAATGTCAATTGGAAAAAAAGAAGAAATTATTTTCATATCATATTTAGGAAAAAAGTAATTAATTCTATTAATTTCTTCATTTATAGAAAAATCATTTATTTCTATATTTTCAAGATATAAAAACTTTGATTGTTGTTCCATAGTTATCAATTTTAAATTACTAGCATAAGCATATTCTGCAACATTAGGTTCATAATCAGTAATTACTAAATCTGGTTTACCATTAAAATATTTTTCCACAGCAATGGAAAATTCTAAAAAATTTTTAAATCTATCCTGTGTTGATAGACAATATTTTTCTAAAGTATCTTTAAAATTAACACCATTCTTATCACAAACAATCCAAGGTATTATAATCGGTAGAACTTCAATATTACATTTCTTTTTAATAACAGACACTTTATCTATACTAGTTGCTGCTAAAACCTCAAATCCTTTACTTTTTAATTCATTTATAACACAAATTTGTCTATTTAAATGACCGTTTCCTATTCCACATATACCTATTAAAATTTTTTTCATAATTCCTCACTCATAAAAGTAATTATTTTTTAGGTAAAACCTAATAACTTTTACTTTAACATTTCCATATAAATACTTAATTGAACTAGCACGATGCTGTCCATCTCGTATATATGGCTCATTATTATACAAAACAATATATTGATTATTTTTTCCATATGAATTATCTCTAACATTATTCAAAGAATTATAAATTCTATCTTTATCACTATCTATAATATGATTCGAATTAAATAATTTAAAAACTTTATCACGAGTATCATCTATTAAAGACTTATAGCATTCTGACTCATTTAAAGTTACTGGATTACTATTTCTTCTTAACAACCTAAAATCATCAATATTTATATAATCATATTTATAATATAATAGTTTATCAAGTAAATCATAAAAGAAAAGTGAAAAATAAATTGGATCAATTAACTTATAATCATAATTTATATTATATTTTTTATTGAAAAATTCATAAATTTCTTGTACTAATTTTGTTAATTCATTGTAATTGTAAGTCTTATATTCTTTATCAAATAATATTATTGTTAACAAATCTTTAGAGTAATTTAGTACAAAATAATTCATCTGTTTCAAAGCAAATTCTTTGTAAGTATTTTTAGAAATCATATATTTAATTTCATAATTAGCTCTTAAAATAATCGATAAAGCATGATTAACTTGATTTTCATTAAAATCATTTATTTCATTTAATAATTCTTTTAACACTATTTTCCTCTTTTAAACCTAATCTATATTGACATGTATCCATAAATTTAAAATATAATCCTTGAATATTTTTATATTTATCTTGATTAGTAATATACTCTTTATAAATTGATAAAACATATTTATAAAAATAATTTAAACTACCTTTTTCAATTGCTCTATTGATGTTATAATTAACTAAAGCCATCATTTTAATTAAATCATTATCTTCTATTTTTATTTCTTCTTTGTAAATTAAATTACTAAGTAAACCACATATTGTTTTTATATTATTTTTATATTTATTTAATTTGTTAAAATCAATATCATTATCGTTATTTAGTAAAACTGTCAATAATTTTATCAAATAAACAGGTGTGATATATTTATTATTTATTTTTATATCGTTATTTATAATAAATTTATTTATCTCATTACTCCAAATTTTATAATCCATTTCATCTGCATTATAACACATTCCATAAGTTAAGAATCTGGTATCATTATTAAAATTAATTTGATTTAAAATTTCATTTACTTTTAATACATGATCACTTTGATTAGCACCAATTATATTTATTAAAACATCATTTTCTTGCACTGCATATTTTTTAATAAACATTAACTCTTGAAGAGTGTATTTTAGTTCCCCATTATTTTTTAATTCGTTTTTAAATCTTTTGTCGCTTTTTAAATTTTGATACATTTTTTGATTAGTGTATAATGAAGATTCAATTACAAATTCATCAGTTGGAAGATTTAAGTTATTTAAATAATTTTTAATTAAATTAATTGTGTGAGTGTTATACTCGTCAAATTTAGTTCGAATATCAGAAGGAATTCTATCATTAACTATCATTTTAAATAATTCTTCTTCATCAATGTCTATATTATATTTTTCTTTAAAACTTTTAATTGATTTAATACTGATATCTCCAATTGGGAAAAAACTTTTTACATCATTTAGTATTAAATAATTTAATGAATTGTTTAATATTATGTTTCTAAGTTGTCCTAGTTTAGGAATGGGTTTATTTGGATGCAAATCACCATATCTAATGTAAAAATTATAATTATACATATTACCACCATTCAAAAAGAAATCTATTTCTCTTAAGCATATATTAAGTGGTATATCAAAATGAGGATATCCATTTACTAAATATGCATTTTTAAATTCACTAGTCGGATTAGTAATAGAAAAAGTTCCTTCTGTATATTTTTTTGAATAAATTAAATTTTCATCATTATAATTATTATGAATTTTTAAATAATCTACTAATGGTGTATTGTATTCTAGGGTATTATCATTTTTAAAACTATAAATCATATAAGTCTCCTTTTTTTATAATATTCTACTATAACAAAATAAAAAAAGCAATAATTAATTGCTATTTTGTATTTATTTTTATACTTCCTATACCTCCATCTATTTTAAGTAAATTTACTCCTGTTCCATAAATAGTATTATTAGAAATTTCATTATTATTTACTTTAATACTACCTATTGCTTTATTAACATCGAATCTATAATTATCAATACTATCTTTTAAGTTAATTCTAAGTTCTCCAATTCCTGCTTCTATTTTATTATTTCCTTTTAAGGTACCTTCAAAAGTAGTAAGTCCTACACCCATATCAATTTCCATATTTGATACATTTGCATTCATTATATTAATTTCTCCAGAACCTCCATCAACTTCAAAATTAGTGTAAGCATTAATATTATTTATAGTCATATTTCCTGCACCTAATTCTAACTTAATATTATTTGCATTTAATAGTTCTATATTATTTTTACCTAATCCAACTTCTATATCTATTTCATTTAAAATAACATTTTCTGGAATAGTTAATTCTACTATTTTGTTTTTAGAATACTTACTACTTTTATCTTTAATTTTTAACTCGCCATTTATAACTTCACTAGTTATTTTATCAGTATTTGTTTTAACATTAAAACTATTTCCTTTAGTTATATAAAGACTAACTTCTTTTAAATCAATTTCTAATGAATTAATTTGACTCCCTATATAATCAGTACTTAGCTCAGTACTTATATCAGTACTTACACTACTTTCAAATATTTCAGATATACTACTAATAAACCCAAATAGAAGAGAAAGAATCGAAACTATTATTGAAAAAGCTAGTGCTAAAGCTGCATATTTTATAATTTTTTGAAATGTATTCATTTAATATCAGTACCTCCAAATATATTAGTTGCATTTATATAAATAGTTTTAAATTTAGGATTAACTTCTCTTTTAACTTTATTGTCTACACCTCCAAATATGTTAGTACTTATAAGTTTTATGTTTATATCATCAGGCACTAATATATCTACTCCACCAAATATACTTGTTGTATTAATTACTACATCTTCTTTAATTTTACAATTTCTAAGATTTAATTTTACTCCTCCAAAAATTGCATTAATTACTGATCCAGTAAATACTTCTTTATCATAACTCATACTTTGTTCTCCAAATGTTGCTGTTAAGTAATTCTTGTTTTCATTAGTATCTAACTTGCTAATTTCTTTTCTAATACCTTCACTTATTGAATTTTTAAAAATCATACTTATTCCAATAACTACAAATATCATCGGTATAATTAATTTCCAAAATAAATCAGTATCAATTACATCTCTTACATCAAGAAGTAACATAATTCCTATAATTAAACCTATAATACTACCGGTTTTACTTTCTTGTTTAATAATTCCAATAAAACAAGGTATTATTATAAATAAAGTCCACCATCCTTTAAAAAATATATTAAAGTCAAATATTCCAAGTGCTTTCAAACCAAATATAATTCCTACTATAATAAAAACTATTCCCCAAATAATGTTATCATTCTTTTTCATATTCCACCTCAAGAACATTTTATCACTTAATACTTTATTAGTCTATATTTTATTAATGTGTTTACATAAAAAACTAGAGAATACTCTCTAATTAAATTACATCTACTTTAAATAATCCATCTTTAGTACAAAGAGAATATATTTCCATATTAGGTTCATAGCCCATGATTAGTTCTGGCTCTTCTTCACTAGTAAATTTATGAACTAATACTTCGTTTTCAGTTTTTATTATTATTGCTTCAATATAATGATTTTCTTCTTGCTCATGGTTAACTCTTATAATAAGCTTATTATCTTGTCTATAAAATGAAGGAATATGTTTATTTACTTCTTCATTTGATGCATTTATTTCTTTCAACAAAGTACCACAACAAGTTAAGCATTCATTACATTCACATTCTTTTAATTCTAAAACTATACTACCACACTTTTCACATCTTTTTAATTTTAAATTATTCATTTTTCCTCCTTAATTACTATATCTTTTACAACTTTATCAGTTTTCTTAAAAAATTTTAATACTGATATACTATATATTATATTAGATAACTCACTAATTAATAACACTGCCCCACTAACTATTATAACTACTTCTAAAGTTTCAAATGGATTTATTACTATTACTAAACCTAATATAATAGATAAACTAGATATTATTACACCAGTCATATAATTACTTTCAAATTCTTTTAAACTAATTGCTGTTTGTAATTTGAAAATGTTTATAAATACTATTATTAGACCTAATATACAAGGAAATAAATTAATTAGTAAATCATATTTAAAAATAAATAATACTCCTATAGTAATCTCTATAATTCCTTTAACAAGTCCATAATCAAATAAGCTTTCTTCTTTTTTATTAACAAAATAGTTAGTAAAATCAAATACTCCACATATTAGTAAAATCATACCAATTACTTTAATTAGTGTTCCTATAATCTCTATAGGTTTTAACATCAAAAAAACGGAAAGTACAATAAGTAATAATGAACCTAATATACCTTTAATTTCTTTTTTCTTAATTATATCTTTCATAACTTCACCTCTATTATATATAATACCACAAAATATTATTAATTTAAATATTACTTTTTTAATACCAGTGCTTTATTACATAAGGAATTAAATATTTCTGTTTGTTCGTCTACAATTTCATAAATACTCCCTTTAATACTTAATCTTTTTTCTAAAATTCTTTGTAATTTATTAAACTTTTTAACTAAAAAAACTGTTTCATCTCTACTAATGTTGCACATTCTCATTATTAAGTTAATTTTATTATATTTTAATGCACACCATAAAGTTTTATTTATCTTATTCATCGTATATTACCTCCTCTAAATATAGTCCATTAGGAAGTGCTTTTTTTCCTAACTTAGTTCTGTCTTTACTTTCTAACACTTTATTAACATCATTTACACTTTTTATTCCATCATTTATTTCAAGAAAAAGTCCAACTATATTTCTAACCATATATTTAAGAAAACCATCTCCACTTATATATATTTTGCATAAATTTTTATCTATTTCAAAGTTAATATAATTAATAGTTCTTATAGTGCTTTCTTTTTCGTTATCTGAAGTAAATGATTTAAAGTCATGTTTACCAATTAAATATTTACTTGCTTCTTTTAATAAGTTAATGTCTATTTTTTTTCCATATTGTAAAATAATATTTCTAGTAACTGGGTCAAATTCTTCCATATTTATAACATACATATACTTTTTACTAACTACACTATATCTTGCATGAAAAAGATACCCCACAACATTCACACCTTTAACATATATATCTTCTGGTAATAATTTATTCATGCTTATCATTAGCTTACTAGTATTTTTTTCTTTATCTGAATCAAAATGAAATACAAAATAGTTTGCATGTACTTTTTTGTCTGTCCTTGAACATCCTGTTATATTAATACTTTCATTAAATATCTTACTTAATACTTTTTCTAATTCACTTTGTATAGTTATCTTATCTTTTTGTTTTTGAAAACCATAATAGTTAGTTCCATCATATTTTATAACGACCTTATATCTCATAATAACCCACTCTCTAACAAATAATAATATATAAATATTAGGTATACCCCAATTAATAAAACATCCATGAAACCAAACTTATTTGTATTATAATTAGTTCTATAAGTTTTTGTACTATATAATCTATAGCTTTCTTTTATTTTTAATAGTTTTAATTTATTATTAGTAAGTCTTAATGTGCTTTTAAATGAGTGTAGAACTGCAAGAATTTTTGAAATAATATCTGCATAAAAATAGTCAAGTCCTCTACTGGATGAGTTTACTAATACTTCATGATTAGTTATTAATAGAAGTGGAAAAAATGAAATTGTGTTAACTAGAGTGTTTATAAAACCACTTATATTCAAATTAAATATATTAAATGGTGTTAATATTTTTTCTATACCATACTTAATTTCACTTCTACTAGTTGTGTAAAATATTAAACTCAAATATGTAATAACATTAAATATTTTTGTTAAGTAGAGTACTGCATCTTCTAATTCTAAACCTTTGAAAGCTAATACTACTACAAATATAACAAAGATATATCTTAGTCCATATATTATATCAAAATAGAATCTAAGAGGAACTTTACTACTATAAATTAGGATTAATATAAAGAATAACATAACTAAATGTAGTTCAATACTTTTGCTTGCAATTATAGGTATTAACATAAGTAATAAAGTAATTAATTTACTAAAAACACTAAGTTTATGAATACTACTTTCTACTGGATAATATTCACCAAAATATTTATTACTTTGCATTTCTATACACCTCTTTTATTAAATCTAATATGTTACTTGTATATGTTAGGTTAGCATCAAACTTATTACTAATATTAATAAATTTTACTATTTCTGGAACGTCTACATTAATATTATTTAAAACTTTTTCATCTTCTAATATACTTTTATTTCCAGCATAAACTATAGACCCTTTATTCAAAAGAATGATTTCATCACTAACTTTATAACTTAAATTAGTATCTTTACTAATTAGTATTATAGTTTTGTTATATTTATCTTTTAATAGTTTTATTAATTTAATTAGTTTTTCATTATCTCTGTAATTAAGAAATATACTAGGTTCTTCAAGTATTATTACACCAGGATTAAAAATTAAAATACTTGCTAAACTTACTTTCTTTTTTTCACTTATGTTTAAACTATCAATTCTTCTTTTTAGGTATTCTTCATTTAATCCAACTAGTTTAAGTGCTTCACTTATTCTAATATTCTTTTTATTAAGTTTATATTTAAAGTATTTTAGACCAAACTCTAATTCTGATTTAACTATTTTATTAAATAAAAATTCATTAGGATTTTCTTTTAAGTATCCTACATTCATTCTAAGACCATTTATATTTTTTATGTATTTACCATCATTTAAATATTTTCCTATTTTAATAGTACCAATAAGTGGCTTGTTGACCGCATTAATTAGAAGTCCAATTTTTTCTTTACCACTATCACTATCTCCAATTATTGAGTAAACTTTTCCGCTTTTAAATGTGTAGGAAAAATTTTTTAAATATGTTTTTTCTAATGGGGTTCTTACATTTTCTTTATATGTAACATTATTAAAAGTTATTTCCATAATTTACCTCCTAACAAATTATAATCTAAATAATATGTATTAATTAGTTCATAATCAATTAAATACTTGTTAAGCATTACTATAAAAGGTAAACTAATTCCTAATCTTTTCATTATTTTTTCTTCATTTAAAACACTTAGTGTTGGTCCACTTATTACTATTTTTTCTTTGTCAGTAATTATTAATTCATTAGATAAAATAGTTTCTTCAATATTTGTAGTAAAATTAAAAATTATACCACCATTCTTAATAAATTCTTTTAAATTATTAATAACAATTTTAAAATCATTTTTATCTAGCAAAGATAATAGATTATCTATTAAAAGTAGTTTAGGGTTAGTAACTAATGCACAAATTATTAGTAACATAGCCCTTTTGCTAGTATTTAGACTATATGGACTACTAGAAATGTATTCATTAAAACTAAACTTGTTTATAATATCATTTAGTTTTATTTCCATTTCACTCTTTTTAACTGCTAAACTCTCAAGTCCAAATGCTATTTCATCAATTACGGTTTCTGCTTGAAAACAGTTTATAAATGAATAACTACTTATTCCAACATTTTTGTAATATTTAGTAATAGTTTTACTACTCACTTTATTAAAATTAAAAGTAACAAAATCATTTTTGTTAATCATAGAGATATTACTAAATAATTTATCATTCATGTCTCCTATGAAAGTAACAAAGTTTTTATCTTTAGAAGTAAATGATATATTTTTATCATCATATAAAAAACTATCTAAGTTCATATAACCACCTACATAAATAATTATACATTAAAAACCATGAAAAAAAAAGAAAAAACATTATTTTATACCACTTGAGTTAGAAAAAAATAGATATAATTTAAAAAAGACATTTTACTTAGTTCATAAAATTGCTTCTAACTAACCTGTATAGTTTTATTTATTTTAAATTCTACTATGGTTACTTGATTATCTTTTACATAATATGCTTCAAATTTGTTTACTGACTTCGTTATAATTATTCCAATGGTATTATTTTGTGTAACAGTTTTTAAGTGTTCATCAACATAATTCATATAAGTTTTTATTTGACCATAGTCACTTTTCTTATATTCTCTTGCTTTAATTTCTATAACACAAAAACAATTCATTTTATAATTGTATAAAAGATAATCTATATAATTCTTTTTATCTCCAATATTAAGTTTATATTCTCTACCTACAAAAGTATAACCTTCTCCAAGTTGATGCATAAAATCTTCTATATTTTCATATATAATTTCTTGTAATATCTTTTCAGTATAAACTTCATAACTTTTATTAGGTACCAACACTATTGGATTAGGTACACTTTGAATTAAAGAAAGTTCTTCTTTGTTTAAAATTTTTTCTTTTGCTTCAGTTGAAAGTCTATCATACTCATTGCTTTTAATTCTTTCTGCTAATTTTCTATAACTTAAATTATCTCTTATAGAAATACCAATATAATAATTAACTTTATTGATATCTTTTAAAGGTAAAAGTAATCTTAAGTGTTCCCAAGTCAATTGGTGCGGCAATGCCGCACCTTTTTCAAAAAGAACATAAAATTGTCGCATTCTCTTTAAATTGGAGACAGAGTATCCTCTTCTAAATTCCTTAGTTAAAATACTTGCATATTTTTTTACTATTCCTTCCCCATAATGTTTACCTGCTTCTGCTAGTTGCTTACCAATATTATAATTCATTGTAAGTTTTACATTATTTATCTGATAATTCTTAGCTACTACTTTAGCATTTCCATTTATTATTTCAGTCTTTATATTTTCTAAATAATTGTCTTTCATAAATACTCTCCTAACTAACCTGTACAGTTTTATTTATTTTGAATTCTACTATGGTTACTTGATTATCTTTTACATAATATGCTTCAAATTTGTTTACTGACTTCGTTATAATTATTCCAATGGTATTATTTTGTGTAATAGTTTTCAAGTGTTCATCAACATAATTCATATATATTTTTATTTGACCATAGTCAGTTTTTCTATATTCTCTTGCTTTTATCTCTACTACACAATATCTACTGTCCACCACATTATAAAATAGATAATCTATATAATTCTTTTTGTCTCCAATGTTAAGTTTATATTCTCTTCCAACGTAAAAATATCCACCGCCTAGTTGTTTCATAAAACTATCTAAGTTTTCATAAATAATTTCTTGTAATATTTTTTCAGTATAAACTTCATAACTTTTATTAGGCACTAATACAATTGGACTTGGCACACTTTGAACTAAAGTAAGTGACTCTTCATTCAAAAGTTTTTGTTTTGCTTCAGTTGAAAGTCTACCATACTCATTACTTTTTATTCTTTCTGCTAAAGCTCTTTTACTTAAATTATCTCGTTTGATAATTTTAATATAATAATTAATTTCTTCTACATTCTTTAAAGGAAGTAATTTTACATAATGACTCCACGACAAAATGCGGTCCACTGGACCGCATTTTTGAATTAACTCATAAAATGCACGCATTTTTCTTAATTCTTCCGTCTTATAACCTTTACCAAATTCTCTTGTTAAAATACTAGCATACTTCTTTACTATGCTTTCTCCATAATGTTTACCTGCTTCTGCTAGTTCCCTACCTATATTATAATTCATTGTAAGTTTTACATTATTTATCTGATAATTCTTAGCTGCTACTTTAGCATTACCATTTATTATTTCGCTTTTTATACTTTCTAAATAGTTGTCTTTCATATTTTTTTCTCCTATAAACTTATACGTAAAAAAACATAAAATTACTTTTTTATTTTTTGTTTACACTTCTAATTTACAAAGTATCAATGTATAAAAATGTAAATAAAAAGATATAGAACTATCACAAATATCCTATATCTCTAATCAAAACAACAATTTAATATTTTACTAATTACTTTTATTTAAACAAACAAGCTTACCCTTTATTCTACAAATCGAATTATAAATACTTTTAATAGATTTATCAAGAATTAATGAAACTTCTTTATTACTCTTTCCTTCTTTCTTCAATTCATAAACTTTATATTCTTCTATAGAAATCATATTCTTTAAATCAATATCTTCTTCATAATTAATTAACAAATTTAATGGATTTTTCTCATTATTAGACAAAAACTTATAAATAGACTTTTCTTCATCTTCTAAAGATAGTGCTTGATTAAATGCTTTTTCTTTCTTACTATTGTTTTTTCTAATATAATCTCTAATTTTTCTATCAATAACACTATTAAAGTATGTATTAAATTTAACTTTTTCATTAACTTCATAACTTTCAATTGATTTAAAGAATGCTAATAATGCTTCTTGAAGAACATCAGAATATTCTAATCTAGAATTTTTTATATATGTCTTATATTTAAATACTATTGCTTTTATATTATTATAATATTTACTTAATAAAAGATTAATAGCTTGTTCATTTTTATTTCTAGCTTCTATTATTAAATTGTATTCATTCATTCTTACCTCTTAAAACCTCATATATAAGTATTCCAGCTGCAACTGATGCATTTAAACTGTTTACCTTACCTTTTAAAGGAATACTTGCAATAAAATCACAATTTTTTCTTACTATCTCTTTAAGTCCAAATCCTTCACTTCCAATTATTAATGCAGTTTTTCCTTTGTAATCAATTTTTGTATAATCTTCACCATCTGCATCACTTCCTACAATCCAAAAACCAAGTTTTTTTAGTTTATCAATTGTATCTTTTAAATTAGCAACCATTACTATTTTACTATTTATAAGTGCTCCACTTGAAGTTTTCATAACACTACTAGTGATTAAAGTACTTCTTTTATTGGGAATAATTATATAATCAACCCCAGCACATTCACATGTCCTAATAATAGCCCCAAAATTTCTTGGGTCTTCAATATGGTCTAAAATTACAACAAAATTAGCATCATTATCATTTTTTATACTACTGAAATCTAAGTATTTATAATCTTCTAATTCAATAATTATACCTTGATGTACATCCCTTGTCATTTTATCCATATCATGCATACTTTTATAAACTGGTTTAATATGATTTTTTTCTATAAGTTTCAGTATTTCACCATTATTAAAGTTTTCATTTAAATAAATATTTTTAATATTGTAATTACTATTTATTACTTCTCTTGCAACATTTTTACCGCATACTATCATTTATTAACACTCCTAACATATTTACCTGCTTTAAGTCCACATATAGCACCTTCACTAACTGCAGTAGATATTTGATAAACATCTTTTTTTATTATATCACCACATGCAAATAAGCCATCAATATTTGTAACACCATCATTTGTAACAACATATCCGTTATCTTGTTTCAAATTTAAAGCATTTAAATAATTATTACAAGGTTCAAAACCTATATAACTAAATACTCCATGTACTTTTATTAAATGTTCTTTTATTTTAACAGAATATACTTCATCAAATGAAATGTCATCTATTACACTATTTGCTAAAACTGTTATATTTTTAAAACTGGTTAATTCTTCTTTTCTTTTAATATCACTTCTATTAACTATATATACTTTATTTGCTATATTAGATAAATAAATACTTTCTTCAACGGCAGAATCTCCTCCACCAATTACTAATACGTCTTTCCCTTTATAAAGTGGTGCATCACATATTGCACATCTACTAATATTTAAGTTTTTAATAGTTTTTTCAAAATCATTCACCTTAGGTTGTCTACCACTTGATAAAATAACAGTTTTAGAAGTATATTCGTTTTTAGGTGTAATTATTTTAAATACATTTTCTTCTTTTGTAATAGATTTAACTTCTTCTATTTTATATGGAATGTCTGCTTCTTTTATATGACTAAACATTTTGAATGCAAGGTCTGGTCCACTTATACTGCCAAATCCTAGATAATTTTCAACTCTGTTTGTAGTATTTACTAATCCACCTGGACAATTTTTTTCAATTATTAAAGTATTCATATTACTTCGTTTTGCATAAAGGGCTGCGCTCATTCCACTTGGCCCCATTCCTATTATAATAACATCATACATATATTTCACCCCCTTAGAAATTAATAACTTCCACTTTTTCTTTACTATTATACATTTCAGTAAGTTTAGGTTTTCTTGACTGAAGTAAAATAATCATAAATCCTATAATAAACATAATTATACTAGCTAGTTGCGCTACTTTGATATTACCAAGCATTAAATTAAATGTGGAATTTCTCATTCCTTCAAAAACAAATCTTCCAATACTATACCAAATTAGGTATCCACCAGTTGTAAAGCCTAATCTAGTGTATTTAAGTTTTCTAATTATTATAAGTATAATAAATCCAAGTAAGCACCAAAGAGATTCATAATAGAATAAAGGTGTATAATATACTCCTCCATTATTCATTCCATTTATAACAAATTCTGGTATAAACTTTAAACTATGAAGTTTTTCATAACTAGTTACTGACCCGTAAATTTCACCATTAAAGAAATTACCCCATCTACCAATTGCCTGTGCAAAAAGTAAATATGGTGCACAAATATCAAGCATTCTATAAACTGATACTTTATATTTTTTACAATATAAAATTAATGTTACTCCACCAACTAATATCCCTCCATGTATTGCAAGTCCACCTTTCCATACTTTAAATACTTCTATTATGTTTTTACTATAATAACTAAAATCTTCAAATATACAGTAATATATTCTCGCACCTATTATTCCAAAAATAATTACCCAAAAAAGCATATTAGTTATAAAATCATTTTCTATTTTAAACTTCTTTGCTTCTTTACTTATAAGCATCCATGAAATAATAATACCAAGTAAAATAAATAAACTATACCACCTAACTTCAAAACCTCCAACTGTAAATGCCACTGGATTCATAAATTACCTTCTTTCTTTAATAGGATTAACAATTAAATTGTTTAATATAACATTAACTATACTAATAAATATAGCTATAAAGAATGGTATAATCCATCCACTTACAATAAATTTATTACCTAAAACTAAACTAGTTACCTTAAGTATTAAAACATTTATTAATGGACTACTAAGACCTAATGTTAACATATTAATTGGTAAAGTTAAAAATTCAAATAATGGTTTTAAATAAACACTAAATACACTTATTAGTATGCTGGCTAAACATGCATACCAAAAACTTTCTACATAAAAACTTTTAAATAAATAACTTGCTAACATAAGTGATAAAGCACCTGTTAAAAGTTCTAATATTAAACTAACTATTTCTCTAACTTTTTTATTCATTACATTCACTCTCTTTCCATAATTATTATATTAAATAAATTAAAGTTTTACAATATCAAACTAAATATTTCACTTATTTTTCAGTAAAGAAAAAACTACTTTTTTCAAGTAATTTTTCTATTTTAAATATTTTTTTAAATACATTCCTGTGTAACTATCATTACATTTAACTACTTCTTCAGGTGTACCACATACAACTATTTCTCCACCTTTGTCTCCACCTTCAGGACCTAAATCTATAATATAGTCGGCTACTTTTATTATATCTAAGTTATGTTCAATTACTATAACAGTATCTCCATTATCAACTATTCTATTTAATATAACCAAAAGTTTCTTTATATCATCTATATGAAGTCCAGTTGAAGGTTCATCTAATATAAATACACTTTTACCAGTAGGTTTCTTTTGAAGTTCTTTTGCAAGTTTTACACGACATGCTTCTCCACCAGAAAGCGTTACTGCATTTTGACCAAGTTTAACATAACCTAGACCAACATCATGCATAGTTTCTAATATTCTTTTAACTTTAGGAACATTTTCAAATACTTCTAATGCTTCATCTACTCTTAAATCTAAAACATCTGCTATACTTAAACCTTTAAATTTAATATTAAGTGTTTCTTTATTATACTTTTTACCATGACATACATCACACGGAACATACACATCAGGTAAGAAATGCATTTCTATCTTTTTAACTCCATCACCTTGACATGCTTCACATCTTCCACCTTTTACATTAAAACTAAATCTACTTTTAGTATATCCTCTTAACTTAGCCTCTTTAGTTTCTGTAAATACATCTCTTATTAAGTCAAATAATCCTACATAAGTAGCTGGATTACTTCTTGGTGTTCTTCCAATTGGATCTTGACTAATATAAACTACTTTATCAACATCTTCTATTCCTTTAATTGTTTTAAATTTACCTGGAGTTTCTTTGGAACGATAAATTGTACTAGCCAGTTTCTTATAAAGAATTTCATTTACTAAACTAGATTTACCACTTCCACTTACTCCTGTAACACATGTAAATGTTCCTTTAGGAAATTTAACATTAACCTTTTTTAGGTTATGTTCTTCGCATCCTTTAATTTCAATAAACTTTCCATTTCCTTTTCTTCTCTTTTTAGGAACGTCTATACCTAGTTCTCCAGTTAAATATTTTCCTGTTAAACTATTCTTATTTTTCATCACTTCTAAAGGAGTACCTGCAGCAACAACGTAGCCTCCATTTTCTCCAGCACCTGGACCAATGTCAATTAAATAGTCACTTGCAAGCATGGTGTCAGTATCATGTTCGACTACTATTAAAGTATTACCTAAGTCTCTCATTTCTTTTAAACTATTAATTAATTTATCATTATCTCTTTGATGAAGTCCAATACTAGGTTCATCTAATACATAAAGTATTCCACTCAATTTACTACCTATTTGAGTGGCTAATCTTATTCTTTGACTTTCTCCACCACTTAAACTTGATGCACTTCTAGATAATGTTAAATATTCTAGTCCTACATTCTTTAAAAAATGTAATCTTTCTTTAATTTCTTTTAATATCAAGAATGAAATATTTTCTTGTTCTTTAGTTAATTTAATATTATCAAAATATGTAACTAAGTCACCTATACTATAATTAGTTATGTCATATATATTTTTTCCATCAATAAATACATTTAATATCTTTTCACTAAGACGTTTACCTTTACAAACTGGACAAGGATTTTCTTTCATATAACTTTCTATCCAAGTTCTAATACTAGGACTGTTTGTTTCCATATATCTTCTTTCTAAATTAGTTATTATTCCTTCAAAATAATCATAACTTTTTAAAATACTACCACTTCTTGTATGAACATTAAAGTGTATCTTATCTTTAGAACCATAAAATATAGTATTAAATTCATCTTTAGTTAAATCTTTAACTGGTTTACTTAAATCAATATTATAGTATTTACATACACTATCTAATTTCTTAAAATATATACTTAATGTTTCACCACTTTGGAAACTAGTTACTGCACCATTTAATATAGATAAACTTTTATCAGGTACAAGTAAGTCTACATCTATTGACATTTTAACACCTAAGCCTTTACACTCAGGACATGCTCCATAAGGACTATTAAACGAAAACATACGAGGCTCAAGTTCTTCCAAACTATAATCACAAAGTGGACAAGCATAGTTTTCACTCATAAGTATTTCCTTGTCTCCAAGTATGTTTATAAGTACCTTTCCATTAGCCATCTTACATGATAATTCAATTGCTTCAAATAGTCTACTTCTTGACTTTTCGTTTACAATCATTCTGTCAACTATTAAATTAATAACGTGCTTAATATTTTTCTCTAAAACTATATCTTCACTTAAATCTCTATTTTCTCCATCAACTCTAACTCTAGAAAAACCATCTTTTCTTAAATCTTCAAATAAATCTTTAAATGTTCCTTTTTCTCCTCTTGCAATAGGACTCATTATTTCTAACTTAGTACCCTCTGGGTAATCCATTATCTTGTTAACCATCTCTTCAATAGACTGACTCTTAATAGGATTTTTATGTATAGGACAATAAGGTACACCAATTCTTGCAAATAATAGTCTTAAATAGTCATATATTTCTGTAACAGTACCTACTGTACTTCTAGGATTCTTATTAGTAGTCTTTTGGTCAATACTAATACTTGGACTTAGTCCATCAATAGAATCTACTTCAGGTTTTTCACTTCCTCCCAAAAATTGTCTTGCATATGCACTTAAACTTTCAACATATCTCCTTTGTCCTTCAGCATAAATAGTATCAAAAGCCAAACTAGACTTTCCACTTCCACTTACACCAGTCATAACAACTAACTTATTTTTTGGTATTTCGATATCAATATTCTTTAAATTATTTTCTCTTGCTCCTTTAATAATTATTTTATCCATAGCATTACCTCACTATCTAATATTCACTAAATTATTCTTTTTATTCAAGAACATTAATATAATAGCAAACAAAGTTTCATATGTCAAGCGAACATATGAAAAAAGTTTATATTTTTTATAAACTTACTTCAAAAGGATAATCTCTTTTACCAGTACCCCTTACCCATTTAACGTTGGCTTTTAAATTAATAACAGGTCTTATATTTAGTTTTTCACTCATGTAGTTAGTTGATAATCTATCAGTTGTTACAGTAAACATTACACCATTACTTCCATTATATGAAAATGGACTCATTGTATAGTATTCACCACTTCCAGTAAACCAAAATTTAATATTTTCTATTGTAGTAAATACTTTTCCTCCAGCAAAAACTATTTCATCAGCATTTATTAAACCAACACTTTGATTAGTTATTAAATTACTTCCAGTACAATTATAATTTGGTTTAATGTTATCTTCATTATTTAACCATTCTCCATTTATAAGAGAATAACCTTGTAATCTTTGATAAGCTCCATAATAAATTTTTCCATTTGATGTATACATACTAGTTGTATCATTACAGAAGTTTGCAGTAGTGCTTATATAACTATTATAACTACTTAAGTTATTATTAAACCATGTATTTAAAATACTTTTAATGTTAGAAGTATTATAATGAAAATAATCTACATTGTTTTTTAAACAATTGCCATTTGTATCTTTATAATAACAGTCTTTACTTATAAAATCATTTTCATCATTTTCATTTTGTCCACTATATATTAGTCTTACACTTCCGTCAGAATTTGTTCTTATTATTCTCCAGTAGAAACCACCAAACTTAACCCAGTTATTTATTTTGACTGTTTCGGTATCTATCCCACTAAAATAATAAACAACTTTACTATTTTCTTCTCCCTCATATATAGTATTAATTGTATTCTTATAAAATGGTGCATTAAATTCAGTTCTAGTACTAACTCTTGAATTATAATACTTTATAGCATCAACTAGAGTACTATTTTCTCCAGGACTATTTAATGAAGTTATAACTTCACATGTTTGATTCTTGTTAAAGTTAGTAATAATAACTTTATTTCCGTCAACATTTCCTACTGCTCCATTATCACATGTTACACTACTTACTATATAACCATTATCTGGTGTTATATTAAAAATAGCAGTTCTAAAAGCATATTTAACATTTCTATCACTTGTCCCATTGTTAACTTTTACTTCTATTCTAGTACTTCTAAGTGTATTATCTATATCAAAAAAATTAACTATTTCACCTTTTTCATTCAAATAAGATATTACACATGCATTCTCACTAATTGTCTTCTTAGTTTTAGGATTAACTAAATCGAAATTAAGAAGTCCTTCATTTTGTAAAGTATATAACCTAGTGCACTTTTCAGTCATAGAACCATTTAGTATTTCTTTAACATAACCTTCATATTGACTAATGTATGTATCAGTTGCTTCTTCTATAGTTTCATATAATTCTTTCATAGCTTTTTCTTCACTTTTCATTTGTATTTTATCTATTCCAAATATGGAACCTACTGTTAAAACTGAGAGAATAACTATAACTAATAATATTTCTATTAATGTAAAACCACTCTTTTTATTCATATTATTTACACCCTAGTATAATGATACCACATTTATAAAAGAAAAAAAAGGATTATTTTTGTTTGAGTTTCGGTTTGTTATTTAGTTTGAGTTTCGTTTTTTTACTCTGAAAATTCAGAAAAAAACATAAATTTATGTTATACTAATGACTTTCCGTTAGAAATTTAGTACAATAAATAAAAGGAGATGATATTATGATAGATAAAATTCCAGAAAATCTTTTAAAGTTAATTAAAGATGGGGAATCTTCAATAGTTGAGTTTAAAACAGCAAAAAAGAATCTTCCAGATAGTCTATTTGAAACTGTTTGTTCAATGTTAAACAGAAATGGTGGACATATTTTTTTAGGTGTCCAAGATGATGGAGAAATTATAGGTGTATATAAAGACTATGTTAAAAATATGAAAAAGGATTTCGCTAATTTATGTAATAATAGCGAGAAGATAAGTCCAACTGCTCATCTTGAAATAAAAGAATATATGTATAGTGAAAAAGAAATATTATACATATATGTGTATGAAAGCTCTGATGTGCATAAAACAGCAAATAGAATATTCGATAGAAATGAAGATGGCGATTTTGAGATTACAGGAAATACATCACTAATTTCACAATTATACATAAGAAAAAGTAGTACTTATATAGAAAATAAAATATATCCGTTCGCTACAATTGATGATTTGAGAAAAGAATTAATTGATAAAGCTAGAAATATGGCTGTAAATAGAGTAGCAAATCATCCATGGGCAAAAATGAATGATTTGGATATGTTAAGAAGTGCTTCTTTATACGAGAAAAATTTACAGACAGGAGAAGAAGGAATCAACCTTGCTGGATTGCTATTATTTGGTAAAGACGATGTAATAGCATCAGCATTGTCTTACTATAAGACAGATGCAATATTAAAAGTTGACAATGTTGATAGATATGATGATAGAGATGATATTAGAACTAACTTAATAGAAAGTTATGAAAGATTAATTAATTTTGTTAAGAAGCATTTAAATGAAAAGTTTTATATGGATGGTAATCAAAGAATTAATATTAGAGATGTAATAGCTCGTGAGTTATGTGTAAATTTATTAATCCATAGAGAATATGCAAATCCAATCCCTGCTAGATTGATAATAACCAAAGAATCAATAATGACTGAAAATGCAAATAGACCAAGAAATATTGGTTATATTGACCTTAATAATTATTCTCCATATCCTAAGAACCCAAAAATAGCTAACTTTTTTAAAGAAATAGGTTTAGCAGAAGAATTAGGATCCGGAATAAAAACAATAACAAAATATAATAAAATATATAGTCGTGGAGTTCCAAGTTTTAAAGATGATGAGATTTTTACTGTAACTATTCCACTAACTGAAAAAGTTACAGGTATAGTACTGGATGCTATTGAAGAAATGGATGAATTGAAAATTAAACTATTCAATTATATTAAGAATAGTAATGGTGTAAGTCGTCAAGAAATTAATGATTATATGTATCCTTTATTCGATACAACAGATGAAAACGAATTAAACAATAAAACCAGATACATTATATATTTCTTGAAAGAACGAAATTTAATTCATAATAAAGGCACAAAAAACAAACCAAAATGGATATCAAAAAAATAAAATGTATGCAAATGTTTATAGCTGTTAATAAATGTTAACAACTGCAAGCAAC
>FR902235.1:44520-73321 GCA_000438415.1 Clostridium sp. CAG:628
CAACTGCAAACAACTGCAAACAACTGCAAACAAATATAATTAATAATTTTTAATAAAATATTAAGAACATTATTTGTTCTTTTTTTGTATTTATTGAAATGTGTAAATGGTATACTAATGACTTATCGTTAGAAATTTGGCACAATTATTCATGTAAACACCTACAGTTATTTTGTTTAGTACTAATTTTAGACTTCAATTAAATTATACTAAATTTTGGATTTGTTTACCTCGTTTTTAAAGCAAAAAGATGAAGAATCTATAATTTTCTTCTTCTTTTTTTAGTTATCAACAAATTTTACTGGAACTCAAATTATTTAGCCTCTACAATTAATTTAATAGCAGTTCTTTCTTCACCATCAAGTACTATATCACTAAATGCTGGGGTACAAATTAAATTTTTACCAGTTGGTGCCACATAACCTCTTGCTATTGCTATACCTTTAATTGCTTGATTAAGTGCACCTGCTCCTATTGCTTGCATTTCAACTGAATCATTAGATTCTCTAAATAAATTGGCAAGCGCTCCTGCGACTTTTTGTGGTGCACTTTTACTAGATACTTTAATAATATCCATAATATATTCCCCCTTAATAAAATATATTTTCTTGTAAGAAAAAAAGACCAATTATTTTTCTTTTCTTGGTCTTCCAACTTTTCTTTTAATAGTTTCTTTTACTACTTCTTTTTCTACTTCTCTTTTTGCTTTTTTAACTTCCTTCTTAATAGGTTTAACTATATTTTTTTCAATATCTTTTTTTACTGGTTTAACCTTTTTATCAATTTCTTTTTTAACAGGTGCAACTTTCTTTTTTACTTCTTTCTTAACTGGTTTAAGTTCACTCTTAATTTTCTTTTCAATAGGTTTTACTTCTTTTTTAACTTTTTTAATTTCTTTCTTAACTTCTTTACCTACATCTTTCCCATTTACTTTAACAGAAACTTTTTTACCAGGCATTTTTTCCATGCTAATACTAACTTCTTTTACTTCATCTTCATTTTTAATTGCATCTATCATTTCTAAATTATTATATTCACTATCTACTACAGTATTAACTAACTTATCAAACATATCTTGTGTTACACATAACTCAAAAACACTCTCTATAGTTAGTATTACACCTAGACTAATAAAATAATATCCAAACATTAAAGTAGGAACAGTAACAGCTTTATATAAATTAATGCATGTTAACATTCCTAAAAATCCAATTAGGAAAGTACAAATAAATTTAACTGTCCACATATAACTATTTTCACTTTTTAATGTGAATACTTTATAACATCTATTAGCTAGCATTAAAACAGTAAATATAACCATACCAGTACCTAAAACTACTTCGTTATCATAACTTTTAAGTGCAAACATAAAAGTTGCAGTTATAATATTTATTAATGCTAAAATAAGTATTTCATAGTCTCCTTCTTTTCTTTTAACAAAGTAACATATTACTGAAAAGAATGAAAATATAAAGAATAATATACTTGCATAAAGTACCATATCTAATAAACCAAAACTCTTAAATATCATTATAACAATACCCATAATTATAACTAGTACTGATAAAACTACTTGACTAATTAAGGATATATCCATTTGTGATTTCTTCATCACAGCCACCTCTATTCTAAAATAATTTTACAAAATATTTATAATAAAGTCAAGTGATAATTAAAAAAGAAGCATATGCTTCTAATTATTTTTAAGGTTACATTCATTAACACTTACAAATTTGTTTCCCTTAAGTCTGTATACTATATTACATTCACCTAATTTGTCATAATATATTAATCTATAAACAAATTCTTTTTTACCATCATTAAATATATCCATAACATTACTAATAACTCCAGACCCTACTTTTAATGAGTCAGTATTTTCTTGTTTAAAGATTATACTGTATTTTCCTTCATCATTATATATTAAATAATTAAAATAATTACTACTTTCTATAGAACTCATAATTGTATAGATTTCTTCATATTTTCCATCATTATCAAAATCATCTATTATTTTTTTACTATAACTTATATCATTTATATTAACAGATAATTTATTTTTACCTAATATATCATACATTTCATCTTGACCAATATCAGTACTATTTACCATATAAGATTTAATATTTGAACCATTATAGCCATATAAACTATCTTCATATTTTATACTATTATTTTTGTTATCAAATATATAAAATTTGTCTAGATTATTATCATAATATAATGTATACTTACCAATATCTTTTCCATCAGCACTTACATTATACTCTTTATTATTGTATTCACTTATATTACTAGTTTTATCATTACATTTCCACTTTTTACATTCTAAAATAGTAAGTGGGTCAAGTATCAAAGTATAAGTATATTTTTCATAATACTTTTCTATAACTAAGTATAACCCATACATTATGAATGAAAATAATAACAAAAATACAATAATCATTATTTCAAAATTATTCTTTTTTTCCATAAATTTACCCCTTATCTAAATTTATAACCTATCATGTATACAACACCTTTATCGTTGTATGTAGGTAATACTGTTTTTCCATTACTTGCTGGATCTGACATGTAAATTGTGCTTCCACTTATTCCTGTTACATATACCCAGTGTTGATTAGGCTCTGCTTTTACTCTTAAGATTATTTGGTACCCTTGATTTAAATAGTTACTTATAGTTAGAGCTTTTTGTCCAATACTTCCTGTTAAACTTACACCCACTCTGTCAGTATTTCTATCATAACCATTAGCGAGTACTGCGTTTAGTGCACATGTTGCATTTAGATTATTACCGCTTAAACAGCGATTAGCATTTATTACATCTATAAATACTCCTGGATTAAAATTATTTACTTTTAACTGAGCTCCACTTGCTGCAAGGGCTTTTGCATGGGCAGTTATAAAGCATCCTATTTTAGCCATATTACTACTTCCTACTGCTTTATTACTCCATTGTGGATCGCCTTGTCTCCAGTTATCCCAGTCTCCACTTGCAAAAGTACAACTAGGATTTGAGAAAGAACTTTCTCCATAAGTTAAACGAAGCATCTCTATATAATCTTTTCCTTCTTTTGCCATTTCATTCCAAGCACGTTGTGTGGTACTTATATATGGAGTATTTATTGTATTTCCATTATTATCTTGTAAGACAACACCACTTACACTTTTAACAGCTTTTCTAACATATGAATCATTTGGTAAGGGACTTACACTTACACATGTGCTTCCTGGAGGAGTAGTACCACTTTTATATAAACTTACAACACCATTTGATCCTATACATCTATCACATCCAGCATCTGGATCACAATAAGTTTGATCATAAGTGGAATTTGTTATTCTAAGTATTTTTTGACCATTTTCTTCCATTAAATGTCCACGATTTAATACATAATTTCTGGCCGCGATTGCTTGAGCTTTAATTGCTTCTTCGGGAGCAGAACCATTTTCTGCATATACAACACCTAAAATATATTTTTCAAAATCAACTAATTCTTGTCCTTCGATTTCATCTCCAGTATTTACTCCTGGGACAGCTGAGTTTTTAGCATGTACTAGTTTTACTTTTATACCACTCATGTTTGTTCCGTTTACTGTATATGTACAATTTGTAGTACTTCCTGAATTTGAATCTGTTACTACAGTATTTGGATAACCTAATACATAATTAGTATAGTCTTGTCTTGATCTAATATATTCCATTATTTCTTCTATATTTCTATTTACTTTGTAATCAAATGGTACTTCAATAGAATCTATTGTATATTCTTTTTTATATTTAGGATATGTTTTATAAATAAATCCATCTTGATATGTGTATGTTCCATCATATGCTGGGTAATATGGATTATTTATAACAATTGTTGGTATTTCTTCATCATGTGTTGTTAAATCTAATTTAGTACTATAAATTGCTAGACTAGGTTTAGGTCCCAAATCATTCTCTAATTTTTCTAAACATTCACTACTAGTCATTCCATACGCTTTTACTACATTACTATCTCTTTGAAAAGAACTAGCAACATTACTTCCAAATCTTAAATATGCTTGAAATTTAGTTTCACTTATTTCGTTATAAACGTAATCATTAAATGAGTAACAAGCACCTATCCCTGTTTGTTCATCTACTATCCATTGGTAATAGTGAACATCTTCTTGTTTAAAATTATATTCTAATATGTAATTATCTAGTAAGTAATCTATATCTTCTTTTTTATATATACCTGTTTCAAAAAGGGTTGCAACTGCATCCAAGTCTGTAGCCTGTACTGTATCATCATCAGGTTGTTTTACTTCTATAAACATATGTCCATCTTTATCAATGTTTTGAGTATCATATGCATAATAGAATGAGCTAAAGAAGTAACCTGGACCCAAATTACTAATTCCAGGTAACGATTCTTTTTTCTCAAGACTTTTTCTAATATATAAACATAAATCCTGATTTTTAGTTAAATCATATATTCCTACAAAATGTTTTAATTTATTGAACCAGCTAACTGGTCCACATGGGTCAGTTACGTTTTCATCAAATATATCATCTATATCTTCTCTACTTAGGTATTCATTATATTTTTTATTAAATACCTCATAGGAATCATTTCCTGTTAAACCAAATTTAATCATTAGATTTTGTACAACCATTGCAAATACAGTTGCTACTATTATAATTAAGAATACTTTTAAGATGAATCCTCCACTTAAAATAGTTCCTAATATTTTAAGTTTTTTATTTTCACCAATAAATATATCTTTTAATTTTTTTGGTGTTTTCTTTTTATTATCTTTTTTTAATTTATTAACTAGTTTTTTACCTTCTTTAATATTGTTCACGTTATTATCAATTGTGTTATTAAGATTTTTAAAAGTTGAAGATTTTTCTTCATCAGTACTAGACATTGCATCCATTAAGTTAGATGTTGCATTTTTAACTGTATTAGCCCCCATACTAGCCATAGATGAACTTAAGTTATTTCTTTTTGTGTTATTTATTTTAAAATTTATGTTATTTATATCTTCATTATTGACAGAAGAGCCCACTTTTTTAGGTGAGCTTAAGTCTTTATTATTTAAATTTTTATTTTCTTCTGTCATAACAATTACCTCTCTTATAGTCCTCCACCAGAGCCAAATGAATCTAACTCTTCTTGAGTTGCTATTACATTGATTCTCATTCTACGTGATCCACACACAAATAGTGCTTCTCCTTGATTATATCTTTTTATGCTTTCTTTTTCTTGATCATTTAAGTCTATTAGTCTACTTAAATCTTCTACTGCTTGTTTCTTTAAGCCCATTACTAAATAGTAACTTGCATTATCAAATATTGCTTTACCATGTACAATTACTTCTGGACTTGCAAAGTCAGTAGGTTGTTGTGTAATAATTATTGTACCTGTGTTATACTTTCTGCTTCTTCTTTGTACTTGTGCTAGGAACTCTGCTCCTAAAGTATTTCTATCAGCTAGAAGTGTGTGTGCTTCGTCTACCATAAGTATTGTATTAGTGTCTTTGTCTAGACATAATCCCCATGCATGCTTTAATATGTTAAAGAATAAAGCATTTCTTATGTTAGCATCACTATTCATTAGTTCTCTTATATTAAATACTATGAAGTCACTATTAGGCTCTACTGTAGTGTGTCCAGTAAAGTAATATCTTAATTCTTTTGTTAAAGGTCTAACTTTTAACTCAAGTTTTTCCATTACTTCTTTTTCACGAGTAGCTTCTACCATTGATAAAAGTCTTCCTTTAATAGTTGCATACACATCATCAAATGTTGGATAGTCTTCACTAGTAAAATTACTAAAGTCTGTTTCATAGTCTATCTTGTATCTTTTATAAGTGTCCTGGACTACTTCACTAAATAAAGTAAGTACGTCTTCTTCTATATCAGGACTATAGTACTTCATGAATGCTTTAAGTGACTGTAATGTTCTAGTTAAAACAGCATTACCTCCGCCTTCTTCAGCATCAGAGTCAACTATTACTTCAAGTGGATTTATCATTCCGTATTCTCCACCTAATCCTAGATTAATGAAGTCTCCTCCATAAAGTCTAGTCATGTCTTCTAGTTCTCCTTCTGGGTCTATTGCAACTATCTTGTGTCCATTTCTTATATTACTTCTTAAAAGTATCTTAGCAGCAGTTGATTTACCACTTCCTGATGTACCTAAAATAATCATATTAGCATTATTTCTATTAAATTCTTTCTTAATTTGATATAAGAATTGATTAAATAATATAATACCACCAGAAAAGTCTACACCAAGTAAGCAAGATAAGCCTGGGTCCTTGATACTATCAAATACAAATGGATACATTGCACTCATTGTAATGCTTGGAATAGGTGTTCCAATTCTTTCTTCTATATCTGAGTCAGGGAATATTGGTAAACAACTCTTTAGTATTTTCTCTTGTTCGTATCTTAATACTATTCCCTTCATTCCCATAGCATCTAAATAATTCTTTACTTGAATCTTCTTATTTTCTAACTCTTCTTGACTATCAGCCATTACCATAACATGCATTTGGAAGTCAAATATTCTAGCTTGTGTACTTGTAAGCATTGTTATAAAACTTTCAATACTTTCATAGTCTTGCCTAATTCTTTCTTGAATTGTTCTATCATGTTCATTCTGATACTTCATTTTCATATCAGCAATTTCTTTATTAAGCATTTTACTTAATACTGAAAAATCTATTGGTATATGTTTTATTATTACCTTTATTCCAGAATATTGAGTTAGATTTGCAAGATATCCTTCGTTTATCATTTTAGGATAACTTATTACAGTTAAGAAACAACAATATTTACCACTTATAACCATATCCCCTGGTCTAAATTCTAGCCCTTTAGGCGCTAATTGACTTTTTAAGTTCATGAACCCATCACCGTCCCAAATTCTGTTTTACTTCCTGCATTTAAAAATCCATCTAGTAAGACTCTCAAATCATCATTAGTAGTTTGAGTAGCCATTAGCCCACATGTTGCTAATCCACTTATTAAGTTTTGTATTCTTTTTTGTATTATCTCAGGCCTTCTTTCTCTAAACAAGATATAATACTCAGTATCAGCTACCCCAACTTCTTTACTCATAAATAAGTTAGCTTTATTTATATCTTGCATAATTAATTTTTTAAGTACTGGAGTTTGTACATTATTATATAGTAATTGTAATTGACTTAAGTAAACGTTAATGTCTACTGGTCTATCAGCAACTATAATAGAAAATTCATAATCTAAAGTGTTATATAAGTTTCTTAAGTTATATATAACATTTTTTTGAGTATCATAGTCCATTATAAATATATTTTTTGGTTGTATTTTAACACCAGTTACTTGCATTCCATCATCTAGTTGAATTGCCCCATTTAGTATAGATCTAATGGGTAACCAACTTTCAGTATTCTTACTTTTCACTGTACTCACTTCTCACACACCATCCTTTCCAATAATAAACTCTTCTATTAGATAAATATAAGTACATTTCTTTTAGAAAGCACATTACATTATGGTAATATGCTATAGGTATTACTAAGAATGAGCAAATACATACAGGTAATAATTTAATTATTAATGCTATTGAAGAGGTTGACTGAATTGCTATAAAGAACAACAGTGATGATCCAAGACCTGCTAAGAAAACAACTAAGTCTATACCTCTAAATACATTAAATATAAGTTTACCATTCTTAGCATTAGCTGGTATTATATACATATTATTATTCATATTCTTTCTTCCTTTCTAAATCTATTTATTACTTTAATTATTGTTAGTTTTTCTTGGTGGGTGTTTATACTTTTCATCTCTTTGACTTCTTCTCCTATGAGGATCACTTTCAATAAATTCTTTCTTTCGTTCTTCAATTGCTTTCTTTTCTTTTTCATATTTCGCAATTTCTCTTTGATATTCTCTATTATCGCTTTCTGCTTTAGATTTTGAATTATTATAAGAGTCATAACTAGTAATCTTTCTATCAGTGTATCCATTTTTATCAACAAATTCATTGTAATCACTGATTAAGTCTTTTAAGTTTTGATCGAAATTAGATGTTGGAACACTATCCACTGCAGAGAATGTATCCATTTTTTCTTTAATGTAACTATCTCTTTCTAAGTTATAAGTTTCTGCAAGTTCTTTCTTTCTATTTTCAACTCTATCTATGTCTATTTGACGGTATTCTGGGTTGTCATTATAGAATAAGTTATCATTATTTATTCTAACTGCTTCTTGTAATTTACTTAGTTCTGCATCTCTTGACATGAATTCATTAAGTGAACCATGTTCACTAACAAATCCATTTCCTAGAGTATTTTCTATATTATTTCTAAGTTCATTAGCACGATTAGAATTTTCTAGTTTCTTTTCTGTAGCTGCAATTAACTTATCTTTTTCTTTGATATCACCTTCAAATTTTGCAATAGTTGCCTCATCCCTGCCTTTTCCACCAAAGAAGTTTTCAACGCCACCTAACATAAATGCACCTAGGCCACCAGCGCCTGCAACGCGAGCTCCTGTTGCAAGCGCACCTTTTGTATTTCCTACAACAGTTCCAGCAAGTCCTACAGCATTTTTTGCTGCTGCACCTTTTGTCGCACCATTCCATGCACCTGAGAATCCTCCAGCTACTATTCCACCTAGTCCACCAGAAATTCCACCAGCAACTGCTCCAGTCATTAGTCCGAGAGTTCCTCCAACTGAACCCATAAGGGCTGCCTTAAATCCTTTGCCTGCATCACCTAATCCTAATTTAGTACCAAGAGCTTCTTCAATTAATTTAGGTAGTTCTTTAGCTGCTTGAAAGCATGCTATAATAAGTAATATTTCTACAAGAAATGTTGCATCTAATGAAATGAAACCAGTTGTTGCAGTATCTGTTAACTTCCCTAGTTGTCCAAATATTCCTTCTATTAAATTTAATAATACAAATGCCATATAAACTGTTACAATTCTAATAAATAACGAAATATAAATACCGGAATATGCTTTTGCAAAGTTTGAAAGTTTTTTATTTTGTTTTGGATCTATTGACAATATAATTGGAATTGGAGATATTACTTGTAAAATGAATAATTTAAATAAACGAACTCCAAGTTCTATTGCAAAACTTCCAAAATAGTATATTAGCATAATTCCGACTACTGTTGTTAAAATTGGAATGTAATGAAAGTCTGAAGAATAAGCATAATCTGAAAGTGTTAGTATACTCGCTTCACCAGAGGCAACATGACTAACTGCAGCTTTTGCAGCATCACTAGTAAATGTTGTATCATCTCCTCTTTTGAATAGTATTAGGAATACTCCATTTACAAAACTTTTAGATGTTTGTTCTTCACTATAGTCAGGATATTCAGCTTCAGGTCCATATATTATTTGTTGTATCGTACCATTATCAATAACTGAAGTAGAAAAATTATATAAAAAGTTAAATATAAATTTGCTTGATGCTAGTAATAATATAGCTATAACTGTATTTTTTAATATTTTGCTTCCGTTTTTACTAGCAGTATCTGCATCTGGTGGATTAATTATATAATTAATTAGTGATATTCCTAGTCTAAATAAAGCATACACTCCACCTAGAACCATTACTCTGTACATGATGGCTTCTACAACATTAGTTCCATTAATTGAGTTAGAATTTATATTAAAGCGTGCTATTTCAAAGAATGCTTGTAAGCAGTACGCTGCTATACTATAGATTAAACTATCGAATAACAAGAGTATATCAAATACTATTGGTATTGCAAAGCCAAGTACATTTAATCCTGTTATAATAAAGCTCATAATTTATTCTCCTTTCATATTTATTTGATTCCACATAATATATCTTGTTGTCCTATTATATTACCTATCATATCTATAAATGTTGGTAATAAAAGTAATAAAATAACTATTATTAATCTTCTACCACATTTTTTCGCTGTAGGTATTAAATTGTCTTTATTTGCAGTGATTTGCGAAGCAAAATCCAACATACTAAAAAGTATTACTCCTAATATTGATACTATTTTCATTATAAAGAATGCTTTATTTAAATAATATGCTGGGGTATTTTCAGTACTCGCACTTCCCAAATAGTTAACACAAGCTCCTATTGACGTAGAAGGTTTACCATTATTCCAAGCGTAACTATTGTCTCCGCTAACTGAATAGTTTGTACTTACTTTTATAGATGCTGCGTCTCCTCCACTAACAGGACTTGCTGTTATTAAAAATTTATTATCTTTTGCAGTAACATAGATATCTTTTGTACCGTTTTCAATAGCTGATTTTAAACTCTCCCAGTCCTCTTTAGTTATTGCAAAACCTTTTTTATAAGATAAGTTACCATTACCAGTCCATACGTAGTTCCCACTTGCATTTTCATCAACTAGTGATTTATTACCATCTATGCTAACATACCAGTTACCATTAACATCTTTATTTATTATGATATTGCTTTGTTGTTTTCCTTTTGTTCTACATTGTTCAGCTGATTTTGTATCACCTATACTATTTAAAGCACATAAGTCAAAACCACCTTTAAATGTAGTACTACCAGAATTTATTTCAGTAGTTGATTTGTCTATTAATAGTTTACCATCACTTAAATTTGAACTTAATATTAATACTTTTACTTTATTACCGCTAGTATTTTTTCTTTCAGATTCTCTTGTGTATATTTTAATTAATGAGCAATCCCATTTAACATTACCATCATCATTCGTTCCAAAACTTTGAGCTGCATTAAAGCCATCAGAGTATGCAATGTAATATCTAGTGCCATTCTTTTCAACATAAGGATAATTTGATACATCAAGGTTTCCATCATTACTATATCTATTAATGCTTTTTCCTTTTACTGTCATTTTAAAATTTCCCAAATAATTATCTCCGTAAAAATTTATTGGTAAAGTTATACTTGATTTATCAGAGTTTTCATTAGTTGTATCATACAAGAATGTACAACTAAGTCCATCTTCAGCGTTAACGTAAGAAGTTATACATATAAAACTTAGTATAAATGTTAAAATAAATGTTAATCCTTTTTTCATAATCTAGAACACACTCCCACTACTTAGTATTATATCATAAAAAAAGCACTTATAAAAGTGCTAATTTCATTTTTAATTACATACCACTAGGAATATCAGTTCTAACAAATTCGCAATTTCCACTAAATGGATTAAAAGCGCATTCAACACATGTTTCCCAGTCACCAGTAGCTACTAAACTAATTACAACTTTAGTAATAGTTATAACTAAATAAACAATAACTGCTGCAATAACTTTTTTTATTAAAAGATTCTGAGCATCTTTAATTTTTTTCTCATCTTTCTCCATTACTGCTTTAGCCATAGTGATCATACCAGATATGATTAATAATAAAGGTACTACTACTTTAATAGCCCAAATAACGTATCCGAATAAAGTCCATACAACTTTTAAACTTTCACACATTCCTAAAATATACATCATAATTTCTCCCTCTTTCTAAGTTAATTTTAATATAAAACTCTTATAATGTCAAATATTATCTATTATTTTACACTAAAATTTAAACATTCCTAATAATTTTCCCTTGCCATCGTCACTGTTTTTTCCAGTACTTTGCTTTACAAAGCCAAGTTTTGCAAGAAGTGTATTTACTTCCCTATTTACTTCTTTTCTTTCATCTAATGCAGGCATATTATAAAATACTTTACATCTTGTTTCATATTCAAATTCGCTCATTTCTCCATTTGATATAAAGCTTTTAACTAAAACTATTTTATCTTTACTATGTTTTTCAAAGACTCTTTTGTCTTTCATAAGAAGTTTATTTAATTTAATTGTAGATGGCTCTACTAAATATAGAACCTCATTACATATATCAGGATCAGCGAATCCATTTAAGTCAACTAATACAACATTATAGTTTCTTTTTTTCATTAGTTCTTTAGCTAAATCTTGATTAGTGGTTGAATACATATCTTTGTTATCATTAAAGTAATTAAAGTCTCTTCTATCTACTTCTAGAGCACACACACTATAATTAACTTCTAAATGTTTTTTTAACATATAAACTAGTGTAGTAGCACCAGCCCCTTCAGTCAAAGCTTTAACCCCAATAATTCTTGTAATACCACTACCTTCACCCGTTTCATATACAACTGTATTATCAACATTATGAAGATGCGCTACATCTCTATAACTATTAGGATTATCAAGTAAATACTTTATTCCATCTACATTCCTAGTAAAATTATATATACCCATACTAATTAATTTAGAAAGATAATTTTTAGTATTACTTTCTTCACTATTATCTAAAAGTAAAATAACTTTATTCATATCAAAATTAATACTTAATTTTTGTAAATTGTCCAAGTTTTGATAGTTTTTAATAGCTGTTATATCAAGAATCATTCTGTCAAAATAGAAATTAGTAAATTGATCAACTATTTCACTTACTTCAAACTCGCCTTCAATAGACTTAATTACTTCTATATCAAGATTCATAAGCATTTCTTTGTATTTATTAGCAATTATAACGTTCATAAGTCCTCCTATTCATTAATATGATATATTACTTTTGTTTCACCTTTTACAGGTACTGTAATATTGACCCATATAACAGGCAATTCTATTTTTACAAATGTTGTTACTTTATAGTATTTACCTTCTCTAGTAGAAATACCCTTAACACAATAACCGCCAGCATATAATGTAGTGTCATCTGTATCATCTGGGCATCTACCACTTAGTGTTTCTTTATCAATAACGAAGCCTGCTTGTTTCAAGTAGTAATATATCTTATCTTCAGTAGTTTTGCCTTTATTAAGTTCTTCATCTGTTTTATTACGAACATCTCCTACACTTTTGGACATTCCTTCGTTTTGTTCGATTATGTTAATTATTTTATTTTTAGCCTTAAATGCTTTAGTATAGTTTATAGATACAGCTAGGTATGCAGAAAAAAGCACTATGAATAGCGCCACGAATCCAAGTAACCATGAACCACCAAATGCTTCTCTCATACATTAACCTTCTTTCTTAATTTGCAGAATTTGTACCTTTTCCAGGTGGGCAACATTGCCAAGTAGTACCACCAGCATTATCACTTTTTGCTGCAGTACATCCATCAGTTGTAGCACCATTTTCAGTTTTTTCTGCTTTCCAGTTAGAACCCATAGTGTTACATGTATTTTGTACAATACTTTGTTGGATCATTGGCCAAACAAATGCATAGAATAATCCAGCAATTGCAGCAATAGCAACTACAGTGATAACTGTCATATTTAATTCTCCAGTTGCTTCTTTCATATTTCATCCTCCTCTATCATATTTTACATTTATTATTATACTTGATTTTTTATAGTTTATCAAGAATTTTAATAACACTTTTATCAAAAAATGACAAATTTACACTACAAATACCAATGTATAATAAATAATAAACAAGAATAACATTATAACTCCTTCAGTTTTAGATACAGTTTTTTTAGTATAAGAAAATATATAAATTATAAGTGCTGATAAAATTAACATTATTAAATCTATAACATTAAAGTTAATTGGTGTAATAGACCCATATATACTAACAGGAACACCTAAAACAATACAAATATTGAAAATATTACTTCCTATAATATTACCCACAAGTAAATCTTGTTCACCTTTCTTTGAAGAAACTATAGTAGTAACTAATTCAGGTAAAGAAGTACCAAATGCAATAATACTAAGAGAGATAACTCTTTCACTAAGTCCTAATAACTTAGCTATAGATGAAGCACTATTAACAACCATATTACTTCCTGCAATAATAGCCATTAACCCAACTATTACTAAAAATATAGATTGACCAATTTTAAACTTTGGTTTCTCTACTTTATCTCTTTTTTGTAAAGCAAGTGTAATCAGATAGTAAATAAAAATTGAAAAAAATAATAATAAAACAATACCATCAGATCTAGTTATCTGATTACTTAATTGATTAGCTAACTTTATATCTAAAAACACAACAACTAAAAGTGTTGATATCAAAAGAGTTAAAGGTAGCTCTTTCTTAACAGTTTCATCTTTTACTTTTATAGGTTTAATAACTGCTGCAATACCTAAAATTAAAAGTATATTTAAAATATTACTACCAATTGCATTACCAAGAACCATATCAGTATTTCCATTAGCAAGTGCACTCATAGATACAGCAAACTCTGGTGCACTAGTGCCAAAAGCTACTATTGTAAGTCCAATAAGCATTTTTGGAACTTTAAAATTTTGAGCAGTAGAAGATGCACCATCAACAAATATATCTGCACCTTTAATTAAGAATATAAACCCAACAATTAATAAAATAATATCTAAAATCATAATCACTTCTCTCCTATAATTTTATTTTACCACAAAATAATCGTTTTAAAGTTTAATTTTACTTCTTTTACACCAAAATTTAATCTTTATATAAAAAAAGCACAAAACGTGCTTTTACATTGCTTGAAATGTTCTGATTATTGAAAGAAGTAATACTATCATTACTCCAACACCAGTAGTTGACAACATAACCATAGTTTTCTTCTCCATTCTTTCAAGTCTTTCTTTATATTTAGTTTCTCTACTTTTAGCTTGTAAGTTAGAAATTGTTCTAGAGAAAACAATTAGTTGTTCTTGCTTTCTTTCTTGATCACCAAGTCCTAGTCTATAAAGCAATCTCATCATTCTCATTGAATCTCTTACTGGATATTTTATTGCAAATGCCATATAAGGATCAATACTTGAGTCACCTGCATTAATACTACCTGTAAGTTCTCTTAAACCTTCTTTAAATATACTAGGTGCGCTATCGATACTTTTACTAAGTGCTACTGGAACTGTATAATGCTGAATTAATATTTCCAAACTCTTTAAATAGTAAGGAAGTAATAAATCAATTTCATGTAAGTGTTTTTTATAGTAGTTTTTTAAATTTGTATATCCACTTTTAAAAACAACATAACCTATTGCAAAACATATGACTAAATTTAAGAAAGATAATGTTTTAGTCATCATTAACATTATAAAGAATACAAATACTAATGTAAATAAGCCATCTTTAACTCTTTTGTTAAATAGAACATCTGCATCTGCTTGATCTCCATATTTAGCCATTACAAGAAAATTAAAATCATCTTCTCTTAATAGCTGAAATATTCTACTATTATCTTTAACAAATTTGTTTCCATCAATTTTACCATTGGCAACTAACATGATAACCATTAGTATGCCAACTACCATTATCTCCCACATCATTCGGCACCCACATCCTCGTTATAATATTTTTCTCCTGTAACTAAGAAATAAGTGTTTATAAGTATTATTGCATGTAACATAAGTTTTACATACCATAAACTTACTAATCCCATATAAGTTTCATTACCAAGTAATATTTGAATTAGAGCTACTAAGAAATATAAAGCTACACCAAATGTAATAAAATGTTTATGAAAGTTTGCACGATCTATTCTATCTCTATATACATTTTCTACTAAACTATCTATATCCATCATCATACCTTCAAGTGCTTCACCTGAATCTTTAGCACCTTCATTAGTAATTTGTAAGAATAGTTGATGCATATTTCTAATAATATAATAGTCATATTTACTATTCATGTATTCAATAGCACTATCTATAGTAGAACTAGAGTATGCTATTCTTATCATTTCATTAACATCACTAAGCATTGGTTCTTCTAAAACTCCACTATCTCTTACTCCTTCAAGTGACTTAACAAAAGATTGTGTAGTATTAAATTCCATAATTACGTTAGTAGCATATACTTGAACTTGTTCAAATAAGAACTCACTATACACTCTGTTACATCTAAGATATGCTAAATAAGGAATAAACATAATAGCTACTATAGCATAGAATATAGAAATTATTATACTATAAAAGTATAAATATGAAACTATTGCAGCACCTCCAGCAAATATACAAACTTGTAAAACATATTGTCTTGGAGTATATTCTTGACCTAGTTCTTTAGTCTTTTCTCTTACCATCTTAAATGAATAAGGTGCATATTTATTGTATACATCTAATACACTTCTAGAAACAAATTTATAAATATTCTCACCTTCACTTATTCTATATAAGGCTAGAAACATAAAGATGATAAACACTATAATTATCTCTATATACATAAGTCACCTCCATTTTAAATAACTTCTATTGTATCATTTTTAACTTCTTTTAAAGTACTACTTTCTTTTACAAAAGTTTCTCTAGGTAAATAAATACCTTGAGCATCTAAGTAATCTAAAAGTTTACTTGTAGGATTATGATAAACTTCTACTCCATCCATTCCTTTAGAATAAAGAATATTACATTTTGCTTCGTTATCATCATCTACATAAAATTCACAAACTTCAACTATTTCTCTTTGGAATCTTCCATACTTTTTACTCATATAACCCTTTACATGAACACCTAAATGTATATATCTATGTATTGTTTTTAAGAATTGTTCTACATCTAAGTTAGTTTCAAGTAAGCTATATAAACGCATTGGAATACCACTAGCTTTATCTGAGTGAATTGTACTTAGTATGTTGTGTCCACTTGATATTGAGTTTCTGACTGCAGTAACTGCTTCAGCACTACGAACCTCAGATAAAAGTATCCACCTAGGGTTCTGTCTCATACAAGTAACTAGTACATCACTATAACTTGCTATATTATTTGTCTTCATTGCAACTATATCTCTATGAGGAAATATTCTGTCTAAATGAAGTTCCAAAGTATCTTCAATTGTTATAATTTTTTCATTTTCCTTTGTATGACTTGCTAAATATTTAACAAGTTCTGTTTTACCACTACCAGTTTCACCACTAACAATTATGTTACAGTGTCCTTCAACACACTTAAATAAAAAGTCATGCATTGGTAAACTAATGTAGTTTTCATTAAGTAATTTCTCTTTATTAAGTCTAATCTTAGCTGGTGTTTTACGTATAACACACGCTATTCCATTTGTAGCAATTGAATCATGTACAAAGTTTAAACGCAATTCTGCACTTTCAGCATCCAAAAATGGACTAGCCATGTTAAAAGTTTTTCCCATTACGTTAGAGCACTGGAAGGCAAGTTTTTCCATAAGTGCATTATCAACACCAGGCTTTTCAACTCTTATAACACCTTGTGTTAGAGTTTTTAGGTGTATTTGCCCTCCATTAGAATATGATATATCTGTTATATCATCATTATCTAAATACTCTTTTAATGGTCCAAAATCAATTTGATCAAATATTGTATTGTTCATATTAGTCACCTATTATTCTAATGTTCCAACACCTTTGTTATCGATTTGTTCAGGTAATATTACAGTTTGACTTAGTATAAAGTCTCGAATGTATTCACTACTTACAACAGTTGCACTAGGGTTTTCACTATATGATTTATTTCTTGGAACTGGAATTAATTCACCACTTAAATAACTTGCTTTTCTAAGAAGTAAATGCATACTTTCAGGTACAGCAAATATTAATGAACTTGGTGCTTTTAATTGACCACTATTTTCAAATACATGGTTACCACTAGCATCTTTTACAGCTAATACTTCAATACTTTCAATTAATTTTCCAAGTAATAATTTACCAGTTTCATCATATGTTGCATAATATAAGTCAATATAGTTTCCTGGGAAAATTGAGTTACCATATGTAGTTTCAGTATTAACACTTAGACTAACTACAGTGTATCCATCAGGTATATCAGCCCATGCAGAGTCTGGCATTTCAGCCCATGTCACTAATGTTGACTTGTAAAATAAGCTTCCACTAGGAATAACAGTATTATAATTAGCATATTTTCCAATTATGTCACTTGCATTCATTACATTATTATTAGTAAGCATATTTTTAGGTATTTTAACGTAACCTATCATATCTTCAGTTATTTGTGTACGTGGTTGTATTTCAACCTTAGCATAAGGTACACTTATTGGATTAGTTTCTTGTTTAATTCTATAATTATAACCAAACCACAATACTAAAACTGCTCCTATCACACAAAATATAGTAACTGTATTCTTATTACTAAAAAATCTTTTAAATGAAATCAATATCTTATTCATAACTCCTCCTATTCTAATAAATATTATAAAACAAAACACTTATAAAATCAATTATAAGTGTTATATTTTTTTAATATTTTGTTTCAAGTATTCCACTAAGTGCATTTATTATATCAAAGTTTACACTTGAATCAGTTGTAACCGAATAATTTTTAGTCTTAGTTTTAACTATTACCGTTGCTTTTGGAGGATACTCATATATCTCATAAAATTCTAAAGTATAATCTTTACTATCATTTACACTTTCAGCAAATCTTCTTGTAAAATTTTCTACAAATTTGCTTTCTATTATACGAATGTCTTCTGTTTCCATATAAAGCCCATAATCAATACTATCTATCATTGCTGCTTCCATAACTTCTCTAGTTAAATAATAATCTTCTTCATTTGTACTACTTAAATCTTGTATTAAAATCATTATAGTTATTACAAGTAATCCAAGTATAATTATTAAATATGTCCAATAAGTTTCTTTCATTTACTTCACCTACCTTTGATAGAAATATATAGATCCATTAGGCATATTTCTCATATTGTTTGTTTTTACTATGTTATTAAATTTAGTTAAGAATGTACTATAACATCTATAACTATCTTCACAATCTAAACTATAATCTAAGTAATCGTTAACATCTTTATTGTATTCTCTAATTTCTTTTATGTCTTTTGCATTTAATTCAATTACATATTGTGGTTCTTTTTCAAGTATATTTTCTATTGATTGGATAGAATTAATTACATCGATTGCATTTACCCAGTTTCTACCTATAGTTCTTGTTCTTGTGTTTACCACACCAGGTTTTGTTGGACTATATTGTGAGTTAGGAAATAAATCAGTTGTATCTACACTTCTAAAGTACATTCCAAATCCTTTTGTTCTTGGATCGTCATCATCAATTGGATCACAGTCTTCTTTACTGTCATCACATGTGTAACATTCATGGAAATTATCATCACAGTCATACTTATTTAAGTCATTTATTACTTGATAAGCACATGTTAGACTGCCATCTCTAAATTTAGCTAATTTTCTTCTATCTGTAGAACCTATATTTTTATAATCTATTTCTAAAGGATATTTACCAGTTAATGTGTTTGGAGATGTTGGATATAATTTATCTCCCATACATACCCAGTACCCTTCTCCATTTGAAGAGTTTGCAACAGTTCCAGTAAATAGTTGAGTACATATTTCATTTCCTTGGTAGTGTGCTGTAGTTTTGCTTACTCTTACACTTGCAATACCATTTGTTGGAATTCTTTGTGGTTTATTAATACATTTTGCACTTGTTTCTTCACCAGAGCATTCATAATATACTAAGTCTTTATCAGTGCTCGAACCTAGGTCTTCTAAAGAACCACCACAGTCTCCACAGTAATCTTTCCATTCATTTGAATCATATATCCATGGGTTACCATAACCTGCATATTCTAGCATTGTTTCTGATTCTAACATAGTTGTTGGATGTGGAATTAAATTGTTATATTGTACTCCGTTATATACTTCATTATAGTAATTTATATCAATTTCATTACCAACATCATATTTTATAATTTCGTTATAAGTTTCAGTATTTTGTTGTATATTACAGTTTTTAATATATTTAATTAATTTTTTTCTTTTATTAATCAAGTTATCGTATTGACTTTTTAGTCTTGCTGCAATTACTTTGGAACTTTCTACTGTTGTAACATTACAAGAAAAGCCATTACATCCACAACTATAATCTAGTGTATCTTGTGCATCATATGAAGTAGAGTTTTGTACAGTATTAACTATTGCTCCAATATATTCTTTCTCATTTAGTATTCTTGAATTTGTAAATCCATAATTATTGCTTACTCCATTAACTGTATGATAATGATTTAATAAACCTGATGGACCAGCATCGTGTTTTACAGTATATGTAGGATAATAGCTAGTACATTTTCCGTTTACTATAGGGCCTTTACATCCTCCACCACAAGTATCAGAACATCCTGGACAACTATATGGTATAGGTTCATTTATTTCATGATTTGCATTTGTTTTCCACTGTGAATATTGATTCCAAATTTCTAATATTTGGTCGTTTGTTGATTTGTAATCACCCAACCATCTTTCATAGTCAATAACTGAAGCACATTGTCTTTTAGATTCAACAACTACACTGAAATCACTACCATCAATTCCTTTAGCAGTTAGGTGATGTTTAAAACTTCTTCCAGCTTTTACTGTTTCTACATCCATAAAAGTAAATTCATTGCTTTCTCTACAATACATCTCACAGTAGCCTCCACCATAAGTGTCTCCATATTCAACATAATATTTAGATTTTACTGTAGGATTAGAGTTTAATACTGTACACATTACTTTGTCATAATATTTTCCAGTACTAGATTCTTCACAGTCACTAGGCATTTCATCTATAGGTTTTCCATCATTAGGACAATAATCTCCTGGAGTATTATTACATTCTTCATCCATTTTATTGCAATCAATTTCTTGACCATTTAATCCATAACATTTTCCAGTTTCTGGGTCTTGTTCACAAACTTTCGCATCGCATAAGTCAGCATCTTTAAGTTTTGCTTCTGCTTGACCAGGTTCAAAAATCCATGCATCTTGATGTTTACTAGGGTCTGATGCCGAAACGTAGTATCCTACCTTGCTAATCATATCTTTGCTGTTATTATAACCAATTATTATATCCATTGGTCCTTTACAGTCTTCACTTTTCATTTGAACAGTGAATGTTATACATAGTTTATCACCACAAGCTTCTTTTGTTACAGTGTCTGCTGTCATTCCATTTGATAATTTTATATAATCTATATTAGTATCGGTTGGAAAATTAGTTTCTATTTTAACTGTTAGTACTCCATCTTTGAGTTCTGATGATTTTAACTCAATTTTAGGTGTCCACATGTCTTTTCCATTTTTAACTCCATTATATATGGATATTGCTTGACTAAGTTCACTTGCATGACCTTTAGAGTAAATAATACCATTTTTAGGTGACTTAGTAGAGCCAGTGTATCCTTTGCTATCAATATATTTTTGTGTCATTCCGTAAACATTTGCCTTGTTGAAAAGGTTTTTACCATCCCAGAATCCACTAGAACCATGTCCCATTTTGGCAGCAACAAATCTTAAAGCCATTAAAGTAGTCATATCACTTGCGCCTGCATTTTTAGCATCTATAAAAGTTTGTGCAAGCATACATTCTAATGCATCTGTTGTTTTTTTACAATTTGATATATCAAAACTCTTCTTTAAAACATAAGTGTCGCCACCACTTTTAAATGGTTTACCAGGAAGTAAACAATATGCAGTTTCTCCATTAGCACTTAGTGTTTCGTGAGGTAAAGCTTTTTCACTTACTCCACTTTTTGAAATAGAACACATATATCTATAATTATCAGTGTTTCCGCTTTTTGCCATATCCTTACCAGGTCTAGTTTTTGAGTATTGTTTTAAGTAAACACCTGACCCATCTATTTTTACATCTTTAATAGTAATCTTTACACCTTTACTTTTCATTGCCTTAACTACATTTTGTTTACATGTAACTTCTGCTTTTATTTTTTTTGTACCATATGCTTCACTAGAAGCACTTTTACCATTTTTTGAAGCTGAACAAGTGGCACGGTATTGAATCCATTCAGCTACTTCTGTATTTGGGTCTATTTTTCCACCTTTTTTTTCACAATCTTTTTTAGTCATTTCTTTTGAACTTGTACCCGCCCAATTGTATGTTGAAAAATAATCATAATTCCATCCAGTTGATGAAACTGTAACCCTATCTTTTAGAGCATACACACTTAGTGGGCTAAGTAAAATAATAAATAATAATATTTTAGTAAACTTCTTATACATATTCTTTGTTCCCCCTTTTGTAAATAATAATTCTAACAATATAAATGCCTGCGATTAGTACGAAAGGTATAAAAGCATAAAGCCAATAACTTTTGATGAAATCCCAAACTTTTTGACCGAATGACTTATCTAGTTCCACTCTAGAGGCTTCTATTTCTTTAATTAATTTTGCCTCTGTCATGTCACCCTTATCGTAGAAGGGATCACACATGTCGATTTTTCCAATCATTCCCTCACAGTACTCCATATCTGATACAAAATTGTATCTAGGAGTTGTAACATTGAAAGCCTTAATTGCACTTGTACTACATGTTTTATCTGTACTATAAACTTTGAAAGTATAATTAATTTTACTAGATATTGATTTTGAAGTTATAGTAATTTTTCCTTCGTCAGTATCACTATAATTATAAGTAATACTTTCACCATCATAGTCTTCACTTACAAGTAAATACATTTCTTCTGTTAAACCATAAACTAGTATTTCTACTTTACTTTCTTCGTTCGATGAAATATTATATAACTGATAACTTACGTTTTCTATATCAGCCTTAACATCACTACATTCAGCATTAAGAACATTAATACTTATAAACATAGAAATAACAAATAAAAATAGTTTTTTCATAACTCTCCTCCACTACTATCAAGCTAATTATATCAAAAAAAAAGAAAAATGTACACTATAAACCATGTTTAATTTTTCTTAATTTTCCACTAAATATAAAATATGATGATAAAGAACTTATAGTAACTAGTATTACAGGTATATATACTTTCTTTATAAAGGCTAATATTTTAGTCCAAAATGTGATATTTTTTTCTTCGTTATTGTTCTCATTTGGATTAATTACTACATCCCCTTTAATCAATTTGTTAAATGTGCTTTCACTAATTTTATAGTCTAAAAATTTATTAGTGCATACACTCAATGTTTCATGACCTAAACATCTACTATTATTATAATATGGATTTATATAAGGTATTGTTTTATAAACAACTCTTAAATCATTTAGGTAGCATTCACTATTACTAGATCCTTTTACATAAAGTTTTATTTGTCTTCCTTCAGTTAAACCATTCACTGTTACTATTCCATCTACTGGAGTATAGTCATCAAGTCCATAAGTTACAAACATATCATTTGTTACATTGGTTAATGTTAATGTAAAAGTACCATCTTCTTTATAATCTAAGGTTGTATCAATATAGGATGAAAGTGTATTTAATTCTTTTAGCCTACTATAAGAACACTCGCCATTAACTAAAGGTAATAAGCAAAAAAATGCAAGTATAAAAAAGAATATTTTTTTCATTTAATCACTCCTTTTATTCTGATAAAATTATAACATAATTTATATATATTTATCAATTATTAGTTGTAAAAAAAATAAAAATATGATAACATACTAATAGAATAAAGAGGTTGATATTATGTTTGGAACGATTAAAGCAATTAATAAAAACTATGCAATAGTAAATTTGTTAACTGATGCTAAAAATCTAGGAGATATACTTAACTTGCATGTAGTTTTTATTGATAAAGACAAGAAAATATTAGGAGAAGTTGAAGATATTATTGATAATACGGCTAAAATTAACTTTTTAGGTGAGCTTACTAAAAACTCGTTTTTAGGTGGTTTAATTAAAAAACCTAGTTTAAGTTCAGAAGTTAGAGTTATTACACAAGATGAACTTCAAATAATAGTAGGCGCAAATGAGAAAGCACTTACTTTAGGAGTTTCTCCACTTTATAAAGATTATCCTGTTAAAGTAGACTTAAATGATTTATTTAGTAACCATGCTGCTATTTTTGGTAACTCAGGTTCTGGTAAAACTTATGGAATATGTAGAATAATTCAAAATTTAATGAGTTTACCAAGTGTACCTTATAAGGCTAATTTATTTATATTTGATTCTTATGGAGAATATATAAATGCACTTAAAGATATTAATAGTATTAATCCTGAACTTCATTATAAGTTAATAACTACTAATAAGAAAATTGATGGGGAAAAATTACAAATACCAGTATCTTTACTAACTTTAGATGATTTATTAAATTTACTTGAAGCAACTAGTTATGGTCAAATACCAATTCTTGAACAAACTATAGAACTTGCTAAGATATTCGCTAGTGATGCTAAAGAAGTAAAAGATTATAAGAATCACTTACTTGCTAAAGCTATTACTTCTATCATGTATACTAATCAAACTAGTGCTAAAATTAGAGACCAAATCTTTGATATTTTATCAAATACTCATACGGATGAGTTAAGTCTTGATACTGTAGTACCTGGAATTGGATACACTAGAGTATTTAGAAAATGTTTTGATATTGATAGTGAAGGAAGATTTGGAGAAAGAACATTAATTACTGAATATATTGGAAGTTTTGTTAAAGAAAATGAAGACTGGAATATAAATACAGATAATGTAACATATGGTTTAAAAGACTTAGAAGTAGCCTTATCGTTTACTTTATTTAGTGAAAGATATTTATTAAATAATGAAATGTATAATGAAGCAATAAGTTTAAAAGTAAAACTTCATAATTTAATTAATTCTCCAAATAGTGAATTTTTTACAAGTAGGAAATTTAAGAATGTTAAAAATTTTATAGCTAATCTAGTTACTACAAAAGAAGGAAAGAAAGCGCAAATTATAAATATAAACTTAGAAGATGTTGATGATAGATTTGCTAGAACTGTTACAAAGATATTTAGTAGAATGTTTTTATTATTTGGTAAAACTAATGAACCACGTGCAAGTATTCCTATTCATATTTTACTTGAAGAAGCACATAGATATGTTAGAGAGGACACTGATGCTGATTTAATTGGGTATAATATTTTTGAGAGAATTGCTAAAGAAGGAAGAAAACATGGTGTTATATTAGATTTAATTACTCAAAGGCCAACTGATTTAAATGGAAATGTAATAAGTCAGTTAGATAACTTTATTATATTTAAGATTACTCACCCACTTGATTTGGATTATATTGAAAGAATGATACCTAATATGAGTGAAGAAATTGTAAATAAACAAAAGAGTTTACAGCCTGGTACTTGTGTAGCATTCGGAAGAATTTTAAAGATTCCAATGATTATTAAAATGGAAAAAGCAAATCCAGCTCCATCAAGTTCAAATGCCGATATTTATGGAGGTTGGATGTTAAAATGATAGTTCAAAAAGAACTATCATTTTTTTAATGGATATCATATTTTTCTTTTAAAGTGTTAGCATTTTCAATTTATTATTTATTCATTAATTAAAACTGCTTGAACAACTAGTCTTCTATTGTTACCACTACAAGTTGATAATGTTAATATCTTATCTGTAAACTTTACATCTACTTTAAAATCATGTATACTCTTAGATTTAGATGTATTAATATAATTCATAAATTGTTCATCATTATAAAAATCAATTTTTAAATAGTCCGTTACTGCATCACTCCTATAAACCGAAAATATTTTCCACTTCATTTCCTTATTTAAAGTATTAAAAGTAATGATTTGGTTATTAGGACTTGTATACCATCCAGAATCAAGAGCATTTTTTAAATCTCCAAACATATAACCACTTCTAGTATTATGCCCATATATTATTGTGTTCTTACTAAGATTAGTACTATCATTTCTATAATCCATAAATATCCAACCAGTTATCATATAAGTTCCGTAAATGTCATGTTTTAAATAATACTCATTATCTGTATATTGTAAAACAGGATAATTTATTTTTGTATTATTAATAGTTATATAACCTTTTACATCTTTATTAATATTTAAAAGTTGTTTGAAGTTTTTAGGTACATTAGCATACTGGTTAACATAAACTTTAACTGGCTCTTCATTTTCTACAGGTACTTCTACTACTTCAGTTACATCATCGTCATTAATTTCATCTATGCTAATTTTACTTCTCATCTCTTCTTCTAGTTTTCTTTGATTTAGGTAACTTATATATTCATGATATTTACTTGAACCTATAATTACAATAGATGCATACATTAAAAAAACTGCACATATTTTTAAACCATTAATTGTAAGTTCTCTAAAAATTTTGTTGTTGAAAAATTCTTCAGAATAAATAATCTTTATTTCCCCTTCACTAACTTTATTATAAGTTTTATTTAATCTTTTTAAGTGATTTATATCTTTTTTAATAGATTCCTCGTTAAAACCATTTTGATGTATTAATATATCTACATTATAAAATTTGTAATTAATTAAATTGTTAACAATTTCTTCAATTATTTTGTCATCGTAAAAGTATAAATCAATTACACATAATGAGTTACTGACACTTAAAAATGATACTAGGTTTTCTTTAACTTCTTTAACACTATAAAAGTTAACTTTTTTTCTGTAATAAATATTTTTTAAATTTTTAAAGTTATTATTAACTATAAATTCTAAAGAAAAATTTAAATTATTTACTAATTTAATTTTAACACCTTTCATAGTTAATTCATGCACATAATCACTTGGAATAAAAAAGCATTCTATGCTATTTATATTCATATTTAAAAGTTTATCTAATTCTCTTCTAGTTAAACTCATTTGTATATCAAACTTTATATTTTTAATATTAACTATATCATATAAAGTTATAAATGAATCAAAGTCTTTATATATAATTGTGTCAGCATTATTAGAGTTAAGTAATTCTTTTACTTTATCTTTATTATATTTAATATATTTTAAAGTAAAATACATTATATTATCACTATCTTCAAAGTTTTTTTGATATAATTCTTCAACTATAAAACTATTATTTTTAACTAAAACTTTTATTACTTTCATATAATTTCTCTCCTATTATTAATATTAACACAAATTATGTACATAATAAAGATAAACTAGTTGGTTTTTTCAAAAAAAAATGTTATAATGTAAATAATAGGAGGAGGAAAAATGAAAAAGAAAATTTTTGGAGGATTACTAATTTTATTAGTAGGATTTATGAATGTTACGCCTGTACTTGCTCTTGCTCATGCTGTTTCAATAGTTAAAGAAAATGATGCAGTTAAGCAATTAAGTCCTGATGGTATGACTATTCTAAATACAATAGATACTTCAAAATCAGATTTGAATAATGGTAAAGTTGCTATTAACATTACTATTGATAATTCAAAACCTACTGAAGTTATCTATCTAATTGATAATGCTGAAAGTACAAGTACTATGAAAAGTGGATTAATTGACACTATTAAGAGTAATGCTACTTCACTTGAAGCATTGACAAATATGAAACAAGGAGTTATAACTACATCAAATGGTGAGTTAATATACAAACCACTTGATAGTAAGAATATTACTACTTCACTTGATGAAGTTAAAGCATTAGCTGTTGGTTCTGTTGGTGAATATGATAAGATGTTTGAAAAAGCAAGTTCAGAATTTACTAAGACAGTTAACAATAAAATTATTGTTGCTTTCTTAACTAATATGGGAACTAAAACACCTGAAGAAATAACTGCTTTAAAAAATATGATTAATACTTATAAAACTAACGGAATAAATGTTGTTGTTTATGGTATTGATTTAGCAGATCAAACAAACTTTGAAAGTATTTTTGAATCAAGTAGTAGATATGTTTTAACAAGTGCTAACTTATCAACAATTGCATTTAAAGGAAATGTTTTATCTACCCTACCTGGTTTAAAAGATAAAATTGCTACTAAAGTTTCATTTGATAATTATATTTTAAATAATTTTGAAATTTCAGATGTTAAGGCTACTCAAGGGGAAGCAACATTTGATAAATCTACAAATGAAGTTGTTTGGGGAGTTGGTGATATTGAACCTAATACAAGTGTTACTTTAACTTATACTCTTACAATTAAATCAGTTGTAGATGAAACATTAGTTAATACTGCAAGATTAAGAACTAATAGACAAATTAAAGTATTAGAAAATAGTAGAGAAATTGGTACATTCCCAGCTGATAATAAAATTGAAGATGAGGAATGTGGACCAGTTATTAAATTACTTCCAGAAACAGTAAAGAATCCTGATACTGGAATATTCAATTATGTAATTGGTGGTTCTTGCATATTAGCGGTTGCATTAATTACATTAGTAATCCTAAATAACAAAAATGAATTTAATAGAATTTAGAACCGTTTTGGTTCTTTTTTCTTGAAAAAATTTAAATTTTCTATTGACTTAATTATAATTATTATGTATAATTATAAATGTCTTTAGGAAATGCAGGTGTAGTTTAATGGTAGAACTTCAGCCTTCCAAGCTGCTAACGTGGGTTCGATTCCCATCACCTGCTCCATTTGAAATCAACTTATGGACTTAAAAGTTCGTAAGTTTTTATTTTTATATAAAACTTTAAAAGTTCTCTTATCACAGAAAGGAGGACTTTTTTCATGCTTGAATTTGAAGTAATTGAAAACCTAAAACCTATTAATGATTTAATAGGCATCTTAAAAGACTTTAAATATAAGATTAAATTAGGACAAATTAAAATTATCTTGCACACCAACTTAAAAGTAATAACACCTACTGAATATCAAATTACATATTCTACTACTCTTACATTACTTGAATACAAAGTTAATGAATAATTACAAGAATATGGCAGAAGAAATTGTCTTAAATAAATATGTTTTTGTATAAATAATCTTCAAAAAAAAAGAAAAAATTATCAAAGTAATTTAATCCTCTTTTATATTTTTTATAGTGTGGGAGTAAAAGTCATGTATAGCCAGCACTGAATTTATACTCTCGCATAAATTCTACTATGGGAATTCCTATACCCTTTATTATCAGAAATTAAAATCTAAATATACATAATTATTCATATCGTAAGATAAATTATTTTCTATCATTTTGTTAG
>FR902236.1:0-143 GCA_000438415.1 Clostridium sp. CAG:628
AGTATAGCAGGTAATACTCCTAAAGATGTATACTATTTTGCAGGAGATGCAAAAAACAACTGGGTTAAGTTTGCAGGGTTCTACTGGAGAATAATAAGAACTAATTATGATGGAAGTATAAGACTCTTGTATTCAGGAACTAG
>FR902236.1:300-4338 GCA_000438415.1 Clostridium sp. CAG:628
ACAGTACAATAAAAAAATATATAGATAACTGGTATAATAATAACTTATCAAGTTACTCAAAATATATAAGTACAGAAGCCGTATATTGTAATGATAGAGAGTTACTAAGTAAAGATGCAGTATATTGTAATGATAGAAACCTTGCAAGTGGACAAACTTATTCAACAACAAGTAGATTTGATTATGCTCCATACGAAAGAATATTTACAAATAAACAACCAACATATAACTGTACAAACATGAGTGACGCATTCAGTGTAAATAATACAAGTGCAAAACTAGATTATCCTGTTGGATTAATGACAATAGATGAGTTAAGTTATGCAGGAGGAGAAAGAATAAGAACAAATAAACAACCGACATATAACTGTACAAACATGAGTGATGCATTCAGTGTAAATAATACAAGTGCAAAACTAGATTACCCTGTTGGATTAATGACAATAGATGAGTTAAGTTATGCAGGAGGACAAGCCTGGACAAAATTAACTGCACCATATGCATGGTATTACACTAATGCAAATGGAGAAAGTAGTTATGGAAGTGCACCATTCTGGGCCTTTTCCCCTAGCTGCACTGGCTCCCCCTCGCGCGTTTGGGGCGTCAGTGGTTCTGGTCGTCCTGCATCAACAAAAGATATATATTGGAGAATAATTCGTACTAATGCAGATGGGAGTATCAAATTATTATATGCAGGAACTAGTCCTGATACTGAAAAAGCTTACATAGGAATGAGTGCATTCAATACTTCATATAATAATCCAATGTATGTGGGATATAAATATGGAACTACAGGTTCACTAGAAAACAATAGACTAAATATGAAACAGAATGTACATCTACAAATATTTGCGATGCTGGTGAAAATGGCTATGCAGTTGGTTTAACCGAGAGTGAATGCTCTAACATTCCTGGTACTAAATGGACAACAGAAAAAGCAACATGGAGCGAGGCAAAAAAAGATATATATTGGAGAATAACAAGAACAAACGCAGATGGAAGTATCAAATTATTATATGCTGGAACTAGTCCTGATACAACTGAGGCTTATATAGGAGAGATCAAATTCAATCCAACAGATAATGATCCAATGTATGTAGGATACAAATATGGAACAAGTGGTTCATTAGAAAACAATAGAACTAATGATAATGATAGTACAATAAAAACCTACATAGATAATTGGTACAAAAACAATTTAATTGATTATACAAAATATTTAAGTAAAGATGCAGTATATTGTAATGATAGAGAACTAGCAAGTGGACAAGCTTATTCAATAACAAAGGTATTTGTATATGCTCCATATGAAAGAATAGAAAAAAATAAACAACCAACATTTAACTGTACAAATATGAGTGACGCATTCAGTGTAAATAACACAAGTGCAAAACTAGATTATCCTGTTGGATTAATGTCAATAGATGAGTTAAGTTATGCAGGAGGACAAGCATTTTGTATATTGTAATGATAGAAATCTTGCAAGTGGACAAGCTTATTCAATAACAAAGGTATTTGTATATGCTCCATACGAAAGAATATATACAAATAAGCAACCAACATATAACTGTACAAATATGAGTGACGCATTCAGCGTAAATAATACAAGTGCAAAACTAGATTATCCAATAGGATTAATGTCAATAGATGAGTTAAGTTATGCAGGAGGACAAGCATTTACTACATTAGATGCACCATATGCTTGGTATTATACTAATGCTAATGGAGAAAGTAGTTATGGTAGTGTAGCATTTTGGGCCCTTTCTCCTTTCTACTGGGATGGCTCTTACTCGGGCGTTTGGTACGTCGATGGTTCTGACTACCCTGGCCTCTTGAACCTCTACAATGTGGACGATACTGGTGCCGTGCGTCCCTCAGTTTCTCTGTCATCTTGTAATCTGATATCCAGAGGAGACGGAAGTGCGAATAATCCATATGTAGTGTACATTGGTAGTGGTTCGTGCTAGGATTTAAAGCCGGAAGCAAAAACCCTTTTGCTTCCGTGTCCGCCGCTTTAGAGGCGGCATGCAGTTTTATAATAATAATGGTATCAAATGTGAAAACATTTTTGATATAGGGAATAAGCTATAAAGTGACTGGGCTTTCTTGTTTATGTGGTTGGGCCCTTTCTCCTAACAACTGGAATGGCTCTAACTCGAACGTTTGGAACGTCAATGGTTCTGACAACCCTGGCAACTTGAACAACAACAATGTGGACAATACTAATGCCGTGCGTCCCTCAATTTCTCATAGTTCAGGAGGTAATAATGTCATAATAAATGTTATGGTAGATGTTATTTTTGAGAAACAAGTTTATTTCCTTAGACATAGTCTAAAATATTTAGTATTTATCAGTTCTTGTCTTTTAGTAAGTATAACTGAAAAATGATATTGAACTTAGATATTTATTGTAATTGATGAGCAGTATTTAAATCAATTTGGATTTTATACTGCTCTTTATTTATTAAGGAGGAATATTGTGAGAATTTATAGTAATACATTTAAAAGGGAGTACCCTAATACAGTTTTTTTAGAAAAACATGGTATATTTTATTATGCATATGGAGAAAATGCACTTGTACTAAGTGGTATTTGTAATTATCAATTTAAAGATAACAGATGTGGTTTTCCAGTTAAAAGTTTAGAAAAAGTTGTTAGTATTTTATCTAAATTTAAAGTTAATGTTTATGTTGATAATATGTTTTTTGAGTTTGGAGATAAATATTCATTTTATCTTGAAATTTATAAAAGTAAAATAAATGGAGATAAATTAATAAATAATTTAATTAATGATATTAAAAAAGTTATAGAAAGTAATAGAGAAAATTATTATAAGTTAAAGGAGTTTGTAGATAGTTTATGAATGAATTAGTTATTTTTAATAAGATTAAATGGTTAATAAGTTATTCTGATAAATATGTTTTTAATTCTTTTACTAAAGTTCATATAAATTTAAAGATAAGGTATCAAGATAGGTTATATTCTCTACTAGAAAACTGTATTAGAAGTAATACTAATATTGGTAATATTAGAGTTAAATATCAAAAAGAAATGCTAATAGATATTAGTTTAATAGATTATTATATTGGAGAAGCATATGATAAGAAAATTATCAAAAAGAATAGGTTTTCTAGTGTTATTAATTCCTTAAATGAAATTAGAAAAATGACTTATAGTTGGAGTATTATTAATGAAGAGAAAAAATGATCTATATGAAAATATGATTTCTTATAATAATATTTTAAGTGTTTATAAAAAGATTAAGAATAGTACTAAAAACAAAAAAGAGGTTTATAATTATGAATTAAATTTAAATCAAAATTTACTTGATACATTATTTAGTTTATCTAAATCTACTTATGTTTTTAGTAAATATAATATTTTCCTTATTAGAGAACCAAAGTATAGACTTATCATGAGTGAGAGTTTTCCTGATAAAGTAGTAAATCACTTATTTTCAAAATATGTTTTATCATATGCACTTCAAAGTACTTTAATTAATTCTAATGTAGCAACCAGAACAGATAAAGGAAGTAAAGAAGCCTATAATTTGTTTATTAAATATACTAATAAACTAATTTATGAGAAGAAGAAAATATATGTTTTAAAGATAGATATTAGTAAATATTTTTATAATATTAATCATAATATTATGATTAATATGGTTAGTGAAAAAATTAAAGATGAACGAGTACTTGATATGTTAAAAGTAATTCTTGATACTACAGATAATGATTATGTTAATAAAACTATTCTTTCAGTTGTTAATAGAGAGATTTATAAAGTTAATAAGTTAAATATTAGTACTATTGAAAAGGAAAAACTTATTAAAGAACTTAAGAGTATCCCTCTTTATAGAAAAGGGTATGGTCTTCCAATTGGAAATATGAGTAGTCAAATACTTGCTGTATTTTTTCTTAATAAAGTTGACCACTTTATTAAAGAAAAACTTGGCTGTAAATATTATATAAGGTATATGGATGATTTAGTTATATTAGGTAATGACAAGGAAGAGTTAAAAAATGTTTTTGAAAATGT
>FR902236.1:4377-43089 GCA_000438415.1 Clostridium sp. CAG:628
AAATATATAGAAAGTTTTGATTTAAATGTTAATAATAAAAGTGGAATATATAGTTTAAGTGATGGTGTAAATTTTTTAGGCTATAATTTTAGGGTTTTTAATAATAAACTTATTATTAGATATAGAAGTGATACTATTAAAAGAGTTTACAAAAGACTTAAGAATTTAAAGGTATATGATAATGAAATGTATTTGAAGAGTGTTGCAAGTTATAAAGGCTATTTTCTTTTATGCAATACTATAGTTAGAGATAAGTATTTAAGTGAAATTTAGTTTATCACTTTTGGCAATTACAATAAAAAAAAGATACAATTTCAGTGTAATTGTCAAGAAAGGAGATAAGTCAACATGAGAAAAAAAGATGTAATTAGTTACAAAATTGATACAAGCGTTCTTAAAAATTATGTAGAATCTATTAATTCGATAACAGAACCAATGATTCAAATTAAGGCTCAACTTAATCAACTAACAAAGCCAATGCAAAAAGAACTAAAAAGCATTAATAATATGTCTAATGTAATTAAGAAACTTTTAATTAAATATCCAAACGACAAGCAAAAATATTTACAGATACTATAAAGCAAATAATGGATATAAATAACGGAATACTTTCTACAAGAATGATAGACCCACTATTTTTCACATATGAATGCTCTATATTTCTATGGAATGACAGAAGAATTTCCATATAATTATACAGTGACCGTACCTCAAAGTTATCATGCAAATACTGTAAATCAAAAATGTAATGTATTTTATGTTTCAGATGATGTATCTGTGATATTATAAGATCAAAAGAAAGAATGAATTTAGAACAAGTTAAAAAAGCAATAAAACAATATATGCAAAGCCACGATAAAGATATAGCAAAACTATCTGAATATTCAAAAAAATGGGAATAAATAAAAAGGTTATGAAAATGATAGGTTAATATTATGAGTAATTCTGCCCAGTCAGTTAAAGATAAACTAAAGAATATTTCTAGAGAAAAGAATGCGGCTTTTAACTCTGTTATGAGATTCTATATGTATGATATATTATTTTACATGTAATATAAATATCAAAATTCACTATTTTAATAATAATTAAAGTAGTGTTTTATATTTCTGAAAATACAATTTTTTTTCATCCAAATTTGGTAGTGAGAATAGCATGAAAAATATAAAAAATCTATATAAATAGTTTAAAATGTGTTATACTTTTGTAAGAGGTATAAAAATGAAAATAAGTGAACCAAAAATTAAAAATTGTGAAGTATCTTCCTTTAATGAGTGTGTTAAAAATGAAGAATTTAATAAAGTAAAAATTAGGGAAAATAGTAGTATATCACTTGATTTAACAGATTATACATTTGACGAATGCGTTTTTGAAAATATAGATTTTTCTAATATAGAAATAAGTGATATATCTTTGATGGATGTTAAGTTTATCAACTGTGATTTATCTAATAAAAGATTTAATGATACGTTTTTAACAAGAGTTATATTTGAAAATTGTAAATTAACAGGTCTTACTTTTATGGACTCACATTTAAAAGATATCAAAGTCACTTCTTCGGTTGGTTTATATTTGAATGTTGCATCAACAAATATAAATAATATTGAAATAGAAGACAGTGACTTAACTGAGGCTACTTTTAATATGAGTACTTTAAATAATGTTGTTTTAAATAATGTTAATTTAACTAAATCTATATTTTTAGGATGTAATTTAAAAGATGTAGACTTTAGCACGTCTATAATTAACGGAATTAGTTTTGATATTAAGAGTTTAAATGGAATAATAATAAACAGAATGGATGCTGGAAATATTGTGTCAATGTTTAATGTGAGAGTGAGGGACTAAAGTGACTAAGGAAGAAGTGTATGATTTTATAAAACACAAGAATATATGGTATGAAATTACTGAACATAAAAGAGTGTTTACTATGGATGAGTTAGACAATATTGTTTTGCCGTATCCAGAAGCTGATGCGAAAAACTTATTTATCAGAGATGACAAGAAAAGAAACTACTACTTAATTACAGTAAGTGGTAAAAAGAAAGTTGATTTAAGTGTTTTTAGAGAAAAATATAATACTAGAAGACTTAGTTTTGCAAGTGAAAAAGATTTAATGAAAATTTTAAAATTAACCCCTGGAAGTGTAACTCCACTTGGTTTATTAAATGATAAAGAAAATTTAGTTAAATATTATTTAGATAGTTATTTTATAAATAAGTGTGATATAATCGGAATGCACCCATGTGATAACTCTGAAACTTTATGGCTTAAGACTACAGATTTGATAAATATTTTAAAAGAAAATGGAACTATAGTAAATATAGTAGACTTGTAACTCAACTTAAAGTTTAGAAAACTAAACTAATGCTTTATAGAAATTTTTATAAAAATATATTATCATTAAATTGTAAGGAGGAAAAATTATGAAAAAGAAAGTATGTTATGTATTATGTTCATTAATTTGTCTATTAGTAGGAGGTATATCTAGTTATTTTATATTTAATAGTAGTAAAAACACATTAAAAGAGTTACCACTTCCAGAAGTTACTGGTGGAGAAAGAGGGACTCTCGGAATAGACAAAAACATTAATGAGGAAACATTAGACGAATACTTAGGTAGAGAAGATGTGGTATATAGAGACATGAGAATGCTTAAAGACCCAGGAAATTATGAAGCAATTGGAGGAGACTCATATATTTCAGGTTTTGTTAAAGGTTTTGAAGTAGTACCTTATCCATATTTAACTGAAGTAAAGGGTTTACCTGAAATAGTAGGAGACACTTATACTGGGAAAACATTATTTAAAGAAGTAGATGGAAAGTATGTTGCTAACTATGAAGAGTCAATGGAATACTTAGAATATTATTTTCCAAAAGATAAAGTAATCTTCTTAATGTGTGGAGGAGGCGGTTATGCTGGCATGACTAAAAATCTTCTAGTAAGTTTAGGTTGGGATGAAAACAAAATTTATGATGTAGGTGGTTACTGGTTCTATAATGGTAAAAATAATGTACAAGTTAAAACTACTAAAGATGGTAAGACTACATATGACTTTTGGAAAGTTACTTATCATGATATAGATTTTAAATCATTAACTGAGGTAAAATAATGAAAAAGATAGTAGTAATAGTGTTAAGCGTATTCTTATTAACAGGTTGCTTTAGTAATAAGACTAATCAAGAAGATGGTACAAAACGAATATATTTAACTAGTAGTTATTATAATAAAGGTGAGTTTATAAAAGTAGACGATTTAACTACTTTAGAAAGTGATACTTATATATTATTTACTTACAACAACTTTTGTAATTTAGCAGTTTCATGCGATAAAATTTTTGAAAGTTTTATGAAAAAATATAGTATTGATTTTGTTTCAATTCCATTTGATAAATTTAAAGGTACTTATTTATATGAAACAGTAAAGTATGCACCTTCTGTAATTATTATAAAAGATAAAGAAGTAGTTAGTTATTTAGATGCTAATTCGGATGAAGATTTAGATAAGTATCAAGATGAGGAAGCTTTTGAAAGCTATCTTAATAAGTATATTTACTTTAATGATAAAGATTAACGAATGTTGGTCTTTATTTATTTTTAAAAGTATGATAAACTAGTACTGTGAGGTGGATTCATGAACTTAAAGATGATTTTGACTAGTGAAAATGTAAGTAATGAAATATTAAATAACTTAGATTATTTGTTAACAATTATTCCTGAAATAAAGCCTATGATAGGATTCAATCAAAAACACCCACATCATAATTTAGATGTATTTATGCATACATTAGAAGCCTTGAAGAATTCTAAAAATGATTATATTATTAGACTCGCTTTGTTATTCCATGATATTGGAAAACCACTTTCCTGTGTAGAAGATGGAGAAGTTAGACATTTCCCACATCATCCAGTAATTAGTGAAATGATTACTAGAAAAGTTTTAACTAGACTAAATTATGAAAAAAATATTATAAATGAAGTGTGTTATTTAGTAAAATATCATGATACACCTATAACTAAGGAAGACGTGGAAAAGAATTATAATTTACAACTTAAAAGATATGAAGTACAAAGATGCGATACGCTCGCACATAATCCACTTATGAATTCTAAAAGAATTTCTTATTTAATAAAAACGAAAAAGTTGTTTAAATAAAAAAATATAACAAAATTGTATATCTTTCTTGTTATATTTTTTATTTATTTTCAATTTTCATAAATTCAGTTGTTTTAAGTTTGGTAAGATTTTCGTCATTTTCTAATATTTTCAATTGGTCTATGGCTATTTTATTTAGTTTTTCTAACCTAGCGGATTGCGTAATTTTATCATTAATCATTGTAGCATTTATGGTTTCTAAATTACATAAAACTAAAAGTTGTCTGATATCAGCGTAGTCTCTTTGGTTTCCTTTTAATCCTTGATTTTTATCTTTCCATTCTTTTGCTGTCATACCAAATAAGGCAACATTTAGTAAATCTGCTTCAGTAGAATATGCGTGTTTTTTCTGAATATCTGTAATTAAATTAGGAACTATTGAGTTTTTTATTGCATCGGTATGTATTTTATAATTTGCTTTAGATAATACTCTACTTGCATTCCAGTCAATTTTTTCTTGATATGCTTCATTTCTTTTTAATCTTTCAAATTCTTTGATTAAGTATAACTTGAATTCTGGACTTAACCAACTTGCAAATTCTAATGCAATGTCAGAATGAGCAAATGTACCACCATTATTTCCAGATTTTGATATAATACCAATTGCATTGGTTTCTTTAATCCATTTTTGTGGTGAAATTTTAAATTTATTACTACCTGCTTCATTTTTAAACGTGTCGAATTCGACACCTTTGAAATTTTCATTATTTAGTTTTTCCCATAACCCTAGAAATGAAATAACATCTTTATTTCTCATCCAGTTTTGTATTGGATATCTTGGTTCATCTTCATCAGCATACCTTGCTAAATCGGTTAATGATATATATTCTTCCGTGCCAATTCTAATTACACTTACCTTGTTGTTATTAACGTTCAGTTCGCTTTTAATTAAATTATTTTTCATCAATGCCTCCTTTTCTTTATAATAAACTTATAGAAAAGTTAAATTTCAATTTTGGTTACCCCAGCAAGATTCGAACTTGCGAATGATGGAGTCAGAATCCATTGCCTTACCACTTGGCTATGGGGCAGTCACACTACTAATTATACTTTTTAAAACTAAGTTTGTAAATACTTTTCTAACAAATTAAAAACCTAGCAATGCTAGGCTTTGTGTTGTTGAACACATTTGTGAATATTTATCCCTCTCGGGACAACAATAATATACCAAATTATTTAAAAAAAGTAAAGTAATTTTAATAAAATTTATACTTTTTTACTCTTTATTTTAATTTTTCCACAAATAAATACAAAACTTACTATGATAACTGAAAGAACAAGTAGTATGAAAGGCGAGTAAGCATAAATATTTTTATACCTATTTATATAATTTTCATATGGTATTAAATAGATTATAACACCAATTAATAAAGAAATAATTATACCCATAACAATATATTGCTTTTTCTTAGTTTTAACATTAAATACTTCATAAAGCCCAGTTTTAATCGTCTGTAAATTATATTGTAAACTAAGTGTCATAAATAACACCCATATTAGAATATTAATGTTTTCTATATTATCAAGAAAACTAAACATATTAATAGTTTTTAATACTTCATAACTTGGAAAAGTAAATAATATACTTACATCAATTCCAAGAACACCAATTGTACAAAGAAAAATTATTGATACACAAATGGTGTTAATGATGTATCCAATTAATATGCTTTTTTTAACATTTTCTTTATCAACTATATTATTTTTTGGAATAACAAGAAGACTTAAAATTGGTACAACACATAACATTGAAAACATTACAGAACTTTTTGATAGATGTGAAAAATCTTTATTCAATAGTGGTAATAAATTACTAAAATCAACTTGTCCCAAAAGAGATAGCACATTATTAAAAAATAGAAAAGCACCAATAAATAAGCAGAATGTACTAATTCTTGCAAGAGTATCAATATCATACATTGTTGAATAGATAACTGGTAAAATTAAAATTAATGTAATTAAACTGTTTGGTGTCTCATCAAGAAATTCTAAAGATATAAATGTAGAGTATCTCCAAAAAACAAATACTGCAAAGATAAACATAAATAAGAGAATGATAGAAACTATAATTTTACTTACGAACTTTGGAAATACATAATCTATTTTTTTAAATAAACTATATTCAGGAAGAAAATCAAATATTTTAAAGAATAGAAAGATTATTAAAAATCCAAGAAGAAAACCTATAAATATACTTATAAATACACTTGTTTTAGCAGTAACTAACATATATGGAATTAAAGTACCTGGTAGCATTGCATTAATAATGCATATAAATATAAAAGTAAAACTTAAACTACTTAATTTGTAATTTGTCATAAGTCACCTCTTAAATTTCCTTGTTTATATAGTGATACATCTATGTTATATTTTAAATTTAATTTATTTAACCCATCTTTGTTCCAGTCTTTATTTTCAAAATCAAAATATTTATAGTTATTTTTATATATGTAGTTACCAAGTCCTAGAAAATCATAATTATATTTTTTGCTTTTATTAAATGCCTTAGTAATATAACTTTCAACCTCTTTTTCTGCTTTTTTACTGATACTTTTTAATACATCAGCGTTATCTAAATTATCTTTACAACCATAATAAACAATTTCAGCACCAACATTCCCCTTAACATTAAGTTGGTCTATATTTAACTTACTTTTTAGTTTCATTTTACTTTCTAGAGTTTCAATAGTGAAGTACCCACCATCACATTCAATTGTTAATGTTGCGTTTTTAATTTTATTTCTTAAAAAGTTCACTCCTTTTGTTTCTTCATCAGTTAATTCAATTGCTTCCTTATCTTTAAAAAATACCATGTTTTTAACTTCAACGTAACTTTCGCTTTTTGAGTCTTCAAGACTATCATTCTCACTACTTTTACTAGTATCTTTTATATAAACGTTTGGAAATAATGTATATTTTCCTTTTGCATAGTAATTATTTATTAATTCTCTTACATGCAAACTATTAATTCCACCATATCTGGTTTCACTGTTCATTATAGCATCATATAAATTATTTGCAGAGTTTGTATCAAAGTGACTTATGCTAGACAAGATATCAAGACTTTTATTCTCAGTAGAAGTAACAACTAGAAAATTCAAAGAAAGTCTAGTATCTCTAATAAGAAAATCTATTATCTCATCAAGTCCATCATTTAAAACACTTTGATCTAAAAACACATAATCAACATCAGCCAGAAAGAAAACTTTACTTGTTTTTTTATTCATACTTCTTGCTGCTTCAAATATGGTTTCACCTTGTCCACTTATAACTGTAATCGGACTTTTATTAAGACCACTTTTTTCACTATCTAAAACATTCAATAATTGAATGTCTAAGTTATATAAGTCACCATCTTTGCTAATCCCCATAGCGCTTACGATGCCGAGCTCGTTAAGTTCTTTATAGTTATAACAGCCTGTACAAATGAAAGTCAAAAATATTAATAAAATTACTTTTTTCATAAATTACCCCTTTCTAAAAATATTCTTTTTAGTTACATAACTAGGTCTTTTATTTAATGATTTAATATCTTTTCTTAAAATAGCATTACCTTGTTGACTAAAAATGAATGGAAAAATTGGAATAGTGTAGGGTTTACCAAATATTTTAATGCTAGATAAATTTATAATGAGAAGAAGTATCCCCATGATAAAACCAATTACTCCAAATGTTGCAGAAAAAAACATAAGAATATATCTCCAAAATCTAATACTTCCTTGCATATCATAGTAAATAAATATTAAACTACTTATTGAACTAACTGCGACTACAATTACCATAATGGGAGAAATTAACCCTGCATTTACTGCTGCATCTCCCAAAACTAAAGCACCTAAAATACTTAAGGAAGTACCTCGGTTATTTGGCGTTCTTGCGTCTCCTTCATATAATAGTTCAAATGTAAATAAAAGAATAAATGCTTCAATAATAACAGGAAATGGGACATTACTTCTTTGCATAGAAAAGTTTATTAATAAGTTTACTGGAAGAATTTCAGGGTCGTATGATGTTAATGCAATAAAGAAAGCGGGAGTAACAATAGCCAAAATAAATGCAAGAAGTCTAATAACTCTCATGAATGTTGAAAAGAAAGGTTTATGGTAATAGTCTTCACTATTTTGAAAGAAATCAATAAAGAATGTAGGACACACTATTACACTTGGAGAGTTTTCCATTGTAACAATAACTCTTCCTTCAAGTAAATATCTTGACGCGTCATCCGGTTTTTCAGTATACAATAAAGTTGGAAATAACGTTTTATTAGAATTATCTATATAACTTTTTAAATAGTTAACATCCATTACACCATCTACATTAATAATCTTTAATTTTGAATAAACTTCATTAATTAACTCATCTTCACAAATATTGTCCATGTATAAAAGTCCTACTTTACTTTTACCTTGAACACCTAGAGTAAGTTCTTTTATTAGTAAGTGTTCACTTTTAACTCTTTTCCTAATAAGGCCTAGATTCTTTTGATAGTTTTCAGTAAATGAATCTTTAGGTCCACGAATAACTGGTTCGCTTGTTGGTTCAGTTACACCTCTATCTAATTCGGCTCTTGTTTCGTATGCAATACAGGTATTTTTGTAAATTACTAAAGTAAATCCACTAAAAAGTAGCTCATAAAGTTTTTTTTCATCATTAACACTTTTAAAGTTGATGCTCGGTATATGCTCGTTTATGTCTTTTTTTAAGTTTTCAAGCACCTTATTACCAATAATACTTTTGTTACTAAAATATTTTAAAATAAAATCATTTATTCTGTCACCACTACTTACACTTTCATTTGATACCACGTATACATGCTTAAAAAACCCAATGTTAATTTTTTTGATTATCAAGTCAGGCATGTTTTCTTTTAATTTATACAAGTTTTTAATTATATCCAATGTATTCATATTTCTATTATTGTCAAACTTTACCAAAATATACTTTTTGAAAACGACATAGTAAAATTTAAATTCATATAGAGGAGACGGAAGTCCTGAAAAGCCTTACGAGATTTATACAGGTAGTGGAGTATGTGAATAAAATAAAAGAACTAGTTCATTTTATTTTTGAACAAGTTCTTTTTTTGTTTCTTCTCTTTCTTCTTTTTAATTAAAATTTTCTATAAAGTCCAATTGCAATTCCTAGTATTTCTACTTTGTCAACTATAATTGGGTCCATTGTTTCATTTTCAGGTTGTAATCTAAAATAACCATTTTCTTTATAAAAAGTCTTTAATGTAGTGCACCCATTTTCATCAAGTACAACTACATAGTCTCCATTTTTAGCAGTTTTTTGTCTTTTAACTATAACTATATCTCCATCATATATACCCACATTTTTCATACTCATTCCTTCAGTTCTAAGAGTGAATACTTCTTCTTTCTTTGGTAATAAGAAAGTAGGTAATGCTATATATTCATCTGGAAATTCAATAGCCTCAATAGGATTACCGCAAGTTACTTTTCCTAAAAGTGGAACACTTACGACATCCTCGTTCTTTTCTAAATATTCATTAGGTACTAAAACCTCTAATGTTCTAAATTTGTTATCAGTTTGTTTTAAATAACCTTTATTCATTAAGTGCTTCATATGAACGAATACAGTAGCAGTACTACTTAAATTCATAAGGTCACAAACTTCTCTTACACTTGGACTATATCCATGTTCTGCTATATACTTTTTAATAACAGTTAAAACTTCTTGTTGCTTTCTAGTTAACTTTTCCATCATAACACTTCCTTTCTAAATATATATTATCACACAAAATATTATTTGTCAAACAATTTATCGATTTTGATATAAAATATTTCCATAACTGTTCGCTTAACATACAAATGTAAATTCGCCAAACATTTTATTGTTTTTATATTGACACAAACATCTATGTGTTATAAAATGGTATCACAAAGAAGGAGAGTGTATTATGGAAAAATTGGAAAAAATATTTAATAGTAAGTTAGGAATAGTATTATTTTATATAGTAATTGCTATACTAGCACTTATGCTTACAAAGAAAGTAGAAGTTATAAATAATAACTCTCAGTCGGTTAAAACTGTTGAAAGTTGTTATGCATAACTTTTTTCTTTTAAATATTTATATTTGATGATATAATATATCTCACGAATGGGGGATTAATATGTTTTCTAAAGAATTGTTTTATTATATTTTAAATGAAATTAATAATAAAGACTTTTTAACAGAAGAATTTTTAGGTCATGTAAAAGAACTAATTATTAAATATAATAGAGATATGAAGTATGTACTTAATGAAATTATAGTAAATGAAACATCTAATATAGATTCATACTATTTAGAAAACAATATTATTTTAGCAAGTACTTCAATAGATAGTGATTATAAAGTGTTACTTAGTGAACACGAGGATATAAAAGACACACTTTTTGTATATAATTTAAATATATTAGATACTTTAATTCATGAACTAACTCATGCTTATCAGGAATATTTATCTCTTAGTAGAAATACTTTATTCACTAGAATTATGAAAGATGGAGATAATGTACAAAGTGGGAAATTTAAATATAAAAAAAGTTTATTAAACTATTTACCAAAAGAAGTAAGAGGAAGAGTCTTTTACTGTGAACATCATGACATCATGCCATTTGAATTACACGCTAATAATGTGGCTAGTATGTATTGTCTAAAGGTGTATCAAGAAATGAAAAACTTAACAGATATTCCATCATATGAAAGTATTGTACTTGATGACTATTTAAAAGAATATAGTTTTGAAAATGAAATAACAAATCCATTAACTAAATTTTATATATATTCTAATACATTAGATATAATGAATAGTCATAATTTAAAAAATCTTTCTAGTAGAAATAAATTCTTATTAGGCTATTTGAGAACTGCTTTAGAAATAAATGAAACTTTTAATAAAGTAATGAATACAAAAAACTTGGATTATGTTCGTATTTATAAGAATGGAAGTGTTTACAAAAATGAATAAACTATGTTATAATTAACTTATAATAAAGAGGTGATATAACATGGATATGAAAATTATTAATTCTCTTAGAAGTTTAGGAATAGATATGATTAATAGTAGATTAGAAGGAGATGCAGGACTAACAATTAGTTTAGCGCCAACTATATATACATTATTTAGTAAACATTTAAATTTTAGTAGTAGTGAACCAACTTGGATAAATAGAGATAGATTTATTTTATCAACTAGTAGTGCTTCACCGCTACTTTATAGTACACTTTTTTATGCAGGTTATCCTATTAGAGAAGAAGAATTAAAGTGTTTTGGTAGCAGCAAGCTTTCTATATATCCAGAATATAACCCTAAAGTTGGAATAAATTCTTCAACTGGAATTTATGCTGAAGGATTAAGTGTGTCTGTAGGAATAGCGCTTGCTGAAAAGTATTTAAGAAGTATTTTAGGAAGAGATTTAATTAATTTTTATACATATGTAATGGTAAGTGATAACGAGTTTATGTCAGGAGATACATTTGAAAGTTTGGAATTAGCAAGTAATAATGAACTAAGTCACTTAATAATTTTATATAATAGTTTTGAAACAACTATTAATGGTAAAAAGAGTAATTATTTAAAAGAAAATCATTTAAAAGTATATGAAGACTTGGGTTTTCATATTGAAACTGTTACTAATGCAGAAGACTTTCTAAGTATTGATAAAGCTATTACAAGGGCTAAATTATCTAATAAACCTAGTATTATTGAAATAAAAAGTTTAATAGCTTTGGGAACTAGTTTACAAGGAAGTTATAAAGGCCACAATAGCGTGCTTACTGATGAAGATATAATGCTTGTAAAAGAAAAAATGAATTTAACAAAAGTACCTTTTCATATATCAGCAAATGCTATTACTGAGTTTCAAAGTATGATTAGTACTAGAACAAATCCTGTGTATAACGAATGGGTTAGTAGATATAATAAAGTAATAGAAACAGATGAAAAAATGAAGGGGATTCTTAGTTTATTAGAAGAAGATAATTTAAGAATAAATATTAAGAATATGAAAGTCAACTTTGATGCATCTATGAAAGAAGATATGTTAGAAACTAATAATAATTTGATGAGTGCAATAAGTCAAGTAAATCCATTAATGGTAACTTGTTCACTATTTAATGATAATAAAAACTTTGGTTTAAAAGGTGATAAAAACTTTGATTTTGGTAATAGAATTTCTTCTTGTTTTAATGTAAGTATTGGTTTTTCCTTAACAGGGTTAAAGCCTATAATATGTACTAACTTAGTAAGTGTTAGTAAAGTATGTGAACAAATTAAATTAGCTAGTTTAATGAAACTACCTATAACTTATATATTTACTAATGATTCACTACTTAGTTCAAATAAAAATATGTTATTAATGCCAATAAATGAATTATCAATATTAAGAAGCATTCCTATGCTTTCTGTTATAAAACCTGCTGATGTTAATGAACTAGTAGGATGTTACGACTTTATTATAAATAAGAAGCTTCCAACAGCATTAGTCTTGCCTTCAGTTAAAAAAGGACTTATTCCAAATACTAATGCTTCAAACACATTGAAAGGTGCATACATAATTAGACCTGAGGGAGGAAGACTTTCTGGTATACTTGTTTCTTCTGGTAATGAAGTAGAAACTGCTTTAAGAATAAATGAAGAATTAATAAATAGAGGAATATTTACTAGGGTAGTATCAGTACCTAGTATAAGTTTATTTGATAAAGAGAGTAAAGAATATAAAGATACATTGTTTCCAATAGGTGCTAAAGTTGTAGTAATCGAGCCATCTAATGATGAACATTGGAATAAATTTGTTTATAATGAGAAATATTTAATTAATGTTAAAGACTATGTTATAAGTGGTAAAAATACAGAGATATTAACTGCTTGTGGATTTGATTTTGATAGTTTATTAGAAAAAATAGAAAAATTATTAAAATAGAGTGTTATATTTTTGAAAAATATGATACAATATTTAATGTAGAGGAGTGTATTTATGAAAAAGAAAATTTTAGTTGTTATGTTATCACTTTTATTACTCACTGGATGTGGTACTACTAAGGAGGAAAAAGAAACTATGTTTTATGATTCCTTAGAACAAGCATATATTAGTGTTTATTCTACTGATGGAGTAGGTTTACCTGTTTATGAAGCAGAAAAAATAACATTGGATAACGTTGACTGGTATAAAGTAGCTAGTAGTAAATATGATAACTATGAAAAGATAGAAGATATGATAAGTAATGTATTTGATGAAAAAATAGGTAGTGAACTAAAGAGTACTTTATCTAAAAAATATAAGGAAGTAGATGCTGTACTTTATACAACTAGTACAGGTGGATGCTTATTAGATTATCAAATAGATGATACTTTAGTTTCTAATTTAAAGAAAAATGTTAAGATAACTAAAATTAAAGGAAACAAAGTGAAATTTGAATATAAGAAGAAAAAGTATACTGCTAAAAAAGATGGAAACTTCTATATATTTGATTCAAAAGTATTCGAGTGTCTTTAATGACACTTTTTTAGTTTGAAAATTTAATAATACTACTAGACAACGAATACGTTTTGTGGTATTCTATTAATTGTAAAACAAGTGAAAGAGACGTTACATATAAGAGTTTCTAGAGAGTTAGTGGTAGGTGAAAACTAATAAATGAATATATGTATAAATCACTCTGGATGTGCTTTAAGGATAAGTTAAAGCCGGTTATATAAACCGTTACAATAATTAAGTAAATACTAGGATGGTACCGTCTAATATAGACTCCTTATGTGCTATCCTTTTTATTTTGGAGGGAAATTATGTATAAAGAAATTAAAGAAAGTACTAGTGCTTTGGAAAGTAAGTTAGTGAGTAAGTGGAAAAGTGAAAACTTATTAGAGAAGACTATTAAAAACAGGGAAGGAAAAGAAGACTTTGTATTCTATGATGGACCAATATATGCAAATGCTAAACCAGGCTTACATCACGTATTTGCCAAAACTATAAAAGATGCTTTTTGTAAATATCAAACAATGCAAGGTAAAAGAGTATTAAGAAAGATTGGACTTGATACTCACGGGTTACCAATTGAAGTTAATGTTGAAAAGAAGTTAGGCTTTAAAACAAAAGCTGATATTGAAGCGTTTGGAATAGAAAACTTTTGTAAAGAGTGTAATAGTGAAACTGCTACAAACATAGATGAAGTTAATAAGATGACTGATATGATGGGTCAGTTAATTGATAGTGATAATCCATATATAACTTGTACAAATGAGTATATAGAAAGTGAATGGTGGCTAATTAAGAATATCTTTGATAAGGGTTTAATTTATCATGGGAATAAAGTTCTTCCATATTGTTATAGATGTGGAACAGAACTATCTAAAAATGAAGTTAGTTTAGGTTATCAAGAAGATACAGTTAATACTGTAATCGTACCATTTAAGTTAGTAAATAAAGATGAGTATATGCTTGTTTGGACTACAACTCCATGGACTCTTATTGATAACGTTGCAGCTTGTGTTAATCCAGATTTAACTTACTTAAAAGTAGAAAGTATGGGTTATAAATTCATTTTGTGTGAAAGTTTGGCTAATAAAGTGTTAGGTGATGAGTACACTGTTTTAGATAAGTTTAAAGGTAGTGATATGGTTGGTTTAAAGTATGAGCAACTTCTTCCTTTTGCTAAAGTTAGTGGTAAATCATTTGTAGTACTAGCTGATGATTATGTAACTGATGCTGACGGAACTGGTATAGTACACATCGCCCCAGCATATGGTGAAGATGACTCACGTGTTTGCAAGAAAAACGGTATAGCTTTTGTACAAAGTGTAGGAAAAGATGGTACTTATACAACTGGACCATGGACTGGAAGAATAGTAACTGATCCAGAGTTAGAAATTGAAATAATTAAATACTTAAAAGAAAATGATAAACTATTTAAGAAAATCAAAATGACACATGAGTATCCTCACTGCTGGAGATGTAAAAGTCCACTTATTTATTATTCAAAACCAGCTTGGTATATTGAAACAACTAAATATAAAGATAAAATACTTGCAGCTAATAAAAGTGTTAATTGGTATCCTGAGTTTGTTGGAGAAAAGAGATTTAATAACTGGCTAGAAAATATGATAGACTGGGGTATTTCAAGAAATAGATACTGGGGTTGTCCAATGCCTTTGTGGACTTGTGAATGTGGACACATCGAGTGTATTGGAAGTAGAAGCGAATTACAAAGTAAGATAGTAGAAAACACTGATGTATTTAAGATGGAACTTCATAGACCTTATATAGATAGTTTACACATCAAGTGTCCAGAATGTGGCAAAGTTATGTCAAGAGTAACTGATGTGATGGATGTATGGTTTGACTCAGGTGCTATGCCATATGCTCAAATGCATTACCCATTTGAAAATAAAGAATTATTTGAAAGTCAATTTCCTGCAGACTTTATAGCTGAAGGAGTAGATCAAACTCGTGGATGGTTTAATTCACTAATTTGTATATCTACTTTAGTAAGTGGAGTAAGTTCATTCAAAAACGTTGTAGTTAACGATATGATGCTTGATGCTAAAGGTAAAAAAATGAGTAAAAGTACAGGAAATATAATAAATCCTGAAGAAATAATGAAAGAATATGGCGCTGATGCTGTTAGATTTTATATGCTATATGCAAGCCCTGTATGGACACCACTTAAGTTTGATATTGAAGGAGTAAAAGAAGTAAATAGTAAATTCTTTAGTACTTTAAAAAATACATATAATTTCTTCAGTATGTATGCTAATGCAGATAAACTAGAAACTAAAGACTTCATAAATAGTACAAGTTATGAATTAATTGATAAGTGGATGCTTTCTAAATTAAATAGACTTGTAAAAGAAGTGACAATTGCTTATAATGAGTACGATTTAAATAGAGTTGTAAAGCCACTTGTAAACTTTGTTAGTGAAGACTTGTCTAACTGGTACATAAGAAGAAATAGAAGAAGATTCTGGAAAGGTGAATTAGATGAAAGTAAAAAGTCTGTTTATAAAGTAACTTATGAGGTACTTGTAACATTATCACAACTCCTAGCACCAGTAAGTCCATTCTTAGCTGAAGAAATATACACTAACTTAACTAAAGAAGAAAGTGTTCATTTGAGTGATTTTCCTAAATGTAATGAAGAATTAATTGATTTAGATGTTGAAAAACAAATGGATTTAGTAAGAGACGTAGTAAGTTTAGGTAGAAACGCTAGAGAAGAAGCTAATGTTAAAATAAGACAACCACTTTCTAAAGTTTTACTTGATAAGAAAAATGAAAGTGTAATTGGTAACTTGACTGACTTAATTAAGGAAGAGTTGAATGTAAAAGAAGTAATGTATACTAATGAAACAAGTGATTACTTAACTTATACAGTTAAACCTAACTTTAAAGAAGTTGGTAAGTTGTTTGGTAAAAATATTGGAGAGTTTAGTAAGTTTGTTAGTGAGTTTACTAGTGAAGACATTAAAAATATTGAAAGTAAAACTGTTACATATGACGGGGTAACTTATAACTTGAATAAGAGTATGTTAGATATAAGAGTGTCAGCAAAAGAGGGATATGATGTTACGAGTGATGGGGTAAACTTTGTTATACTTGATACTACTATCACACCTGAATTAAAGGATGAAGGAATTTTAAGAGACTTAATTAGACAATGCCAAGTTTTAAGAAAGAATATTGGTTTAGATATAAGTGATAGAATTAGTATTGAATTTAATACAACTGAAGAGTTAACTAACAATATAATAAATAAGTACAAGAGTGTTATAAGTAGTGAATTACTTGCAACAATTGAAAAAAATAATGGAGAAGTAAGTGAGTACATTGATGAAGAAGGTAACAAGTTTGAAGTTAAAATAGAGAAAAAATAAATTCTCTATTTTTTAATACCAAACAAACTATTAACGAACATATATACTTATGATAAAATCAAAATGTACAAAGGAAAAGAAAGTAAGTGACTTTAAAGAATTTATATAATATAATTGAATTAGTGTAAAAGGAAGTGAAAGAATGGATGCATTAAAAAATAATAGTATACTTATAGTAGATGATGCGGTAAAAGAAAGTGTTATTAGTGAGTTTAGAAAAAATAGTAAGTTAGTAGATGTTAAATTTATAAGTTTTAGTGAATTTAAAAAGTTATATTATTTTGATTATGATAAAAAAACAATATTTTATTTAATTAAGAAATATCACTATAAGTATGAAGTGTGTCTAGTTTATTTAAAGAATTTATATTATATAGAAGATAAAGAATATAAAAGTGAGAAATTAAAGTTTTTAAGAGATTTAAAAAGTGAGTTAGATGAGCATGATTTACTTATATATGACGAGTACTTTAAAAGTAGTTTAAGTAAAAAAAATATTTATGTTTATAGTAAGAAAAAGATAAGTAAGTTTTATAAGAGTGTATTTGATAAGTTAGATGTAATATATTTAAATAATGAAATAGTTAATAAAAGAGTATTTAATATATATGAATGTAAGGATATGGAAAGTGAAGTAAACTTTGTATGTAATAAAATAGTTGATTTAATTAAAAGTGGAACTGATATAAATAATATTAAACTATTAAATGTAAAAGAAGAATATATGTATTTAATTAGAAAACTGTTTGGTTTTTATAATATTCCATTAGAAAAAAAGAAGACAACTAGTCTTTATAGTACAAGAATTGGAAAATACTTTTTGAGTGCCTTAGATAGTAGTAAAGAAAGTATAGTAGAAAATTTAACTAATGAGTTTAAAAATAACACTGAAGAAGTAAACTTGATTATCAATATAATTAATGATTATACTTGGGTAGAGGATTTAACAAGTGTTAAAGAAATGCTTATACATGACTTAAAAAATACTTATATAAAAGTAGAACAACTAAAAAACAAAGTAAGTTTTATTAACTTAGGAGAAGTAGTAAGTAGTAAAGACTATGTGTTTTTAATGAGTTTTAATGAAGGTGATATTCCAAAAACTTTTAAAGATGAAGAATATATAAGCGATAACATTAAGAGTGAAGTAAATATTGAGACTACTTTAGAAAAAAATATAAATAGTAAAAAAGAAGTATTAGACTTTTTAAATAGCATAGATAACTTAATTATATCTTATAAGTTAGAAGAAGGTAGTATTAGTTATAATATCTCATCACTTAGTGAAGAAATGAATTATAATGTACTCAAATTTGAAGACGAGTATAATAATTCAAATATATATAATAAAATAAGATTAAGTAACTTACTTGACTTATATTCAAAGTATGGAGTAGTTACTAAAGAGACAAGTAAACTACTAAGTAATTACCCAGATATTAATTATCTAAGTTATGATAACAAATTTAAAGGAATAGATAAAAGTAAACTAGATAAGAATATACTTTTATCTTATTCAACACTTGATAACTACTATAGATGTAGTTTCAGGTACTATATTGATAGTGTGTTAAAACTTGGTATATTTGAAGAAACATTTATGACATTTATTGGAAGTTTATATCACTACATACTTTCAATTATGGATAAGGAAAATTTTGATTTAGATAAAGAATACGATAATTTTATAAAAGAAAGTAATAAAGTTTTTAGTAAAAAAGAAGAGTTCTTTTTAGAAAAATTGAAAAGTGAATTATCTTTCGTTATAAAAACAATAAAAGAACAATATAAGTACTCTAGTTTAGATAATAAACTTTATGAAGAAAAGATATATATTAATAAGCATGACAATAAAACTTTTATGGGAATAGTTGATAAAATCATGTATAAAACTATAAATGATAAAACAGTAGTCTCTATAGTAGATTATAAAACTGGAAACCCAATGATAAGTTTAGATAATGTTACTTACGGAATAGGAATGCAACTACCCATATACTTATATCTTGTAAGTAAAAGTAACAAATTTAAGAATGTAATAATAGGTGGTTTCTACTTACAAAAGGTACTTAATACAGTTGTAAATAAAGACAACTCTAGTAGTTATGAAACACTAAAGAAAAATAACTTGAAATTACAAGGATACTCAACAAGTAATGAAGAAGTACTTGATTTAGTTGATAAAAGTTATAATGACAGTTTAGTTATTAAAGGACTAAGAACTTCAAGTAAGGGTTTTTATAGTTATAGCAAAGTGATAAATGAAAGTGAGATTAACAAACTTGTTAGTGAAGTTGATGATAGAATAGAAGAAGCATTTAATGGTGTTAGTGAAGGAAAGTTTGACATTAATCCTAAGAGAATTGGTAAAATTAACAAGGGTTGTGAGTTCTGTAAATACTATGATATTTGTTATAGAAAAGAAAATGATATAGTTAATTTAAAAGAAGTTAAGTTTGGAGGTGAAGAAGAGTGATACCTATTAAACCAAGTGATGCAATATGGACAGATGAACAATGGAATGCAATTTATGATAAAGGACACAATATAATAGTATCCGCGGGTGCTGGAAGTGGTAAAACTGCTGTTTTAAGTGAAAGAGTAATAGAAAACTTAAAAAGTGGAATGAGCATAAAAGAAGTATTGTTGCTTACATTTACTAAAGCAGCAAGTTTAGAAATGAAAACGAGAATTAGAAATAAAATTAAAAAGAACCCTAGTTTATCTAAGGAACTTTCCTTGATAGATGAAGCATATATAACAACATTTGATAGTTTTGCATTATCTATTGTAAAAAAATATCACTATATACTAAACATAAGTCCAAACGTAAGCATTATAGATGGGTCGTTAATAAGAATAAAAAAGAAAGAAATATTAACTAATATATTTGATAAATACTATGAAAATAGAAATGAGAAATTTTTAAAACTTATCAGCGACTTTTGTATAAAAGACGATAAAGAAATATTTGAGAGTATCCTGTCTATATATTCAAAAATAGATTTAAAATATAATAAGAATGAATACTTAGATAATTATATAAACGAATACTTTAACATTGATAGAATTAATAATGATATAAAAGATTATGAAAAACTTTTAATGAGTAAATTTGAAGAGTTAGATTATCTAATTGAAGATATGTCATACTATACAGATAGTGACTACATAACTAACTTAAGGCTAAGTGTTAGTAACTTAATGCATTCTAAAACATATGACGAAATAGTATCAAACTTAAGTGTTGAAATACCTAGACTACCTAAAGGAAGTACTGACGAAGTAAAAGAAAAGAAAGAACTTATTAATGATGTAATTAAAAATATAAAAAGTTTATGTACATATAAAAATAGAGAAGAAATAATGAGTACTATTTTGTCTACTAAAGATTATAAAGAAGTAATTATTGATATATTAAAAGATTTTGACAAATATGTAATGTCTTATAAATATGAAAATGATATTTATGAGTTTACTGATATTGCTAATCTAGCAATAAAGTTAGTTAAAGAAAACGTAAGTGTTAAAGAAGAATTAAAAAATTCATTTAAAGAAATAATGATAGATGAGTATCAAGACACTAATGACTTACAAGAAATACTAATTAATATGATAAGTAATAATAATGTTTATATGGTCGGAGATATAAAACAGTCTATTTATAGATTTAGAAATGCAAACCCTGATATATTTAAAGAAAAATATAATAAGTATAGTAACCATATAGGTGGAGAGAAAATAGACTTAAATAAAAACTTCAGGTCAAGAGAAGAAGTACTTAATAATATTAATTTACTATTTAATAAAGTAATGGACGAAAGTATAGGTGGAGCTGATTATATAAAAAGTCACCAAATGATTTTTGGTAATAAAAGTTACATTAATAAAGGAAAAACTCTTCAAAACTATGACTTTGAATTATATAGTTATATGTATGATAAAAAGAGCGAATACTCTAAAGAAGAAATTGAAGCTTTTATTATTGCAAAAGATATACTTAGTAAAGTAAAAGGTAACTATCAAATATTTGATAAAGATACAAGTGTACTTAGAAACGCAGAATATAGTGACTTTGTAATATTAATGGATAGAACTACTAACTTTGATTTATACAAAAAGATATTCTTGTATTTAGGTATACCACTAGAACTATATAAAGACGAAACAATGAACGAAGACACTGATATAATTGTATTAAATAACTTAATAAAATTTACTATTAAACTTGATACAGGAGTATATGATAAAGAACTTGAGTACTTGTTTACAAGTATTATGAGAAGTTTTTTGTGTGAAAGTAGTGATGAAGAAATATTTGATACAATTAAAAATAAGACAATACTAAGTAGTAACTTAGCAAATAAAGTAAGAAAGATTAAGCTAAATAATAAATCTAGTTATGAAATAATAAATGATTTAATTAATGAATTTGATTTTTATAATAAACTTATTACAATAGGTAATGAAAGTGCATCAAGTGTTAAACTAAGTAGTATTTTGTCTAATGCAAAAACTACTAGTAATATTGGTTATGATATAAATAGTTTTAGTGAGTACTTAGATAATGTTATTAAAGAAAAAATAGACATCAAATACACAATTCATAGTGGAGTAAGTAATTCAGTTAAAATAATGACTATTCATAAATCAAAAGGACTAGAGTTTCCAATATGTTATTTTTCAGGACTTTATAAGCCATTTAATATAAGTGATATAAAAGAAAAGTTTACTTATAGTAATAAATACGGAATAATAACTCCATATTTTGATGAAGGTGTAGGAGAAACTATTTATAAACATTTATTAAAAAACGATTACTTAAAAGAAGAAATTAGTGAAAAAATAAGACTATTTTATGTAGCCCTTACTAGAGCAAAAGAAAAAATGATATTAGTTATGCCTTATGAAGAAATAGTAAATGGTAAAGAAAGTGATTTAGTAAGTAGTGTAGTAAGAAGTAAATATAAAAGTCTTTTAGATATAGTGTCTAGTACTTTGGTTAGTTTAACTAAGTATGTTACAGTAATTGATTACAATAAATCTGGTATCACAAAAGACTATAGTTTACTTATAAAAAAAGATTTTAAAAGTGGAATAGAAAAAAGTAGTGAAGTATTAAATGTAAAGGAAATTTTAGTTGAAAACGAAAGTGTTATAGATAAGCATTACTCAAAAGAAAACAACAAATTAATTACTACTGATATAAAAAGGAATATTGAGTTTGGTAAGTATGTTCATGAAGTACTGGAGTATTTTGATTTAAAAACAAAAAATTTCTCTTATATAAAAGACGAGTTTATAAAAAATAAAGTTATGTCTTTTGCTAACTTAAAGATATTTGATAATGTTAAAGATGCTAATATCTTTCATGAATATGAGTTTGTTTACACTTTAGATAATACCAAATATCACGGAGTAATAGATTTAATGTTAGAATACACTGACCACATAGATATAATCGACTACAAATTAAGTGATATAACAGACGTTAATTATATCTCACAATTAAATGGTTACAAAGATTATATTAGTAGTATTACAAAAAAACCAGTTAATGTTTATTTATATTCAATAATTAATGAAAAAATGAGTAGTTTATAATAGACACATAAGAAAAAAAGTAGTATACTAATAATGTAAGGAGTTGATAGTATGAAGTATGATTTACTAAATATTGTTAATTCTTTTGTTTGTTTTTTTAAAGACGTTTTATGCGTCTTTTTTTCGTACTTGGAAGGGAAGTGTAATGGTATGAAAGCAATAACAAGAGAAATGGTAAAAATGTATAAGATTAATAAGTTGGGCTTTGATTTTGCAGGATACACTTACAACAATAGTAGAGAACTTAGTTTTCATCATTTAGTAATAGCAAATAGGGATGGAGGGTTAGTGACAATAGATAATGGTGCTATATTAAAACAGAAAACTAGTCATGATTACATACATGTAATTGAAATGTATGACCCAGAAATATTTTATCTAATAACAAGTGAAATGATAGATGAAAACATTAAAGGATATTTAGATATTAAAAATTTAAGAAAAATTAGAGAATTATTAGAATATTTTGAAAGAGAGTATTGTAGTACTAGAACTAATAACGGAAAACTTTTAATAAAAAGGGAATATTTAACTGATAGAATAAAACTTTAAATTATTTTAAGACATTTATTTATAAATGTTTTTTTGTTTACACATAGAATGTAAAATCTTGTGTAAAATTATATTGTAAATAAAAATAAAAAAAGTAATTTGTTTTTTTTTTACGTATAAGTATGTAGGAGGGCAAAAAGAGTATGACAAAAAAAGTAGTAGTTTTACAAGAAGACAAAAATGATTGTGCTGCAGCATGTGTATCATCATTAATAAAATACTATAATGGTTCTTTAGATATGGAGACAATTAGAAACATTATTAATACTACTAAACATGGAACTAATGCTTATGATTTAATTAATGGGTGTAAAGAAATTGGCTTTGATGGTTTTGGAAAAAAATTATCATTTGAAGAATTGGTTTCGTATTATAAATTTCCTTTAATTGCGCATATTAAGAAGGATAATTATTACCATTTTGTTGTTATTTATGATATTAATAAATCTAAAGAAAAAATAACTGTAATGGATCCATCTATAGGTTTAAGAAAAATATCATTTAAAGAATTTGTTATTAGTTATCAAGGTGTAATAATAAGTTTAGTAAAAGTAAAAGAATTACCAAAAGAATTAGAAACAAATCATTTATTCAATGTTATGATATCTAGCATATTTAAAAATAAAAAGATTTTAATAATTTTGATGATACTTAGTCTTATTTTATTTATATTAAGTTTAACTTCTTCTTTGTTTTATAAAATAATCTTAGATGATATGTCTTCCGTAAATAAATACTATCTATCATTTGCAATAATATTACTTATTAAGTTAATATTTGATTACCTAAGAAGTTACTTTGTAATAAAACTAAACAAAGAAATAGAGTTAAATATGAATAAAGAAATTACTAAAAGACTTTTGTGCCTTCCATATACATACTACAAGAATAAAACCACGGGAGAAATTACTTCTAGAATTAATGATTTAGATTTACTAAAAGATTTAATACTCGAAATTCTTTCAAACATTCTTGTGAATATTTTGTTATTATTAGGTAGTTATATTATTATATTTTATCTTAATAAAACTCTTGCATTATTTATTTTAATACCACTACTAATATATTTTATAATAACTATATTAGTAAATAATCTATATACATCTAAAATAAGATACTTGCAAGAACTAAAAGGAATTTATAATAATAAACTTATTGAAACTATAAATGGAATAGAAACTATTAATAACTTAAACATAAAAGATAATCAAGTAAAAACACTCAACACTTATTTTGAAAAAACAATTAATAGTACAAATAAGTTTAATTTAATTAATACAACTTTAAATATAATTAGTGAATACTTGATAAATATTAGTAGTATATTCGTTCTTTTGTTAGGAATATCACTTGTCAAAAATAATTATATAACAATTGGAGAATTATTTCTAATATATATACTTTTTGGATATTTTATGAATATAGTTAAAACATTTTTAGAAAAAGTACCTAGTTTAAATTATGCTTACAAGAATATAAACAAAATTAATAGTATTTTAAAATATACAAATGAAAAAAAGAGTAATGAAAAAACTTCTGGTAAAATTATTTTAAAAGAAGTTCAATATAAAAGAGGTGAATATTTATTTAAAAATTTTAATTACTCAATTGATGAAAAAGATAAAATATTATTAAAGGGAACAAGTGGAAGTGGAAAAAGTACATTGTTAAAAATGCTACTTAAGAATATTACAAATTATGAAGGAAATATTTATATAGGAGAATCTAATCTTTTAAATATTGATAAATCTATAATAGATAATAGTTTTACTTATGTTGGACAAAATGAATTTATATTTAGTGGTACCATAAAAGATAATATTATTTTGTCAAGAAATATAACTGATGAAGCATATAATAGTATTTTAAATATTACTAGAGTTAATGAAATTATTAATAAGAAAGAGTTAAATGATGCTTCATATATAGAAGAAAATGGTTTTAATTTAAGTGGTGGTGAAAAACAAAGAATAATTCTAGCAAGAGGTTTATTAAAAAATAGTAATTATATTTTAATAGATGAAGCACTTAGTGAAGTAGATTTAGTTTTAGAAAAAGATATAATTAAAGATATATTAAAATATTTTAAAGATAAAACTATAGTGTATGTTTCACATAAAGAAGGATTAGATGAATTATTTAATAAAAAATTAATAATAGGAAAGGAGTAATTGTATGACAAAAAATGAATTGTTAAAAATTGAAGGAGGAGTATCTTGGGGATTATGGGGAATAGCTGGTACTATAATATCATTTATACTAGGTTTATATGATGGTGTAGTAAATTCAAGATGTAAATAAGGAGGTGTAATAATGACTAAAGTAGAATTAATTAATGTGAGTGGTGGAGCTAGTTTAACTGGAGTTGTAGTTAATGCATTTGCAAAAATTATTACAATGTTTTATAACTTTGGTTATAAGTTTGGTGCAAACCTTTATAGAGGCTACACAAACCATTATTGTAAATAAAAAGTTGAAGGGTTTTTTCCCTTCTTTTATTATGTTTTTTTCTTGTAAAAAGTGTATCTTTAGGTTATAATAATTAATAGAAAGAGGGTATAAAGTTATGTATAGATTTACAAGTGAATTACCTAAAGAAGAATATGATAATTTCATTCTAAATTATAGTATGGCTCCACTTACACAAACCTATAACTGGGCTAATATCAAAAGTAATTGGCGTCACTTCCACTGTGGCTTATATAAAGATGATACTTTAGTAGGAGTATGTTTAATTTTAGTAAAAAAGATGATTAAAGGTCTTAATATGTTTTTTGTACCACGTGGCTACTTAATTGATTTTACTAATTATGAAGACTTAGAAGAAATGACCAAAAATATAAAAGAACTAGCAAAAAAGACACATGCATATGTGGTAAAAATTGATCCTAATTTTTGTAAAAGACAATATAGTTTTAAAGGGGATGAAATAAACACTAATTATGATAAAGATTATCAAGTAAAACATAATAATTTACTTAAACTAGGTTATAAATCTCTTGGTCCACAAAAAGAAATGGGAAAAAGCATGGAACCAAACTACAATATGTTAGCACCTATATGTGATAACTCTAATAAAGTGTTAACTTTAGAAGAGCTACTTAGTACTTACAAAAGTAAATTTAAGTATTATATAGGAAGTTTTCATGAAAAAAGAGGTATAACTTTTGAAATAACTAGTGATATAAGTAAAGTTGGAATATTAGTTTCATTACTAAAAGAAACTGAAGAAAAACAAAATATTAGTTTAAGAAATGAAGAATACTTTGTAAATTTAATGAAGAATTATCCAACTGCTAGATTAGTATTTGGTACAATAAATTTACCTAAATATTTAAAGTTTCTTGAAGAAAACAATGGTAAAAGTACTGAAATTGAAGAAGTAAAAGAATTATTAAAAACTCATGAAGAAAACATGGTATTATCAGCATCAATTATGTTTTTACCTTCCAATAAAAATGGTATTAGAACAAGTGAATACTTATATGCAGGTAATAGTCTTTCGTTAACAAAAATAAGAGTATCGACTGGAGTAGTATTTGAAATAATAAAATATTCACTAGAAAATAATTGTCATTATTGTAATTTAGGTGGAATAGATGGTAACTTGAATGACCACTTAACAAGTTTTAAGGAAAAATTTAATGGAGAAGTACTAGAATTTGCTGGAGAATATGATTTACCAATAAAATGGATATACTATCCAATAAAAGTAATGTATCCTATATTATTAAAAATATATAAAATTATAAGATAGTAGGTTTAGTTATGAATAAAAAAGGTTTAGTTTTAGTGTTATTTATCATATTAATTGGTTTATTTAATGTAACAATAATATACTTAGAAAAAAATAAATTAGTTAAAGACTTTATAAATATAAAATATAGTAATGATATTAATGAAAATAAAGAATATATTGTTACTGTAGAATATAAAAGTAAAAATAATAAAGATGTAGTATGTAGTCTAGATAATATTAATTATAAAAATATAGATGAATGTACCTTTAATTTAAAAAAAGGAGAATATAATTTATATTTAAGAAAAAATGATAAAGTAATAAAAGAAAAATTCAAAGTAGAAGAAAAGTTTTTAGGTACTTTTAGTAGTACTATTGATGTGCTTGATACATATTATTTAGCAGTTAATGGTAAAAAGAAATTTAATTTTACTTTTGATTATAAAGAAGATTTTGATAAAACTGTTTACTATGAAATAACAAATACCGATGTCCTTAAAATAGAAAATGACACTATGTATGGACTAAAAACTGGAACTAGTGAAGTGATAGCAACTTTAAAAGATGGAAATACTAAAACGTATAATATAGTAGTAACTGACTTAATAACACCACCAACAATAAATAATGATAAATATTATCTTCCATGTAATTATTACTCTTTAGAAGAAAGTATATTATTAGATAAAATATTAGAAAGTCGTGTTATGGAAGCTGGTCTTGGAACTAGGGCTGGTGTAGCTGCTGCTGCAAGATTTCTAACTTTAGAGTTTCCATACTCAATAGCATATTTTAATGAAAATGGAAGACTTGCTGCTCATGGAACTAAACCAAGAGTGGATGCTGAAGGTAGGTACTATCATAAAGGTTTATATTTACATACTTCAAAATTTGAAGGGTTAGATAAGTCTGCCATAACAAGTGGAGGACCAAATATATGGGGATGCAATGTTTACGATAAATTCATAAGTTCATATAGAAGAAATGGTTTAACGTGTAGTGGTTTTGTAACATGGGCAATGCTAAATGGTGGGTTTGAAACAGGTGACGTAGGAGCAGGAGATACATCATACTTAACTGATGAACTATCTGACTTAGGACTTCATAATGTTTTGACTTACGACTTCATGAAAAATGGTGACTACCAAGTAGGCGACTTTATTGCAGATGATGGACATGCTGCTTTAATAATTGGAATAGATGATAATTATATATATACAGCTGAGAGTTTACTTCCAAAACTAATGGTATATAAGTATGGTAGATATAAAGAAATAGTAGATGGAAAACTATTAACATACACTATAAATATGGAAAATATTTACCCTAATGGAAATGGTAATTTAACAAATATTTGGGAATAAGAGGTTTATATGAAAAAGATAAAAGGCTATTTAATAGGATTTGGTTTTATTGTATTAGGAGTGGTAATAATACTATTTATGTTTGAACATATAAATAAATTATATAAAAATAGGATAGAAATTACTTATACTAATGAAATTAATGAAAATTTAGAATATAATGTTAAAATAAATTATAATATAAAAGATAAAGAAAATGTTTTATGTAGCATAAATAATAAAGATTTTTTAAGTATAGATAAGTGTCAATTTAACTTAAAAGCAGGAAAATATACATTATATTTAAAAAGAGAAGATAATAATGTAACTAAAGATTTTGAAGTTAAAAGTAAATATTTAGGTACTTTTAGTAGTGCACTTGATAAATTAGAAATGTATTATTTAGCATCTAATGGTAAAAAGAAACTTAATTTTACTTTTGATTATCCAGAAGACTTTGATAAGAAAATATATTATAAAGTAGAAGATGAGAGTATTGTTAAAATAGAAGATGATACTATTATTCCATTAAAAGAAGGTATAACTAAAGTAAATGCAATTTTAAAGGATGGAAATACTAAAGAATATAATATAATGGTAACAGATTTGATAGTTAGTCCAACAATGGCTAAAAAAACTAGACTTACATGTGATAAATATACTGAAGAAGAAAGTGCTTTATTAGATAAAATATTAGAGAGCCGTGTAATAGAAGCAGGAGTCGGTTCCAGGGCTGGAGTTGCTGCTGCAGCAAGATTTCTAAGTTTAGAGTTTCCATATGCAATAAGATATTTTTATGAAAATGGAAGACTTGAACCATATGGAACAAAAGACTATATCGATGGTGAAGGAAGATACTATCACAAAGGATTATATTTAAGCAAAAGTAAATTTAAAGATATAAAAGCAAGTACTAAAAGTGGTCCTGCTCCTTGGGGGTGTCCTTTAATGGAATATTCTGAAGACCGACTAGGTATAAATGGCTTAGACTGTAGTGGTTTTGTAACATGGGCAATGCTAAATGGTGGATTTGAATCAGGCGATGTAGGAAGTGGGAATGAAGAACTTATTAAAAATGAATTATATGATTTAGGAGAACATCATGAAATAACAACTTCTTATATGAAAGATGGAAACTATAAACCAGGGGACTACATAGCAAGTGATGGACATGCTGCATTAATAGTTGGAGTAGATGAAAAATATGTATATGTGGCTGAAGCATATTATGCTGACGTTAAAGTTAGTAAATTTGAAAAATACTATGAATTACCTAACTTATATAGTTTAACATTTATAATAGAAATGGATAAAATATATCCAAATGGAGATGGATTAACTACAATGATGTGGGATTAACATCTCTTTTTCTTTTCTTTAAATAAATATTGTTGTATAATGGATATGGAGATGATTTGAATGAAAATACCTTTTAAAAGAGGAAATATTTTACTACCAAAAAACACTGATATGACAAAGTGGAGTGTAGTGGCTTGTGACCAATATACAAGTGAACCGGAATATTGGAATAGTGTTAAAGAAATTGTTGGAGAAAATCCTTCAACTTTAAATCTTACATTACCAGAAATTTACTTAGAAGAAAATGATGTTGATGAAAGAATTAAAAAAATTAATGAAAACATGGAAACTTTAGTAAATAGTGATTTCTTTAATGAGTACAAAAATAGTATGATTTATTTAGAAAGAACACAGGCAGATGGGAAAATAAGAGAAGGGTTAATGGGAATTGTTGACTTAGAAGACTATAGTTATGAAAAAGGTAGTGAAACTTTAATAAGGGCTACTGAAAAGACAGTTATAGAAAGAATACCACCAAGAGTTAAAGTAAGAGAAAATGCACTTCTAGAACTACCTCACATAATGATACTTATTGATGATGAAAAGAAGAGCATTATAGAAAACTTAAAAAATAAAGTAACTAATGAAGATGTGGTGTATGACTTTGATTTAATGAAAAACGGAGGACATATTAAAGGATATCTTCTAAATAATGAAACAATGGATGAAGTTGATGAAAAGTTAACACTTTTAGCAGATAAAGAATATTTTGAAAATAAGTATAATGTTAAAGATAAAGGTGTATTACTTTTTGCAATGGGAGATGGAAATCATAGTTTAGCTACTGCAAAGGCATGCTATGAAAACCTAAAGAAAAAAAACTACGATGAAGCATTAAATAGTAAAGCAAGATATGCTTTAGTTGAATTAGTAAACTTACATTCAAGTGCTTTAGAGTTTGAAGCAATTAACAGAGTAATATTTGATACAGATGTAGAAGACTTACTTAGCAAGTTAAAAGATTATTATAATATAAATAAAAGTGGTTATGGACAAAAAGTAAGAGTAATTACTGAAAATATGGATGAATGTTGGTACATAGAAAATCCTAAAAGTAATATAGCAGTAGGTAGTATTCAAATGTATCTAGATAAATATTTAGCTAACAATAAAGGTAAAATAGATTATATACATGGAGAAGATGTAACGAAGAACTTAGCATCTAAAAATGGTAATGTTGGTTTTATATTTGATAGAATGGAAAAGAGTGACTTATTTAAAACTGTTATATTAGATGGAGCACTTCCAAGAAAAACATTTTCAATGGGACATGCTAATGACAAAAGATATTATTTAGAAGCAAGAAAGATAAAATAAAAAAAGGCCTTAAGACCTTGTTTCTCCATTAAGAATGAAAAAAACTTGCATTTTAAGTAAAGTTACTGTATAATTAGTTATGTAAGTTTTTTCAAGGTCTTTAGTTACTCCAACTTTTGACTATGATTAAACGGTTATATAATGAAAGGAGAAATTAAAATGGCTTTAACAAAAGAAGTAAAATCAGCTATCGTAAAAGAATACCAAAGAGATGCAAAAGATACTGGTAGTGTAGAAGTTCAAGTTGCTATTTTAACTGAAGAAATTAAAGTTTTAACTGAACATTTAAAAGAACATATACATGATTATCATTCAAAAAGAGGACTTTTACAAAAAGTTGGTAAAAGAAGAAGTTTATTAGATTATCTAAAAAGAACTGATGTTCAAAGATATCGTGAACTTATAGCAAAATTAGGATTAAGAAAGTAGGCACTTTATTTTAAGTGTCTATTTTTTTGGAAAGAAGGAAAATATATGAGAAAAGATTTTGAGTATGAATTTTTAGGAAAGAAAATAGTTGTGGAAACTGGAGAACTTGCAAAGCAGGCTAATGGAGCAGTTTTAGTTAGATATGAAGATACAGTAATACTTAGTACTGCTGTTATGAGTAATAATGTTAGTACTGCTGACTTTTTTCCACTTACAATACTATATCAAGAAAAATTATATTCAGTAGGTAAAATACCAGGTGGGTTTATAAAAAGAGAAGGCCGTCCAACTGATGCGGCTACATTAACTGCTAGAGTTATTGATAGACCAATAAGGCCAATGTTTGATGAAAACTTCAGAAATGAAGTTCAAGTTGTTAACACAGTGTTAAGTGTTGACAATGATTATACTCCAGAAATGACTGCACTTTTTGGAACAAGTTTAGCTCTTGGAATAAGTAGTATTCCATTTGATGGACCAGTTGCAGGAGTAAAAGTTGGTAAAATTGATGGGGTACTTAAGATCAATCCAACAGTAGAAGAAATGGAAAGAAGTACAATTGATTTAACAGTTGCTGGTACTAAAAATGCTATTAACATGGTTGAAAGTGGTAGTAAAGAAGTATCAGAAGAAGAAATGTTAGAAGCTTTAATGTTTGGACATGAACATATTAAAGAATTATGTGCAATACAAGAAGATATTATTAATGAAGTTGGTAAAGAAAAGATAACCGTAGAACTTGCTAGTTTAAATCCAGAAATAGTTAAAGAGGTAGAAAGTGATATTAAGAATGATATGGTTATGGCTATACAAATTAAAGACAAACTAGAAAAATATGCTAAAATTGATGAATTAAAAGAAAGAGCAATAACTAATTATACAGAGAAACACTCTGAAAGTGAAACTTTAGAAAGTGAATTAAAGCAAGTTAAGAAGATAGCTGATAATATAGAAGGAACAGAAGTAAGAAGGTTAATAACTGATGAGAAAGTAAGACCTGACGGAAGAGGAATGACTGAGATAAGAGAGTTATCTACAAGAAAAGACTTACTTCCAAGAACTCACGGAAGTGCATTGTTTACTCGTGGACAAACTCAAGCACTTGCAATAACTACATTAGGGGCTTTAGGAGAACATCAAATACTTGACGGTATTATGCCAGAAGACGAGAAAAGATTTATGTTCCATTATAACTTCCCAGCATTTAGTGTTGGTGAAACTGGTAGATATGGTGCACCTGGTAGAAGAGAAATTGGTCATGGTGCACTTGCTGAAAGAGCACTTTTACAAGTAATGCCTAGCGAAGAAGAATTTCCTTATACAGTTCGTGTAGTAAGTGAAGTACTTGAAAGTAATGGTTCTAGTAGCCAAGCAAGTATATGTGCAGGATGCATGAGTTTAATGACAGCAGGTGTTCCAATAAAAGCACCAGTAGCTGGTATTGCAATGGGACTTATTACTGAAGATGGTACATGTGATTCAAACTATACAATACTTACTGATATACAAGGACTTGAAGACCATATGGGAGATATGGACTTTAAGGTAGCCGGTACTAGAAAAGGTATAACTGCACTTCAAATGGATATCAAAATTAAGGGTATTACAGAAAATATATTCAGAGAAGCTTTAGCACAAGCAAAAATTGCTAGAATGGAAATACTTGATGTGATGGAAAAAGAAATATCAGAACCTAGAAAAGAATTAAGTCCTTATGCACCAAAGATTAAGACAATGCAAATTAATCCAGATAAGATTAAAGATGTAATTGGTCGTGGTGGAGAAATGATTACTAAGATTATCCTAGAAAGTTCAGGAGTTAATACAGTTAATGATAAAGATGCAGTTAAAATTGATATAGAAGATGATGGAAGAGTAATAGCATACCATACAGACTATGCAATAATCGATAAAGCACTTGCTATGATAGAGGAAGTAGTAAGAGAAGTTGAAATTGGTAAAGTTTATACAGGTAAAGTTAAGACAATTGAAGACTTTGGATGTTTTGTAGAGTTATGGCCTGGTTGTGAAGGACTTGTACACGTAAGTCAACTTGATGTAAAACGTGTTGAGAAACCTAGCGATGTAGTTAAAGTTGGAGATGAAATCGTGGTAAAAGCAACTGGTTTTGATAAACGTGGTAAACTAAATCTTTCAAGAAAAGAAGTTTTAATGGGTAATAAAGAAACTAAGAAGGAAGAAAATTAATTCTTCTTTTTTTAAATCTTAAAAAAAGTACTTGAAAAAAGTATTTTTTTATATTATAATTTAATTGTTCAAGTGAATCACTTCTTTCTATAAACGTGTATGATTTACTTGAACTTTTTTTCTTTAAATAATTTTTAGTGAGTATAATTTTCATTATATAGAAGCACATAGAAATATATGTGTTAGTGTTAAAAATAAGGTGTTTTTGAAAAAGTTATTATAACTAACTATGAAATCTATAAAAAACACTTGCAATTCTAGTGATTTTGTAGTATATTTAAGTTACTGAACACGTAAGTGTTTTTTTTATGGAGGTACTTATGAAAAAAATTAAAGCATTTTTTAAAGGAGTAAAGAAAGAAAGTAAAATGGTTAAATGGCCAAGTGGAAAAGATACACTTAAATATTCAACTATGGTACTTGTTTTGATGATTTTCTTTGGTTTATACTTCTATTTACTTGATGTAATTTTTACATTCTTGAAAGGAATCGTGGGCTAATATGGAAAATCAAAAGTTATGGTATGTAGTTAATACTTATTCTGGACATGAGAATAAGGTAAAAGAAAATCTTTTAATGAGAAAAGATTCTATGGGAATGGAGAATAATATTTTTAGAGTAGTTATTCCTGAAACTAAAGAAGTTGAGATTAAGGATGGAGTAAAGAAAGAAAAGAGTAAATTAATGTTTCCAGGATATGTTCTTGTTGAAATGATTATGAGTGATGAAGCTTGGTATGCAGTAAGAAATACACCTGGTGTTACTGGGTTTATTGGTTCAAGTGGTAAAGGTGCTAAACCTATTCCATTATCCCCTCAAGAAATTGATAGAATACTTGCTAATGAGGGAATTAGTAGATTAGATATTGAAACTGATTTAAAAGAAGGTGATTCTGTTAAAATTATTGATGGGCCATTCAATGGAATGTATGGTAAAGTTCAAAATATTGATTTAGAAAATGAGAAACTTAATGTTTTAATTGATTTATTTGGACAAGAGACACCTGTAGAAGTAGATTTAGTACAGATAAGTAAGTGCTAATACTTGTAAACTAGGTAAATATTTGTTATAATTTTAATGTTAAAAGGAGGAAGAAACATGGCAAAGAAGGAAAATAGAGGTGGAATTGCTTTACAATGTACTGTTTGTAAAGAAATTAACTATCTAACTAGTAAAAATAAAAAGAATACTGAGGGAAAACTTGAAATTAAGAAGTTTTGTCCTAGATGTAATAAAACAACTTCACATAAAGAAAGAAAGGCTGATTAATTATGTTTAATGTAAATGATATTAAGAATGGAATGACTATTAGTTATGAAGGTAATATATATCAAGTAGTTGAGTTTCAACATGTAAAGCCTGGAAAAGGTAGTGCATTTGTTAAGACTAAGTTAAAGAATTTAAGAACTCAAACTACTCAAGAAATTACTTTCAATGCTGGTATTAAGTTAGAGAAGGCTAATGTAGTTAAAAATGATTTAAGTTATTTATATAGTCAAGGGGATTCATATGTATTTATGGATAATAATACTTATGATCAAATCGAAATAAATAAGAGTAAACTTGGAGATAATGCTAAGTTTTTAAAAGAAGGGTTAGTTGTTAATGTAATGGATTATAATGGTGAAATAGTTGGAGTAACTTTCCCTGATAAGATTAGTTATAAAGTTGTTGAAACTGAAATGGCTGTTAAAGGTAATACTACAAGTGGTGCACAAAAAGATGCAGTTCTTGAAACAGGTTATACTGTTAAAGTACCTTTATTTATTGAAGCTGGAGAAGAAATTATTATTACTACAAGTGATGGAAAATATTCAAGTAGAGCATAGAAATATGTTCTTTTTTTTTATTATAAAACATAGTTTTAATGTAGGAGGGGTAAGATGATTAATAAACAAAGTATGTGGTTTTTAACACTATTTTCTTTAGTACTTGTTCTAGGGGTTTATTATGTTACTATGCCTAATGATTTGTTAAAGGGTAAAATAACTAGTGATGAAGTGGAAAAGGAAGTTAATGTTAGTGTAAGTGAAGGAGATACATTAATTGCTATGAGGGCTAACAGAGATGAAAAGGTTCAATTAGAAACTGAAAAATTAGAGACAATACTTACTAATGGAAGTGCTACTCCTGAAGAGAAGAATGCTGCTTTTGAAGAATTAAAGATGCTTAACTTAAATGTTACTAAAGAAAGTGAACTTGAAAGTAAGTTAGAGAGTGAATTTGGTATAAAGAGTTATATTGAAATAAATAATGATAGTATTAAAGTAGTGATTAATTCTAAAGAACATGATGCAGTTTTGGCTAATAATATAATGAGATGTGTACAAAAAGAGTTTGATAGTAAAAAATATATTACTGTAACTTTTGAATAACAAAAAATTATTTTACTCATAATATACTATAGTATATAAAGGTGGTGTCTATGAGTAAAGAAATTTTAACCACAAGAGAAATGGAAGTGTTTTCATTATTAGTTAAAAATTATACAACTAAAGAAATATCTAATGAGTTAGGTATAAGTGAAAAGACTGTTAGAAATCATATTTCTAATGTTATGCAGAAATTAGAAGTTACTTCCAGAACTAGTGCGGTAATTGAATTATTAAAACTTAATTTATTTGAAATTAATGACTAAATGTCATTTTTTTCTTTTTGGATAATATAATTTAGGGAAGGGAGTAATGATATGTTAAAGAGAATGGGTATTAGGAAGATTATGGTTACTACTACTGCTATATTTTTAATAGGGATTCTTTATTTGTTTCCTGTTAAAACTCCTAAAGTAGAAAAGAATATTACTTATATAGATGAAAGTAAGTTTAGTGATGTATTTTTGTTAGATAAGAATAATTATCTTAGTGAAGTTAGTGTAGTTATTGAAGGAGATAGTTTGGAGAATAAATTAAAGTCTAAAATAGATAGTATTACTAAGAAGAATGTTAGTAAGAGTAATTTTAAACCTATTATACCAGTTAATACTAAAGTAATAAGTTTGAATGTTAAAGATAATTTGTGTACTATAGATTTTTCTAAAGAGTTTTTAAGTATAAGTGCATCTTTAGAAGAAAAGTTAATTGAAGCAGTTGTATATACTTTAACCAGTGAAAGTGAAATAACTGAGGTTATTATTAAAGTAGAAGGTAGTATTCTAGAGAGATTACCTAATTCTAATAAATTACTTCCAAATAAGTTTGATAGAAGTTATGGTATTAATAAGGAGTATGATATTAATAGTTTATATAATTTAACTAAGACTACTATATATTATGTAGGAGAAGATGAAGGAGATACTTATTATGTTCCTGTAACTAAGATAAATAATGATAATAGTGAGAAGATTAGTATTATTGTTAATGAACTTAAAAGTAGTTTGTTATATCAAAGTAATTTAGGAAGTTATTTAAGTAGTAAGGCTACTTTAGAAGATTATAAGGTTGAAGAGGAAGTTATGAAGTTAACTTTTAATGATAAGATATTTGATTCTATGTATGATAAGAATATTTTAGAAGAAGTGGTGTATACTATTGGCAAAAGTGTTAAAGAGAATTATAGTGTTAGTAAAGTTATATTTTATGTAGATGATAAGGAAATAACGGAATTTTAGTTAAAAAAAACTCTAGATTATCTAGAGTTAACATTCTTAGTGGCGACTCCGAGACGATTCGAACGTCCGACCGACGGCTTAGAAGGCCGTTGCTCTATCCAGCTGAGCTACGGAGTCACTTTCAACTGACAAATTAAGTATACAATACTTTTTAATAAAATGCAATAGTTTTTTTGAAAAAATGTTACGTTTGGGGGAAAATAAGTGAATATTAAGTTTATTATTATGGGAAGTGATGAAAATGCTTATGGTGTTAGTAGAATAATATATGATAAATATAAAGTAAAACCTTTATTACTTTGTAGTAGAATATTATTTCCAACAAAGTACTCAAATATACTTGATATTAAAATAATTGATAATTTTGATTTGGAAGAAGTTTGTATTAATAATTTATTAGTGGAAGGTTCTTTTTATAAAAAAGAATATAAATATGTTATATTAATTCCTTGTAGTGATTCTTATATGGAATATGTTATTAAAAATAAAGATTTATTAGAAGGAATATATTCTAATAAATGGATAAATAAAAGGTTATTAGATAGTTTTATTACTAAAGATAAGTATTATAAGTTATGTGATAAATATAATATTAAATATCCTAAAACAATAGTAGTTGATTATAAAGAAAGAAGTACTTGTTATAAAAAAATAAATTTTAGTTATCCTATAGTATTAAAACCAAATAATTCTAATAGTAGTAGTTATTTACATGCTTCTTTTCCTAATAAGAAAAAAGTATATATATTATATAGTGAAGAAGAATTAATTAGTACTATTAATGATATTAATAAGTCTGATTATAAGGATAAATTAATAATACAAGAATTTATTAAAGGAGATGATACTAATAATGTGGTAATTAATTGTTATTCTAATATGTATGGTAAGGTACAAATGATGAGTTTAGCAAGACCTATATTAGAAGAATATCATCCTAAATTAATGGGAAATTATGCTGCTATAATTAGTGAAAAAGGATATTATCCTTTATTTGATAAAGTAAAATATTTTTTAGAGAGTATTAATTATAAAGGGTTTTCTAATTTTGATTTTAAATATAATGTAGAAGATAATGAGTATTATTCTTTTGAAATAAATTATAGACAGGGAAGAAGTTCGTATTATTTATATCCTAGTGGAATAAATATTATTGATTTAATAGTTAATGATTTAGTTTATAAAAAGAATAGTAGTAAAATAATATATCCTACTAAACAAGTTTTATGGCTTAATGTACCTAAATTAGTTGTTAAGAATTATGTTAGTGATAGTGAAGTGTTAGATAGTGTTAATAATTTAATTAAACATAATAAGTATTATTATACTTTAATTAATGAAGAAGATAATAGTTTATTAAGAAGAATATGTATAGGAAGAGCATATTATTTAAAGATAAAACATTTTAAGAAATATTTTGTTTCTAAAGAAAAATAATTAAGAGTACTTGAATAAAGTATTCTTTTATGTTATACTTTTATCAGTTTAAGGTAGAAGGAGGATATACAATATGACTAATAATT
>FR902237.1:0-2106 GCA_000438415.1 Clostridium sp. CAG:628
ATGTCTAGCCAGCACTGAATTTATACTCCCGTACAAATTCGTATGTGGGAAATTCCCACCCTTTTATTTTTTGAGATAAAATGTATTATTAATTATTCAACTTCCATTTTGGTGGATAAATATATTCTATTATTTCTTTCTTAGGTACATAATGTTTTTTTATTTTAGTTCTATTTGATTTTAAATCTGGTAAAGCTTGTCTACAATACTTATCTAGTTCACAAAAGATATTTTGACAATCTATTAATTGTAATGGTCTATTACCAATTTTTTTAAAATCTAAATTAAGTCTTTTAAATTCTTCTTCTTGATGCTTATACATATATCTAATAACATCTTCATTGCTCATTTTACCTTTATCAATAAAACACTTTTTAATTCCACGAAGTGATCCAGGTCCAGCAACTGTAAATTCATCTTCTCTCCAATTAACAATTTCACTATAATTAATATCAGTTACTAATTGATAAGCCATAAAGTTTCCAATTAATGGATAACTTTTTATAATATTAAATGCTTCTTCCATAGTCTTACATTTAACTATTTTTTCTTGTATTTTGTCTTCATTGAACATTTTATTAAGTAATGCTAAATGATTATCATGTTTTCTATCATATCCAAACGCTTTATTAGCACAACTTATATAAGCATCATTATATATTTTAATACCATTTGATATAGCATTTTCCAATACTTTGGAATAATCTTTTACATTAAATGTTTTTAAAGTCATATCTTCAAAATTATTTAATAATAATTCCCAAGTAGATTCTTTGTTGAACAACTTAAATAATAATATTCTAAATAACATATCTTCATTAGAATACTTTTTACCATTATATATAACATTTTTTAATAAGTATTGACTAACTCTATCATTAACTCTATAACTATTACAAAACTTATATTCTTGTAATATTTTATCTTCAGTCCATGGAGCAGATTCTCCATTTATTTTTTTCCAAAATATATTTTGTCTTTCATTTATATTCTTGTAAGATTTTATCGTTAGTCCACGGAGCAGATTCTCCATTTATTTTTTTCCAAAATATATTTTGTCTTTCACAAGCAAAATACCAATATAAATCATATACTTCTTGTCTTTTTTTCATATACTTACCTCATACACTTTGGATCTCTTGAGTTAATGCATCTTTTTAGAGTTAAAACTTTATTATCACTTTCAGTATAATTAGCAATTATCTTTTGTCCTATACAACCACTTTTACATATAGGGTATTGTTCACAAGCAGAGCAAGAGTTATCAGCATTAAATTTTCTAATATTGCTAAAATACTCTGAATTATACATTTCCATAGTATTGTTCACAAGTAGAACAAGAATTATCAGTATTAAATTTTCTAATATTGCTAAAATACTCTGAATTATACATTTCCATTAATGAGTTTTCTTTTATATTTCCACTAATACCTAGTTTAGTAAAATATTTAATTGAATCACACGGATAAGCTATTCCATCAAAACCAATTATCATTATTTCATCAGCTATAATACAAGGTGTATTTTCAATACCAAGTATATTCCAAGGAGTTCCTAATCTAATTTTATCTTTATCATTTGAGTTTAAATAAAGATTTTTAATTGCTAATAATTCTTCTTTTGATAAGTCCATATCAATAGTTCCTTTACCATGTGGAACAAATCTTAATAAACTAACTCTATCAAAGTAACATCTACTTTTAAATGTTTCAATGGTTTCATTTACTATTTGTTCTAGTCTAGCAAAAGAATCTTTTGAAACTGTATAATGAAATCCTAATCTTGCATTATTGTTTTCAAATACTTTATCAAAGAATTCAGCTTTATCATAAACTGAAATATCTTCTTCATCAGATAGTGAATCAGCAAGTGAATAAACTATTTTATTTAAGCCTAAATCAATTAATTGTCTATATTTATTTAAAGTTTCATCGGTTCTATATGCAAAAGTATAAATAGTTGATTTCATTCCTAATTTTGAAGTTAATTCAACTAGTTCTGGCAGTCTATCATACATTAAAGGCTCTCCACCAGTAAAAACAATAGTATCAGCACTCATTAACTTTGCTTCTTTAATTATTCTAAATACATCTTCAAAATCTAAAA
>FR902237.1:2145-2403 GCA_000438415.1 Clostridium sp. CAG:628
TTTAAATTACCAATATTACTAGTAGCATTACTAGAACAATGTTTACAATTTCTAGAGCATTTATTAGTTAATTCAATTTTTACTTCTTTAAGCATACTATCATCCCCTGAATGAATTTCTAAATATATTATATCATTTATTTACTCAAAATTCTTTAAATTTATTTAATATTTTAGAAAAATATGTTATTATTATTTTGGTGATTAGCTGTTTATCAACTTTTACTATTAGGAGTTTTGAATAACCTTTGTTATCGCT
>FR902238.1:0-240 GCA_000438415.1 Clostridium sp. CAG:628
TGAGTCACAAATTAAATTACCTAGAAAAGACTGACCCAATTAAAGTAAAAGCTTTTCTAATAGGAGAAACAAAAAGCGACATAGAAAAGTTGAATTTATTATTAGATATACTATTTACCACAGAAAGTGAAAAACAAATCTACATAGATAGGTACACTAAAAACTCTAAACTTGACATTGAAGAAAAAAAGAAGTTTTTAATAGACATAAAAAAACATTTATTTAAAGAAAAAGAAAATC
>FR902238.1:259-1765 GCA_000438415.1 Clostridium sp. CAG:628
TTAAAGAAAAAGAAAATCCAGTTATTTCATTTGAATACGATCAAGAAGAAAAAACACTTACCAAAAAAGTGCTTAATTAAAGGGGGAAAATTATGAATATAAGTATAATTGATCACATGAATAAATTTAGAGAAATAGATCTAAGTAAATGTAAAACCAGAGAAGAAAAAATACTTTTAGTTATGAAAAATTGTAAATATTTATACGACAAAAACATTTTCTTTAAACTACTAACAAAAGAAGAAAAAGAAAAATACTTTTGCTATCTATCTGACGGTGACAGAATAACTTACTTACATAAAACAAAAGGTGATATCATAGAAAGAGTATATAATAATGTTATAAACGAAAATGTTCTAGGCTCATATGAATTAGAAAAAATAGGTTCCTCTATTAAAGATGAAAACGAAAGATATAAATATTTAAAGAAAATGTATCCATTAATGGAATCATATTATACATATTTAATAGCCGAAACAATAAATAATAAAGATTACTATGAAGATATAGCCTTTAACATACTAGATAAAAAGCCAATATACTTGTTAAGATTCATAATAACTAAATTTACAGATGAACAAAAAGAAGAATATTTAGATAGATTAACAATAGGTAGTCAAGTCAGTGTAATAAAGTCATTCACTAATAAAGAATTAATAAAAAAATATGCGGAAAAAGAAGAATATTCGCAATATAGATCTGATTTAATAATAAGTACTGAAGAAGAAAACTACATAATAGAAAAGTTTATAAAAACAACTTCTCTTAAACTGAAACTAAACATTATAAATAAAGTTGAAGACCAAAATCTAAAAACTTTTCTGACCTGCTTTTTAGATGACAAAAACATGATAGAATTTCTAATATCAAATAGTTATGAACCTAACATAAGTGAAAACGTTACTTCTTTAATTAACAGAACAAAAATAGATAACAAAATAACAATAGGTGTAGAACTAGAAACTTGTAATACTAACATAAAAGATTTTGAAAAAATAAAAAGCATATTTACTGACTACTTAATTAAAGGTGACAATTCAGTAAAAAGTGGTTTTGAAATAGTAAGCCCAATACTTCACTATAACATACATGACATGAACCTTCTTAACGGAGTATGTGAATTATTAAAAACATGCAAGTTCTATACTGACTCATCCTGTGGTGGTCACATACACATAGGCGCTTCATACCTTACAAGAAAAGAAGACTACCTAATGCTTTTATACTTATACAACAACGTAGAAAACATAATGTACTATATAACAGACAAAGAAGGTACTATAAAAAGAGAAAATGTAAGTGAATATGCAATGAAAACTAAAGACACTTACATAGAAGCAATAACAGAAGGAAAACTAAACAAAGACACAAAAGAAAGTATAATTGAAACCTTACAACAAATTAACCAAAATCGTTATAAAGGTTTAAACTTCAAAAATATTGGACTATATGGCAAAAATACCATAGAATTCAGAATGCCTAATGGAGAAATTGAATTTTCTGAAC
>FR902238.1:1803-4669 GCA_000438415.1 Clostridium sp. CAG:628
AACTCCTAGCAAACATAAAACTATTTGCTAAACTAATAGAAATGAGTCATAAACTTGTAGATATGCCAAAAACTGACATAACCAAACTAAAAGCACAAAAACTTTGTTATATCAAAAATGATGAAGAAAAACTTAATTGTTTCCTAGAAATACTTTTTTCAAATCAAAAAGACAGAGAAATATATATAAATAGATATAAAAAGAACAAAGAATTAACAGAAAAAGAAAGAACAAAATTTGCGTCTTTCCTAGCAAATGAACTATTTACTACCGAAGAAATAGTAGTAGACTATGATGAAGAAAAACATGCCTTAGTAAAAAAGATTATATAAATATAAAAAATATGTTATAATTAATACGAAAGGTAAAATATGAGAAAGAAAAAACTAAAACTAAAAAAGAAATTTAGAAATTTATTAAACTTAATAAAATTCTTAATTACATTAGTATTAATTATATATTTTTTAACACTATTCTTAAAAAAAGAAGAAATAAAAAAAGAACCAACACTTATATTAAACACCGAGAGAGTATACTTATCAATTGGTGAATCTTATTCTATTACATCAAATTTATCTAACACAAAGTACGAACCAACTTCTGATATAGTAAATGTCAATGGTTCAGTTTTAACTGGTTTATCTGTTGGTACTGCTAATTTAACTGCAACTAGTAATAATCTTACAAAAAGTGTAGAAGTAATTGTAACAGACTTATACACTATACCAGTAATAAATAACAAAAAAGAAAAATTAACTTGTAATGAGTTTACTAAAGAAGAAGAAACTATTCTTGATGAAGCTTTAGCACTCAAAATAAAAACTGTAGGCTTGAAAACCAGGGCTGGTGTAGTTGCTGCAGCAAGATTTTTAAGTTTAGAGTTTCCTTATAGAATACCATACTTTTATGAAAATGGAAGACTAGTTAACTATGGAGACCAAGACTATGCTGATGGAGAAGGTAGGTATTATCATAAAGGTTTATACCTAACAGAAAACAAATTTTCTAAAATAAAAAGTAGTGTTCATGGTCCAGCTGCCTGGGGCTGCCCATTACTAACCGACACACTGAAAATAAAAACGCCAAATGGCCTAGACTGCAGTGGATTTGTGTCATGGGCCTTATTAAACGGAGGCTATGATGTAGGAGATGTAGGTGCAGGAATAAATGAAGATAGAACTGATGACTTAGATGACTTAAGTAAAAAAATGAAATTGACTGAAGAAAACTTTGATGCATCCTTAGTAAAACCAGGAGATCTAATAGGAAGGTATGGACATATCGGAATAATAATAGGTAAAGAAGATAGTACTTTCTACATTGCCGAAAGCCTAGACTATGATTTACACGTACTAACTATGACAAAAGACGAAATTATAGAAAGTGACTGGTTATACATTGAACTAATGGATGACTACTACAAAAAAGATGGTAACTTAAAAGAAATGTGGTAAACTAAATACCATATTTTTTTAGATTTGTATCATAAAATAGAAAATACTTAGATGGTTTATATGTTAACAAACCAAAAGATACATAAGTAACAATTATAACTATAATTAAGAATACCTTATTAATATTGAGTTCTCTTCCACTCAGAATCTTATAACTAACATATGCCATAAAAGCGTAAACAAGTAGCATTAACCCTATAGAAATAAACATGATTTCTCCAAATATTTTATAAAGTGGTAAATATATAATTAAATACAAGGCAATACTTAAAATACTAGTTAGCACAGTACTAAAAAAGTGATTATTGTAATAAATGTTAAACTTATCTAATAAAAACTTATCAACTAATCCCCAAACTAAAATAGCTAATACAAATATCTTCATATGTTCCCATATACTTTCATTAACTGGAAAAAATATACTTGTAACTACATTAGGCCACCACTCATACATAAAATGAAATAAAAAACTTAATGCAAAAACTCCAATAACATTAATAATTTTAATCTTTTTTAAATTCATGAATCCACCTCATACTAATATTATATTCAAGCAAGGCTTTAAAATAATAGAAATTTTTGATATAATTAACTTGTGAAAAAATATGTATGTTTTAATGAGTATAAAGCCAAAATATGTAGAAAAAATATTAAGTGGAGAAAAGAAGTATGAATACAGAAAAACACTTTTAAAGAAAGATGTAGAAAGTATACTTGTGTATTCAACCTTTCCAGTTAAAAAAGTAGTCTGTGAAATAAAACTACTTGAAGTAGTAAAAGGAACACTTGAGTATGTATACAGTAAAACTAATAAAGAAAGTGGTATTACTTTAGAAGAATTTAATAACTACTTTAAAAACAAAAGTATTGCCTATGCATACAAACTAGGAAGTATAAAAAGATTAAATTTAACACTAAAAGAAATAGGCGTTCCAACTGCGCCTCAGTCATACCAATACATAGAAAGGATAGAATTATGAAAGTAATATTTTTAGATGTAGATGGAGTACTAAACAATGATGGATATTTTGAAAGAACGAAAAATGAAAAACAAAATAGAATAGAATTAGACGACGAAAACATAAAATGCTTAAAAGAAATAATTGATTTAACAGGTGCAAAAGTAGTAGTCACTTCAACTTGGAAAGAACTTCGTATATATAACGAGTTAATTAGTTATCTAAAAAACTTTGGAATAGAAGTATATGATAAAACTGTTCACATGTCTTATAACAGAGGAGACGAAATACGTGAGTATCTATCTACTCATGAAATAGATAACTTTATTATATTAGATGACGAAATATTTAAAGACTTTAACGAACTGATTTCACATCTAGTAAAAACAGATTTCTATAACGGTGGACTAACAGAAAAACATAAAACATTAGCCCTTAAGTTAATGAATAATT
>FR902238.1:4701-9929 GCA_000438415.1 Clostridium sp. CAG:628
ATTAATAATAATAATTAATCTAAACATCTTGAATGAGTTAAAAAAATGTAATACAATATAAATGTAAGGAACACTCAGTTACTGAATGTCTACCTATTTGTTTTATAGTGACATTTACCCTAGTGGGTAAGTGTCTGTTTTAATAATAACCAACATAATTGTCAGTATTATTAAAACGATAATCAATCTGTTAAGTACTTTTATTATAAATTTCCTCTTCTTCATGACTACCCCCCTCCTCATTTTCAACCAAGTTCCCCTGATTTACTTAAGGTTGGTACGCGCTGCACTTCCTGCTTGAAAAAGCATTATAATGTAATTAGTAAGGTAATCAGGCAATAAAACAAATGAATTTTCACCACTTTTTTTAAAATTCGCAAGAATTGTAGATAACTTAAAACTTATTAACAAAAATTCCTAAAACCAGTAGAAAAAAATAAGTTTTTGATGTAAAATCATATTAGGAGGGAAATAACATGGGAAAAATAATTGTAATTGAAGGAACTGACTGTTCAGGAAAAGAAACACAAACAAAACTTTTAAAAGAATACTTATTAAAAAATAATATGAAAGTTGCTAACTTTTGTTATCCACAATATAACACACCTACAGGAAGAATAATCGCAGGACCTCTTCTTGGAAAACCAGAGTATGGTGAGACTTGGTTTAGCGACTATGGCTCTTTAGATGGAAAGGTAGTAAGTTTATATTTTGCTGCTGACCGTAGAGAGTCACTCCCAGTCCTAAATGAACTATTAAATAACAATGATATTGTAATAATTGATAGATATGTATATTCAAACATGGGACATCAAGGAAGCAGACTAGATACATTTGAAGAAAGAAAAGAAATGTATAAATTCTTAGAAACTCTAGAATTTGACTTACTTGGTCTTCCACGTCCAGACTTAGTACTTTTCTTATACTTACCATACAAATATGGAATGGAAATAAGAAAGAACAGAATTGAAGCACTAGACGAAGCAGAAAAAAATGAACTTCACCAAATAAAAAGTGAAAACACTTACCTAGAACTTGCAAAACTATATAACTTTGAACAAATAAACTGTGTAGAAAATGGACTCGTTAGAACTAGGGAAGACATAAGTAAAGATGTAATATCTAAAGTAAAAAAACTAACACTAAAATAAATTAACAATAATTGGTAGATTAAAAAATAATAGAAAATAAATACTATAAATAGGTGTTTATATGAAAAAAATATTATTAATTCTATCAATTTTTTTAATGCTTATTTTTACTCCAAAACTTAATGGTATTATAGAAAACGATAAATATAAAGAATCACTTTATACATTGAATTTCACTAACTTAAACTCTAAAAAACTAAATGAAATACTTCTTGACACAGAATCTATCATTGTAGAAGTAACAGTTAACATTAAAGGTAACGAAAAAACATATAGATTCTTTTCTAGTGAAATCACTACAAACGATAAAAAAATAATTGAAAAAGTACTAAATGACATAACAAATAAAGAACTATTAACTGATATAAAACTAAATGGTATAAAAATAACTAACATTAAATTAAGAACAACTGAATATTTCTATAACATAATTAAAGAAAGAAGTAAAAAGTATGAGTAACTTAAAAAAATATAACATCTTCACTTTTGTTACAACCTTTGCAAAACTATTAATAGAAGTTTTTATTCCTTTAATACTCTATAACATGAACTTTACCATAAAAGAAATAATACTGTTTTTAATTATAAAACATGCTTTATGTACAATATTTCTTCCCATAACTAAATTAATTATAAAAAAGAAAAGTACTACTTTCCTAATGATAATAAGTAGTATACTTTTTACTTTATCATATATCTATTTAAACTTTTTAACTAAAAACCTTTTTAAACTATTAATATTCACAACACTTTTAAGTATGTACTTAACATTCTACTGGGTAGGAAGACATACCTATGCTTTATCAATAATCGAAGACAAAAAAGCCACCGACAATGTAAGCATATACACAATATTCACCATTCTAGGAGGCTTATTTTCTACTTACATAGGTTCCATTCTCATAGAAAAAACCTCATACTTATTTCTATCTATAATTGTACTCTTCTTAATGTTAATAAGTATAATCCCTTTAACAAAAATAAAATCTAAAAAAGAGACAAACGAAATCAAACTAATTACCATAATAACCTCATTTCCAAAAAGAAACTACATATTCACATTTCTTGATCAACTAAGATTTGTCTTAGTAACCATTTTCCCATTATATATTTATCTTAACATTAATAAAAGTTACAAATATATTGGAATAATAAACATAGTCTCAGGTTTAGGAAGCATTATATATATTTACATACTAAAAAAATTAATGGACAAAAACAAGAGTGATTACTTATCTTCATCCCTTTTATATTTAGCCATCACTTACACTTTAAAACTACTCACAAAAAACAACATAATATTTCTAATAATAGTATTCTTTGAAGGAATATTTAGAAGTGTAGTAGACTTAATTACTTTAAGAAACACTTATGTTTATAGTAAAAACTATACTAGACTAAACTACACTATATTTACTGAAGGAATAAATAACATTGGAAGAGTAATTATTCTAACATTATTTTATATAACTAATATATCTCTTGAAAAAATAATACTAATTTGTATATTAGGAATATTAATAAATATATTTATAAAATATGATGATGGAAAATATGGCTACAACAATGTTAAATAAAACCAAACCTATTGTTAAAAACTAACTTTTGTGGTATCATTATAACAGAATAGAGGAGTGTTATATGGCTAGTATAAATGAATTTTTAACAATTGATGTAACAAAAGGTGTAGCTAGACCTAATTGTATATTTAAAGGTAAAACTTATAGAATAACTATACTCTCTGATGTATTAGTTCGTCTTGAATACAATGAAAAAGGTATATTTAATGACTATCCAACTTTATTTGCAATAAATAGAAACTTTACAGAAAAACCAAACTTTACTGTAAAAGAAGATGATAAGTTTTTGAATATAACAAATGATTACTTTATATTAGAATACTCTAAAGAAAAACCATTTGTAGCATCAAAACTAGTACCAGACTCTAATTTAAGAATAACATTAAGACAAACAGATAAAATGTGGTATGTAAACCAACCAGAAGTAAAAAACCTAAAAGGTGCAACATATAGTTTTGACTATCCAAAAAACTTTACACTATCAAAAGGACTTTACAACTTAGATGGTTTTGCATCATTCATTGATACAAGTCGTCCAGTATTTGCAAGTGATGGTTTAATTAAAAAGAATCCTAGTAATGGCCTAGATATATACGTGTTTTTATATAGAAACGATTTCCAAAAAGCACTTAACAGTTATTTCACACTTACTGGATATCCTCCACTTCCTCCTAGAAATGCTCTTGGTGTATGGTGGAACAAAAATGAAGACTATAATAGTAAAGATATCGAAAGCCTACTAAATAACTTCAAAAGAGAAGAAATACCACTAAGTATACTTTTACTAGGAAACAAATGGAATAAAACATCATCTACTAATTTGACCCCAGCATACAATTTTAACAAAGAAAAATTTCCAAACATAATAAACTTAGTAAATGAAATACATAAGTCTAATATATCACTTGGAGTAACAATAAACACAATAGAAAACTTAAACTCTTTAGATGTAGGCTATAGCACTCTAAAACAAACACTTAACATAAAAACAGAAGAAATACCAATAAATGTTTATAACACAAACATCTTAAACACTTTCTACACCGAAACACTAGAAACATTACAAAAAGAAGGCGTAGATTTGATTAGTATAGATAATTTGGAGAAAGACACTATAAAATCCTTTGCAACAATGTACTACACTTACAAGTTTTTAGATAAAAGCACATCTAAAAGAGGGTTAGTATTATCAAGAAACCCTAACATTTCTTCTCATAGATATCCTGCATTATATTCAGGTCACACTAACGTATCATGGAAAACTCTAAAATATCTTCCATACTATAACATAATTAGTTCAAACTTAGGTCTAACTTGGTGGGCTCATGACATTGGAGGTTATGAAAATGGTACAGAAGACTCTGAACTTTATACAAGATTTATTGAGCTTGCAACCTATAGTCCAATATTCAAACTATCTTCAAAAGAAGGAAGATACTACAAAAGAGAACCTTGGTTATGGGATGTAAAAACAAAAGGAATAGTAAAAGAATACACTAAAACTAGACATAGATTAATCCCGTACATCTATAGTGAAGCATATAAAACTTATAAAAAAGGCCTTAACTTAATAAAACCATTATACTTTGAATACCCAGAAACTTTAGACGAACCATTATATAAAAACGAATACCACTTTGGAGAAGAATTATTTATCTCCCCAATAACTGAACAAAAAGATAAAGTAATGAATCGTGTAGTACACAGAATATTTTTACCAAATGGTATGTGGTATGACTTTAAAACTGGTAAAAAGTTTCCTGGAGGAAAAAGATATGTTACATTCTATAAAGATGAGGACTATCCAGTATATGCAAAAAGTGGTTCAATAATTCCGCTTGCTATATTAGATGAAGAAGATTTAAATAATACTAAACCTCCAAAAAAACTAGAAATACAAGTATTCCCAGGAGTAAGTAATAACTATAATTTATATGAAGATGACGGAATATCTAACCTTTACAAAGAAGGTTACTACATATTAACAAATATTGATTATAACTATAGAAAAAACAATTACACATTGATAATAAGACCAACTGAAGGTAAAACAGGTATAATTCCTGATAAAAGAGATTATTTAATAAGATTTAGAAATACAAAACGTCCTGAATATGTAAAAGTAAATGTTGGTAAATTTGAAGTAGGATTCACTACAAGAACTGATGAAAGAGACTTTATTATAGAAATACCAGATATTCCAACAACTCAACAACTTACAATAAATTGTGGAGGAGAAGCAATAGAAATAGATGCAGTAAGACTTATTAATGAAGATATAGATCAAATAATTAGTGACTTACAAATTGAAACAAACTTAAAAGAAAAAATTGCAGACATATTATTTAGTGACGAATCAATAAGAAAGAAAAGAATATCAATAAGAAAACTGCGTGTTCATGGACTAAATAGATTATTTATTAAAATGTTCTTAAAACTACTTGAATATATAAGTGAAATTTGATATAATTATATTGGTTAGATAATTAACTGTTAT
>FR902238.1:9969-14581 GCA_000438415.1 Clostridium sp. CAG:628
ATAGTTTTCTTGCATAATTATCAACTCCTTTCTTAAACACACAAGGGCTAAAAGCCCTTTTTAATTGATAAAATATAAAAAATACTTGAAAACAAATAAATAAATTGTTATAATACTGATATAAGTTTTATTGAAAAAGAGTAGTAATTAATTTATTCTTTTCTAGAGAGTTAGTATTAGGTGGAAACTAACAAAGAATAACTAATGAACTTGCTTTGGAAAAACATCGCTAGTAAGCGTTATAACTAAAAGTTGCATAATTAACTTTATGAATTAAGGTGGTACCGCTCCAAAAGGAGTCCTTAAATCATAAAGTTTTTATTTTTTGGAGGTAATAAATATATGAAAGAAAAAATAATAATAAACGTAATATATTTTTTAGTATCATACCTAATAATATTCTTATTATATAGTTTAGTAATAAATAGAAAAAAGAAGTCTTATAAAGATGCTACTAAGCAAATGGATATATTATACCTGGTTAATAAGTTTAAACTAAATACCAAAAAAACAAAATATAATACCCTGAAATGGATAACTAACATAATAAACCCATTAATTATATCAATTACATTTATAATAGTAACTAATATAAAATCATTTATTTTAGGTATAATGATAGGTTTCTTAGTAATGATGATGTTAATATACTCGATATATGAAATAATTGGAAGAATATTAAAAAAGAAGGAGTTTGATAAAAATGTATAATTTTGAAGAAATAGAAAAGAAATGGCAGAGTTTTTGGGAGAAAAACCATACTTTTGAAGTTAAAAATGAAGGGGCTAATCCATACTACATTTTAGTAGAGTTCCCATATCCAAGTGGAGATGGACTTCATGTTGGACATGTAAGAAGTTATACTGCACATGATGCAATGGCAAGAATGAAAAGATTACAAGGATATAACGTATTATTTCCAATGGGATTTGATGCATTTGGTGCACCTGCAGAAGGATATGCAATTAAAACGCATACTCATCCAAAAGAAATAACAAAAAAATGTATTGACCACTTTAGAAGTCAAATGAAAAGATTAGGTTTTGGTTTTGACTGGACAAGAGAAATAAGTACAACTGACCCAGAATACTATAAATGGACTCAGTGGCAATTTCTACAATTTTATAAACATAACATGGCTTACAAAGCCACAATACCTGTTAACTGGTGTCCAAACTGTAAAATAGTGCTTTCAAACGAAGATGCAGCAGACGGTGTATGTGAAAGATGTGGAAGTGCTGTAGAACAAAAAGAAAAAAGTCAGTGGATGCTAAAAATGAGTGAATATGCAGAAGACTTACTTACTGGACTAAAAGATACTCATTTTGCTGAAAAAGTAAAACTTGGACAAATAAACTGGATAGGTAAATCTACTGGTGTAGAAGTAGACATAAATATTGTAGGCGGAGGAAAATTTAGCATATTCACAACTTGTATAGAAACAATATACGGAATAACTTTCTTTGTAATCGCACCAGATGGTAAACTAATTAAAGAACTTATGCCTAGAATAGAAAATAAAGATGAAGTAAACACATACATTAAAGAAACACTAAAAAAATCAAATATGGATAGAACAGAACTAAATAAAGGAAAATCTGGTGTAGAACTAAAAGGTTTAAAAGCAATAAACCCAGTTAATGGTAAAGAAGTTCCAATATTTATTGGAGACTTTGTATTAGGTTCATATGGTACAGGTGCAGTAATGGCTGTTCCTAGTCATGACCAAAGAGACTTTGAGTATGCTACAGTTCACAATATTCCAATGATTCAAGTAATTGATGGAAGAGAAACTACTTCTTCTGCCTTTGAAAAACAAGACTATTTAGGAAAAGATTGTAAACTTATAAACTCAGAAGAATTTACTGGCTTAACTGTAGAAGAAGCAAAAGAAAAAATCACTAATAAACTAGAAAATATGGGTATTGCAAGACGCGTAAACAACTATAAAATGAGAGACTGGATTTTCAGTAGACAAAGATTCTGGGGTGAACCAATTCCAATGATAAACTGTCCTAAATGTGGATGGGTTCCAATGAAAGAAGAAGATTTACCTCTTTTACTTCCCGATGTAGCAGAGTATGAGCCAACAGATACAGGAGAAAGTCCTCTTGCAAAAATAACTGACTGGGTTAACACAACATGCCCAGTATGTGGTAGTCCAGCAAAAAGAGAAACAGACACAATGCCACAATGGGCTGGAAGTTCTTGGTATTTCCTAAGATTCATGGATGCACATAACAATAAAGAATTTGCAAGCATGGAAGCAATGAAATACTGGGGTAAAGTAAACTGGTATAATGGTGGAATGGAACACACTGCAAGACACTTACTTTATGCAAGATTCTGGGTACAAATGCTATACAATTTTGGCTTAGTTCCAAATAAAGAAATGATAGACGTAAGAGTTTCACATGGTATGATACTAGGTGCTAATGGAGAAAAAATGTCTAAATCAAAAGGAAATGTAATAAATCCTGACAATGTAGTAAATGAAGTAGGAGCAGATGCTTTAAGAGTATACGAAATGTTTATAGGAGATTATCAACAAGATGCCTCATGGAGCACAGACTCATTAAAAGGCTGCAAAAGGTTCTTAGAGAAAGTATACAAGTTAGGGGCTAAACTAAATGAAGAAACTACTTCAGCAAATGAAATGATTATTCATAAAACAATAAAAAAAGTAACAGAAGACTTAAGTAATCTAAAATTTAACACAGCTGTATCATCTCTTATGATATTAACTAATGAATTAGATAAACAAGAAAGTATAACAAAGAATGATTATAGAACATTACTTATTTTACTTAATCCTATCGCACCACATATAACTGAAGAATTAAATGAAATGTATGCTTTAGGTAAAACAATATGTTCTTCTTCTTGGCCAAAATATGATGAAGAAAAAACCATTGACTCTACAGTAACAATAGCTGTACAAGTAAATGGTAAACTAAGAGGTTCTATGAATATACCAACAAATCTTGATAAAGAAGAAACACTAAGACTTGCAAAAGAGTTAGATAATGTTAAAAAATATTTAGAAAATACTACTATTATTAAAGAAATAGTAGTACCTAATAAAATAGTAAACATAGTAATAAAACAAAACTGAAAATGAACCAACTCACTAGAGTAGACAAAATAAAAGGTAAGTAAATATAATTATCTCAATCAATTTTACAACAAACACATATATAATTTTAGAAACAGCAACTATTGCTAAATAACATAATTTACTAACCAAAATAAATAAATAATTAATTAATAAAAGTGGTTATACTAATACCACTTTTTATTATTGACAAAAAATTTGTAGAAATATGTCTCAAATGTACTTGTAATATAAAATTATTTTTGGTAAAATTTACTTATAAGATAGAAGGAGGAAATACAATATGACTAATAATTATGTAAATAAATTAAGTTATATGTCTTCATCTATAGTACAAAATAAAGTACTAAATGGGGGGGGGTATTATCTTCTAACTAACTTAAAAGTAAATAGTTTTTTGCATGAAATAAAATGGATAGAATGAGTCTACCCATTTTTTGTTATGTAATAAAAGGAGGAATAACATTCTACCCATTTTTTGTTGTGTAATGAAAGGAGATAATGTTTATGCAGAAAAAACAAACAATATTAGTAGTTGCTAGTTTACTACTAGTAGTAGTACTTAGTGTAACACTAGCATACTTTACAGCACAAATAATAGGAGAAGGGAAGAATATTTCAGTAAGTAGTGCTGACTTGAAAATAGTATTTACTGATACAGATGGTAATATTGAAGGAAGTAATATAACACCAGGATGGAGTAATAGTAAAACTTTTACAGTTAAAAACGAGTCAAATGGTACATATAAGTATGATATTATAATAAAAGATTTAGTAAATACTTTTAAAACATATAAATACTTAGAGTACAAAATAACTAGTACAGATGGTGGATACAATATGACAGATTACTCTTATTTACCAAAAGCTAGTACTAAAGAAGATGTAGCTTTAGCATATGAAGTATCAATTGATAAAGGAAAAACACATACATATACTATAGAGATTAAGTATGTAAATGATGAAAGTGTTGATCAAAGTATAGATATGGGTCAAAGTTTAAGTGGAACAATATATATAAGAGAGTTTACTAAACCAATAATGAAACTAAATGATAAGTTAATGGCAGATAATCCTACAATAGGTACAAGAACTACATTTAGAGCATGATATGGGTCAAAGTTTGAGTGGAACTATATATATAAGAGAATTTACTAAACCAACAATGAAACTAACTGATAAATTAATGGCTGATAATCCTACAATAGGAACAAGAACTACATTTACAGCATTCACTGAAACAAATACAGGAACTTTGTATAAAGCAACAGAACAAATTGGAACTAATCCAGTAAAGAATGTATACTATTTTGCAGGAGATGCAAAAAATAACTGGGTAAAGTTTGGTAAAACAACAGAAAGTTCATGTACTTATAAAGGGAAAGAAGTAATATATGCAAATATGACTAATCAAACTACAAAAACTCCAGAAAATGAAACAGAAAAAAGAAGTATTATTTGCAAATATGACTAATCAAACTACAAAAACTCCAGAAA
>FR902239.1:0-37201 GCA_000438415.1 Clostridium sp. CAG:628
CATTCCACCGCTACACTAGGAATTCCATTTGCCTCTACTGTACTCTAGTCAACCAGTATCTAGAACGAACCGAGGTTAAGCCTCGGGCTTTAATTCTAGACTTAATAAACCGCCTACGCACGCTTTACGCCCAATAAATCCGGATAACGCTCGCCCCCTACGTATTACCGCGGCTGCTGGCACGTAGTTAGCCGGGGCTTATTCAAAAGGTACCGTCAAGTAAGTATCATTTCCTCTACTTACAGTTCTTCCCAAATAAAAGTGATTTACAATCCGAAGGACCTTCATCTCACACGCGGCATTGCTCGGTCAGGGTTTCCCCCATTGCCGAATATTCCTAACTGCTGTCTCCCGTAGGAGTCTGGGCCGTGTCTCAGTCCCAGTGTGGCCGATCAACCTCTCAGTCCGGCTACGCATCGTCGCCTTGGTAGGCCATTACCCCACCAACTAGCTAATACGCCGCAGGCCCATCTCTAAGCGAAGCTTTAAAGGCTCCTTTAATATTACTATCACATTCGGTATTAGCAGTCGTTTCCAACTGTTGTCCCCAACTTAGAGGCAGGTAACCCACGTGTTACTCACCCGTTCGCCACTGAACACAGAATCCACGTCCACCGTCATTCCATCTTTGAGCAAGCTCTCAGACTTCATTCAGATTTCAGTGGGGTGTTCCGTTCGACTTGCATGTCTTAGGCATGCCGCCAGCGTTAATCCTGAGCCAGGATCAAACTCTCAATAAAAAATCTATTCGATTTTGGAATTGATTTCGTTTATATCCTAACTAAAACTCATTCATTTTACTTAGTTTTCAAAGATCATTTTCGCAACTACTTCTTGCGGTTGCTTATATAATATATCAAACTCAGAACTAAAAGTCAACATATTTTTTCAACTTTTTTTATTTTTTCTATTTCTTTAACATTTTTTGTCAAATACTCTATTTTCTGAGCCTCATTGGTTCTTTTCACAACCAACGGGTAATATATTACCACTCTTTTATCAATAATGCAATACTTTTTTTAAAAAAATTTTATTTTTTTAAGTTTGCTATTATTGGAGCTTATTTAAGCCTTTTATTAAGGCTTCTAACTGCATTTCTTGCAGCCAGTGATTAATAATTTACCACTTTATTTTAAATAATGCAAGTGTTTTTTGCATTTTTTTTAATTTTTTTTAAAAATTCGACATTTTTCGGTTTTTTTGTACTTTTTAAACTATATTTATACTATGCAATTAACAAAAAAAGATTACTACTATTTAATCTTTTGATATATTTTATAGTAGTAATCTATCATTGTCTTATTAAAAGGATTTACTTCTTTTCTTTTCATTTCGATAAGTGAAGTTAATTCATATTTAATAATTTCGTTTATTTCTTTAGGATATTTCATCAGTTTTTTATGATAATTGTATTCATTTCTGTCTAAAACTTTGAAAGCTCCATCTGGAAATACTCTTAAATCTAAGTCGTAATCAATATATTTAATTACACCGTTATCAATTACATATGGACTTGCTATATTACAATAGTAAAAAAGTCCGTTCTTTTTAAGTTGCGCGATAATGTTAAACCATCTATTTTTATAAAAAAACATTATAGCCGGTTCTTTAGTGTGCCAACTTCTTCCATCTTTTTTTGTTACTAAAACATTGTTATTCCCAAGCACTATATATTCTTTTGTTATATCTAAAACTATTGCTTTATCCCAAGTTTTGTATATCATGCCGTTATGTTTATAACAGTGAATCTTGATTACGTCACCAATTTCTAATTTCATAGGTAACCCTCTCTCACTAATTATATTATAGCACAAAACTAGGTCTAAGCCTAGTTTTTTCTTTCTTTAAGTGTAAATCTATTTTAAATTATTTATTGCTGTTTGTAATTCAACATCATTTTCTAAAGTCATTTCATCTTTAAATGAACCAGTTACTTCAATATCTGGAGTTAAACCTTTTTCATTAATTGTGACTCCTTTGGGTGTTAACCAGTAAGCAGTTGTGTACTTAATCATTCCACCTGACTCAAGTTCTGATGTGTCTTGAACTGTTCCCTTTCCGTAACTTTTAGTACCCAATAAAGTTGCTCCATAACTTTCTTTCAAAGCTGCAGCTAAAACTTCTGAAGCAGAAGCACTTCCACCATTAATTAAAACTATAACTTTATAGTCTCTTTTTTCTTTTGTTGTATCTTTATACATTTCTTTTTTATCTTTTGTCTGTAATCCATAAATAGGTTTACCCTTTTCTACAAATAGTTCTGCTATTTCTACAGCGCTATTTAAAAAACCTCCGCCATTATTTCTTACGTCAACTATCAAGTTTTCTATTCCATCTTTTTCTAGAGTTTCTAAACTTTCTTTAAATTGTTTATATGTTGTATTGGAAAATGTTTCTATTCTTAAGTATCCTGTTTTATCATATTTATTTTTTATAACTGACTTTATACTTACTGTACTTACTTTTAATGTTAAAGTTTTTGTTATTCCGCCTCTATTTACTTCTATTTCTACATTACCATTGGTACTTTTGATCATATTTGATACTTCACTTGTTGTTTTTCCGTTAACATCTACTCCTTTAACTTTTGTTATTATATCTCCCACCATTATTCCTGCTTCTTCTGCTGGGCTATTTTCAAAAACAGTCATTACTACGGTTCCACTTTCATTGGTTGTTATTTCTACTCCTATACCCTTGTATTCACCTTTTAAACGGTCCATTAAGTTGTCTGTTGAATCTTTATCTAGATAACTAGTATATGGGTCTCCTAGGTAGTTATACATGCCTTTTATGGCAGCATTAGTTAATTCTTTTTCATCTACTTTTTCTACGTAACTATTTAATATGTTGTTATAAGCATATTCTAATTCTTTTAAATAGTCTTTATTTGAACTAGTTTTATCTATTTTATAATAATTTTTGTAAACTATAATACCTGTCGAAACAGACACTACTAAACTTGTCATTATTATAATTACTATTACTTCTATTAAATTAAATGTTGCTATCTTATCTTTTTTGTTTTTGATTTTTTTTTCTTTTGGCATGTTAGTTATTTTTTCTTTTTCTTTTTCTTTCTTCATTATTATCACCTATCATGTATAATCTTATCACAAAATTTGATTTTATTAAAGTATTTAAGATTAATTTTCATAAAGTTTAATTTTCATAAAGTTTTTTTTATTTTATTATTTAATGTTTAAAGATGTTATTTAGGACTATTTAATGTTGTTTTTACGTGTGTTTTAAACCTATTCTTGTTTGTTATTTAATATTTTATATTTTTCCTCTAAAGCGCTTATTATTTGTTTATAATTAAGTATTTATGAATTGTTAATAAGTTTATAGTTATTAACATTTTTTGTAAAAGAAAAGAACTCTACTTTAGAGTTCAATATTAAACTAATTCTAAACTAACTATTAAAGCGTCGTCTCCTCTTCTTTCAGCTAGTTTGATAATTCTAGTGTATCCACCATTTCTTTCAGCATATTTAGGAGCTAATGTGTCAAATAAATATTTAACTGTTTCAGTATCGTTTTCTAAGAAAGCAAGTGCTTTTCTTCTTGAAACTAAATCTCCTTTTTTAGCATAAGTTATCATTTTATCAATGTATTTTCTTGCTTCTTTAGCTCTTTCTTCTGTTGTTTCAACTTTACCATTAGTTAAAGCTGTTTTTGTTAAACCAGAAAGGATACTTCTTCTTTGTTTAGTATCTCTGTTTAGTTTTCTATATAAAGCCATTGTTACCTCCTAATCTTCATCACGGAACTTAAGTCCCATATCTTTAATTTTATCTATTACTTCTTTTAATGATTTTTTACCTAAGTTTCTTATTTTCATTATTTCAGATTCACTTAGAGAAGTTAAATCTTGTAGTGTGTGATGTCCTGCTCTTTTTAAGCAGTTATATGCACGAACTGACAAGTCTAATTCTTCTATAGGTGTTTCTAGTGTCTTTTGAATTGGATCTTCTTCTTTATCTGCTAGAAGTCCTGTCATATCTGCTATTTTGTTAAGTTTTGTTAATATATCAAAGTGTTCTATTAGTATTCTACTAGCTAATGCTATTGCTTCTTGTGGAGTCATAGCACCATTAGTATATACTTCCATAATTAATTTATCATAGTTATCACTTTGTCCAACACGAGCTGGTTCAACTTCATAACTTATTCTTTCAATTGGACTATATAAAGAGTCTACTGGAATTACACCAACTTCTATATCTTTCATTTCTTTTCTGTTGATTTTAGCGTCTACATAACCACGTCCGTTAGATATAACTATTTCCATGTTTATGCTTCCACCTTTTGCAAGTTCACAAATAACTAAATCTTTATTAATTATTTCAACATCCGCATTTGGAGTGATGTCAGCAGCAGTTACAACTCCTTCTTTTTCTACATTTAAGTAAAGTTTTTTATCTTCTTCAGAATAGTTTTTTACAACTAATTTTTTTAAGTTAAGTATAATTTCTGTTACGTCTTCTCTAACTCCATCTATTTTTTGGAATTCATGAAGTACTCCATCAATCTTAACTGATTTTATAGCGCTTCCTGGAAGGCTTGATAACATAACTCTTCTTAAAGCATTTCCAATTGTTGTACCAAACCCTCTTTCTAATGGTTCTAGTACAAATTTTCCATAAAAGTTTGTTTCATCATATTCCACAACTTTATAATCTGGTTTTTCAAATCTTAACATAATAATTCCCCTTTCCTAAACACGTCTTCTCTTAGGTGGTCTACAACCGTTATGTGGTATTGGTGTTACATCTGTAATTGATGTTACTTCAAGTCCAGCAGTTCCTAAAGAACGGATAGCTGTTTCTCTTCCTCCACCTATACCTTTTACGAATACAGCAACTTTTCTAAGTCCCATATCGTATGCAGCTTTTCCTGCAGCTTCTGCTGATTGTCCTGCTGCAAATGGAGTTTTCTTTTTGCTTCCTTTGTATCCAATAGATCCACTTGAAGCCCAACTAATTACTCCACCTTCTTCATCTGTGATAGTTACTATAGTGTTATTATATGTTGCATGTATATGACATTCACCAGTAGTAATATCCTTCTTGACTTTTCTTTTTCTTCTATTATATGCCATTATATTAACCTCCTATTTCTTCTTATTTGCTATTGTTTTAGCTTTACCTTTACGAGTTCTAGCATTTCTATTTGTTCTTTGTCCTCTTACTGGAAGACCTTTTTTGTGTCTAGTACCTTGATATGAGTTGATTTCCATTTTTGTTTTAATGTTCATTTCAACTTCACGTTTTAAGTCACCAACTAATACATAAGCATCACATGCTTTTCTTAATTCGTTAACTTGTTCATTTGTTAAGTCTTTAACTCTGATGTCTTCACTTACATTAGCCACTTCACAGATTTTCTTAGCTCTTGAAGGACCAATTCCATAGATATAAGTTAATCCTATAACTATTCTTTTGTCTTTTGGTAAATCAATATTTTTAATACGTGCCATAATTACCTCCTATTAACCTTGTCTTTGTTTGTGTTTTGGATTTTCACAAATTACCATGACTTTTCCTTTTCTTTTAATTACTTTGCATTTATCGCATATTGGTTTTACTGATGGTCTTACTTTCATTTTAATACCTCCATTATTTTCTATATATTATACGCCCACGTGTTAAATCACATATTGGAATTTCAAGTAATACTGTATCACCTGGAAAAATACGAATTAGGTTTTGACGCATTTTTCCAGAAACGCGAGCTTCTACAATATGACCGTTTTCTAATTTTACTTTAAAGTCCCCTCCTGGGATTATTTCTAGTACTTTTCCTTCTGCTTCAATGTATCCATCTTTAGCCATTTAATCACTCTCCTGTTAGAATTTTATAACCATCTTTGGTTACTACAATTGTGTGCTCAAAGTGTGCGGCAGGGCTACCATCTTGTGTAGTTATTGTCCAACCATCTTCAAGCATCCATACTTTTCTACTGTGCAAACTAAACATTGGCTCAATTGCCAAAGTCATTCCTTCTTTTAGTATAAGATTATTTTCTTTACTGCTATAGTTTGGAATGTATGGATCTTCATGCATTTCTGTACCAATTCCATGTCCAGTAAGTTCACGAATTACACCATATTTATATTTTTTAGCAACACTTTCAATTGATGAGCAAACTTCGTTTAACACAATTCCTGGTTTTATAACACTTAAACCTTTATATAGGGCTTCTTCTGTATGTTTTAGTAAATCATTTATTTCTTTCTTTACTATCCCCACACTGTAAGTTCTTGCAGTATCAGCCATGTATCCTTTGTATTCTACTACTACATCAATAGTGATTATGTCACCATTTTTTAGAGTTCTATTACTTGGAATACCATGAACTACTTCTTCATTTATAGAAGTACATATGCTAGCAGGATAGCCTTCATAATTAAGACATGCTGGTGTGCATTCTTTACTCCTTATAAATTTTTCAGCTAAATCATCAAGATACTTAGTAGTTACGCCGGGTTTTATTTCTTTAGACATTAATTCTAATAATCCATAAGCAACTTTTCCAGCGTAACTCATAAGATTTATTTCACTCTCTGTTTTAGTACTAACCATTGTTAACTCCTAGAAGAGTTATTAAACTCTTAAGTGTTTCTTCAGGTTCTTTTGTACCATCTATAGTAATTAATTTACCTTGTTTACGATAGTAATCAATTACTGGTGCTGTTTCTGTCATATATATATCAAATCTTTTTTCATATGATTCTTTTGTGTCATCTGTACGACTTATTAATTCTACGTTACAATTATCACATAAATTTCCATTTTTAGGTGTGTTGTAACCTGTTAATACATTATAAGTTTTTTTACATATAGGGCATGATACACGACCTAGTACTCTTTTTAAACCTGTTTCTTTATCAATGTTAATATATATTACTTTATCAACATTTAATCCTAAACTACTAAGTATTTCTTCGTAGTCATGTGCTTGATTTATTTTTCTAGGATAACCATCCATCATAAATGGAATAGTAAGGTCAAGACTTTTTAATTTTGTTTCTATGAGACGTTTCATTAAATTGTCATCAACCATTTCTCCTTTTGCAATAATACTTTCTACTTCTTTACCAATGTCACTACCAAGAGAGACTTGTTCACGAAGTACATCACCAGCACTTATATGGTTAAAACCATATTTTTCTTTTAATAAACCACTAAATGTTCCCTTGCCTGCGGCAGGTGGAGCAATCCAAATGATGTTCATTTTTATTACCTCCTATAAGCACGACTTGCTACTGAACTTTCAAGTTGTTTATATGTTTCTAATAATACTCCTACTACAATTAGTATACTTGTACCTCCTAGAGTTACTGTACTTGACATATTTGATACCCAACTGAATACAATTGGTATTGCAGCTAATGCTGCTATAAATAATGCACCCATAAATGTAATTCTAGATAATACTTTTGATACATATTTTGTAGTTTCTGTTCCAGGTCTTATTCCTGGAATGTAACCATTTTGTTTATTTAAGTTTTTAGATAAATCTTCTGGATTAACAGCTGCTAAATATGTGTAACCATAAGTAAATGCTATTATTAGTAAGATATATACTATAAAACCTATTGGAGTTGTTGTAGATAAATATTTATCTACAAATAATTTAAAACTATCTTTCTTTATAATATAAGTTAATGTTGTTGGTATTGCTAGTACTGCTGAAGCAAATATTACTGGCATAACTCCTGCACTATTTATTCTTAATGGTAAGAATGATGAGTTTGCTTTATATGTACCAGTACTTCTATTTGAATATTGTATTGGTATTCTTCTTTCTGCTTCTTGTACATATACAACGCCTACTATTATAGCTATATATAATAGTACGAATATTATAAATGATATGATACCTATAAATGTATTTGAACCATTTATAGCTAATTCGTTAAATGCTTTAATCATCATACTTGGTATTGTGTTTACTATACCTGCCATAATGATTAAGCTTATTCCATTTCCTAAACCTTTATTAGTTATTTGATCACCTAAGTAAAGTAAGAATGCTGTTCCTGCAGTTAGTATAATACTAATTTCTACATATTCAAGAGGAGTACCAGTTTTCCCCATAAACATTATTGAATAAATATAACCTTCTATAAGAGCAAATCCAATACCAAGGTATCTATTAATTTTGTTTATTTTACGTCTTCCTTCTTCTCCCATCTCTTTTAATTCTTGGAAATATGTTATTCCCATTAAATCCATTTGAAGTACTTGAAGTAGTATTGATGCAGTAATATATGGCATTACACCTAGAGCAAATATACTAAATTGTTTAAGTCCTCCACCACTCATTGCATTTAATAATTCTAGAAATCCTAAATCACTAGTTATAGCTTTCATACCAGGTACAGTTATTGCGTTTCCTAATGCGAAAATGAATAATGCACCTATAGTATAAAGTATTCTGTTTTTTAGGTCTTTGTTAGTTTTTTTAAATATTTGCTTGAATGTTGCAAACATCTAAATCACCTCTGCTTTTCCACCATTGCTTTCTATTTTGTTAATAGCTGTATTTGTAAATAAATTAGCTTTTACTGTTAATTTCTTAGTTAGTTCACCACTTCCTAAAATTTTAATTCCACTTAATTCTTTTTTTACTAATCCAGCTTCTTTTAACATTTCTGGTGTTACAGTTGTGTTATCTTCAAATCTGTTAAGGTCACTTACATTTACTACTGAATATCTTGTAGTAAACATTTTGTTATTAAATCCTCTTCTTGGAAGTCTTTTGTATAATGGAGTTTGTCCACCTTCAAACCATGGTTTGATACTTGCTCCAGAACGAGCTTTTTGACCTTTTTCACCACGACCACTTGTTTTTCCTAATCCGCTTCCTGGTCCTCTACCTACTATTTTTCTTTTTTGAGTAGATCCAGGATTCATTTTTAATTCATTTAATTTCATTATCCTATAATCTCCTCTACTGTTTTACCACGTAAACTTGCAATATGACTTGCACTTTTTTGTTGTTTTAATGCATCCATTGCAGCTTTTGCAGTATTTATTTGTGTATTACTTCCAAGTGATTTAGATACTATATCTTTTACACCAGCAAGTTCTAATACGTTACGAACTGGTCCACCAGCGATGATACCACTTCCGGCTTTAGCAGGTTTAACTAATACTTTAGCAGCTCCACATTTACCAATTGCTTCATGACTTAATGTTCTACCTTCAACTAAGTTAATTGATATAACATTTTTTTCAGCAGCCTTAATAGCTTTTGAGATTGCTGTTGGAACTTCTGAAGCTTTTCCTGTTCCTAAACCAACTTTACCTTTTCTATCACCTACAGCAACTGTTGCTGTGAATCTCATTGTACGTCCACCTTTAGTTGTTTTAGATACACGTCCAATTGATATTACTTTTTCCTCGTAAGGACTTTTTTTAACAAATTCTCTTTTGTTATTTCTATCATTTTTTCTATCTTTTTTATTATTTTCCATCTTAGTCCTCCTTTAGAATTTAAGCCCTGCTTCTCTAGCTGCATTGGCTAAAGATTCGACTTTTCCATGATATTGATATCCACCACGGTCAAATACTACTTCAGTAATACCTTTTTCTTGTGCACGTTTAGCTATTTCAGTTCCTACTTGTTTTGCTACTTCTACATTTAGTCCTTTTAATTTCATATCTAAACTAGAGGCACTTACTAAAGTTTTACCAGTTGTGTCATCGATTATTTGAGCATAGATGTTAGTATTACTTCTAAATACATTTAATCTTGGTATTTCGCTTGTTCCAGATAAGTTTTTTCTTATTCTAGCATGTCTTTTTAAACGATTTACATTTTTACTTTCTTTCTTTATCATACTTTACCTCCTTATGCAGCTTTCTTTCCTTCCTTACGTCTTATAAATTCGTCTTTATACTTAATACCTTTACCTTTATATGGTTCTGGTCCACGTACTTTACGAACTTGTGCTGCGAACTCTCCAACTACTTGTTTATCAAATCCCATTATATTTAATTCAGTTTGACTTGGAGCTTCAATTGTAATTCCTTTTGGAGCTTCCATTTTAACTGGATGACTATAACCAGCACTTATTGTTAAAGTGTTTCCGGCTACTTGGAATCTGTAACCTACACCATTGATTTCTAATTCTTTTTTGAAACCAGTACTTACACCTTCTATCATATTTTTGATGTTAGCATTTGTTGTTCCATGTAATTGTTTTAGTTCCTTAGAATCATTTTCTCTTGTAACTGTTACGTTACCATTATCTACTGATACTTGAATTCCAGGTTTAACTTCTAGTTCTAAACTACCAAGTTTTCCTGATACTGATACACGACTATCATTAACATTAACTGTTACACCTTCAGGTATAACTAATATTCTTTTACCTATTCTACTCATAATTACTCCTTACCAGATGTATGCAAGAATTTCTCCACCTAAGTTTTCTTTTCTTGCTTCCTTATCTGTCATTATTCCTTTAGAAGTAGATACAATAGCTATTCCTAAACCATTTAATACTTTTGGTACTTCGTTTGCTTTAACGTAAACTCTTAAACCAGGTTTGCTGATTCTTTTAAGTCCTGTTATAACTTTTTCTTTCTTAGCACCATATTTTAAATTTATTATTAGTTTTTCAGCTGCACCATCTTTAACAGCTTCAAATCCTTCAATGTATCCTTCATTTGTTAATATTGTCGCGATTTCTTTTGTCATTTTTGAACCAAGTACTTCAACTTTTGTATATTTCATTGCAAGTGCATTACGCATTCTTGTAAGCATATCTGAAATTATATCATTCATTACTATAGTCCTCCCTTCTTACCAACTAGACTTTTTAACGCCTGGTATTTGTCCTTTGTAAGCTAGTTCTCTAAAGCAAATACGGCATAGTCCGAATTTTCTTAATACTCCGTGAGGTCTTCCACATCTTTCGCATCTAGTGTAATTTCTTACAGCAAATTTGCTACCTCTTTTTTGACTAACTTTTTTACTTGTTTTTGCCATTACTTCGACCTCCTATTTCTTGAAAGGTAAACCAAAACCACTTAGTAATTCTAAAGCTTCTTCATTTGTATTAGCAGTTGTTACTATTACAATATCAAGACCTCTAGTTTTAATTACTTGATCGTAGTCTACTTCTGGGAATATAAGTTGTTCTTTAATTCCTAAAGTATAGTTTCCTCTTCCATCAAAACTTCCTTTTGAGATTCCTCTAAAGTCACGTACACGAGGTAATGCTATGTTAATTAGTTTTTCTAAGAATACATACATTCTTTCTCCACGTAGTGTAACTTTGCAACCAATTTTGTTTCCTTCTCTTAATTTAAATCCTGCGATTGATTTTTTAGCTTTTGTAACAACTGGTTTTTGTCCAGCGATTACAGTTAATTCTTTAACAGCAGCATCTAAGTATTTAGAATCAGTAGTTGCATCTCCTACACCCATGTTAAGTACGATTTTTTCTAGTTTTGGAACTTCCATTTTAGAAGTGTATCCAAATTTTTCTATAAGAGCAGGAGTTATTTCTTCATTATATTTTTTCTTTAATGTTTCCATGTTATTTCCTCCTATTTAGATTCTTTCTTAGATTTTTTGTTTTCTTTCTTTTCTTCAGAAAGAACAATTACATTTGAAATATGAATAGGAGCTTCAGTTTCAAGAATTCCACCTGTTTCGTTAGTTCTATTAGGTTTAACGTGTTTTTTAACGATGTTTACACCTTCAACTATAACTCTAGATTCGCTTCTTAAAACTTTTGATACTTTTCCTTCTTTACCTTTGTTTGAACCAGTAATTACTCTTACCTTATCTCCAACTTTAATTTTCATCTAGTACCCCTCCTATAATACTTCTGGTGCAAGAGACACGATTTTCATGAAATCTTTATCACGAAGTTCTCTAGCAACCGGTCCTAGAACACGTGTTCCTACAGGACTCTTATCATCTTTAATTAGAACACAAGCATTGTCATCAAATTTGATGTGTGAACCATCTGGTCTTTCTACGCCTTTAACTGTTCTAACTATTACAGCCTTTACGACTTTTCCCTTTTTAACGTTAGAGTTAGGTATTGCCTTTTTAACAGTTCCTACTACAACGTCTCCAATATTTCCGCTTCTTACGAATGAGCCACCAAGTACTCTTATAACTAAGATTTCTCTTGCTCCAGAGTTATCAGCAACTTTTAAACGGCTTTCTGGTTGTACCATTAATACTCACGTTCCTTTCTTAAAGTACGATAGCTTCTTCAATAATGCTATCTAATACATATCTTTTTGTTTTTGAAAGTGGACGACATGCTACTATTTTAACAGTATCTCCTACTTTTGCTTTGTTTTCTTCATCATGTGCTTTATATTTTTTAGAGTATTTAACTCTTTTTTTGTATAGTGGGTGGTTTTTATAAGTTTCTGTTAAAACAACTATTGTTTTATCCATTCCAGTACTTATTACTTTTCCAACTATTGTTTCTTTAGTCTTTTCCATAGTTCCTCCTACTTATCTTCCTTGCGTTCGTTAAGTACAGTTTTTAATCTAGCGATGTCATGACGCATTTGTTTGATTTTGTGTGGTTTATCTAAAGAACCAGTGGCACTACTGAAACGTAAATTCCATAATTCAGCTTTTAATTCAACAATATTCTTATTGATTTCTTCAGTTGTCATTTTTCTTATTTCACTAGTTTTCATTTGTTTCACCACTTTCTTTCTTTATGAATTTTGTTTTGATAGGTAGTTTGTGACCAGCTAAACGGAAAGCTTCTCTAGCTGTTTCTTCTGTAACATCTGTCATTTCGAACATAATTTTACCTTCTTTAACTACTGCTACCCATTCTTCAACGTTACCTTTACCACTTCCCATACGAACTTCTAAAGGTTTTTTAGTTCTTGCTAAATGAGGAAATATGTTAATAAATACTTTACCTCTTTTAGACTTTTTCATTTCTCTTGTCATAGCTACACGAGCTGCTTCTATTTGCCTTGCAGTTATATAAGCACCTTCTTTAGCAACTAAGCCATATTCTCCGTAAGATAAGATATTCTTACCTTTACTTTTTCCTTCATAACTTATTCTGTGAGGTTTTCTATATTTAGTTCTTTTTGGAATTAGCATTTACATTACCTCCCTTATTTCCTTTGGCAGGAAGGATTTCTCCTTTGTAAATCCATACTTTAACACCTATCTTACCATAGATTGTGTTAGCTTCTTTATGACTATAGTCAATATCAGCTCTTAAAGTATGTAGTGGTACAGTTCCTTCTGAGTATCCTTCGCTTCTTGCTATTTCAGCACCATTTAAACGACCTGATACTAAAGTTTTAATACCTTTTGCTCCTGCTTTCATTGTATTTCTTATAGCTTTCTTTTGCGCTACTCTGAATGAAGCACGATTTTCGATTTGCATTGCTATTTGTTCTGCAACTAATGCTGCATTTAAATCTGGTTGTTTAATTTCTACTATTGAAATGTAAATATCTTCACCAGTTAATTTAGCAAGTTCTTTTTTGTGCTTTTCAATTCCTTCACCACCACGTCCGATTACTACACCAGGTTTAGCAGTGTTGATTATTACATTAGTTCTTTTGTTATTTCTTTCAATAACAATATTTGCGACTGAGCTACCTTTAAGATTCTTTTCTAAATACTTACGAATTTTCATATCAGTATTTAAGTATTTAGCGAAATCTTTATTTGATGCGAACCATTTACTTTCCCAGTCTTTATTGATTCCTATTCTTAGTCCGACTGGACTTACCTTTTGTCCCATAGCTTAGTCCTCCTTCTTGTCACTAACTTTTACAAAGATGTGACTTGTTCTTTTATCACGTTTGTCAACGCTTCCACGTGATGCGATTTTACTTCTTTTTAATGTGACTCCTTCGTTGATGTATGTTTCAACAACGTATAAGTCATCTTCTTTTAACCCTAGATTATTTACTGCGTTTGCAACAGCACTATCTAATACTTTCTTTATTAAACGACTAGCTTTAGTGTTAGTTGTTAATAAAATCATTCTTGCTTCCTTAACGCTTTTACCTCTTACAAGGTCAAGTGTCATTCTAGCTTTTCTAGGTGCGATCATGGCACCTTTATGTATTGCATAAGTTTCCATAATTTACCCTCCTATTTGTTATCGCCAGCATGTCCACCAAACTTACGAGTTAATGCAAACTCACCAAGTTTGTGTCCAACCATGTCTTCAGTTACGTATACTGGAATAAAATCTTTTCCATTATGAACTGCAAATGTGTGTCCTACGAAATCTGGATATATAGTTGAACTACGTGACCAAGTTTTAATTACTTCTTTTTTTCCGCTTTCGTTTAGAGCTTGTACTTTCTTAAGTAATCTATCAAAAACGAAAGGTCCTTTTTTTAAACTTCTTGACATACGCACAAATCCTTTCTATTTATTTCTACGAGATACTATTAACTTCTCGCTAGCTTTCTTTGTTTTACGAGTTTTAAGTCCAAGAGCAGGTTTACCCCATGGAGTCATAGGTCCTTTTCTACCAACTGGTGCTTTACCTTCACCACCACCATGAGGGTGATCGTTAGGGTTCATAACACTACCACGAACTGTAGGTCTCCATCCCATGTGTCTTTTTCTTCCTGCTTTTCCTAAATGAACTAATTCGTAATCTAAGTTACCAACAGTTCCTATAGTTGCACGACATACTCCCATAACTTTTCTTGTTTCACCAGACTTAAGTCTTAATAAAACATATTTTCCTTCTCTACCTAATATTTGTGCACTTGAACCAGCACCACGTGCAAGTTGTCCACCTTTACCAGGATTTAATTCAACATTGTGTACTACTGTACCAACTGGAATGTTCATAAGTGGAAGAGCATTACCAACTTTGATATCAACATTTTCTCCACTTTCTATTTTATCACCAACTTTTAAGTTTAAAGGTGCGATAATGTATCTTTTTTCTCCATCAGCATAAGTTATTAATGCAATGTTTGCACTTCTGTTTGGATCATATTCGATACTTGTAACAGTCCCGATAACACCGTCTTTATTTCTTTTGAAATCTATTACACGATATTTTCTTTTAACTCCGCCACCTCTATGTCTTACAGTGATTTTTCCTTGATTGTTTCTTCCAGCATTGCTTTTAGCTTTTCTTAATAAACTTTTTTCAGGAGTACTTGATGTGATTTCTTCATTTACTAAAGTACTCATGTTTCTAGTTCCGTTAGTTATTGGTTTAAATTTCTTTATTGCCATTATAATCACCTACTAAAACTCTATTGTAGAGCCTTCCTTAAGTTTTACATAAGCTTTTTTGTAAGGAGTTGTGTAACCAGTGTACTTTCCAACTCTTCTTTTTCTAGCTTGTGTATTAGTAGTGTTAACGCTTAAAACTTTAACGTTCCATTTGTTTTCAATAGCTTGTTTAATTTCTGTTTTGTTAGCAGATTTGTCAACTTTGAAAACGTATACGTTAGCACTAGCTAAGTTATTTGTTTTTTCAGTTATTACTGGTGCTTTTATTATTTCTATATTCATTATTTAAGCACCTCCTCTATTTTATTAACGCTTGCTACATCGATAAGTAAGTTATCTGCACCTACTAGGTCTAAAACGTTAATACTTGATGGTTCAATAACATGTAAGTTAGTCATGTTTCTTGAAGCTAATACAACATTACCATTTTCTCCATCAGTTACTATTAATGTTTTACCATTTAAGTTTAAAGTATTTAATGTGTTATTAAATTCTTTTGTTTTAGGTGAAGTTAATTCTAAACTATCAACTACGCATATTTCTTTATTTTGTAATTTATCTGAAAGAGCACTTTTAATTGCAAGTCTTCTTTCTTTTTTATTCATTTTGAAACTATGACTTCTTGGTGTTGGTCCAAAAACAATTCCTCCACCTACCCAGTGAGGGGCTCTAATTGAACCTTGACGAGCACGTCCAGTTCCTTTTTGTCTCCAAGGTTTTTTTCCACCACCTGATACTTCACTTCTTCCTTTAGTATCATGTGTACCTTGTCTTAATGAAGCCATTTGTAATCTTACTGCTTCACTTAATACTATTTCGTTTACTTCGATATTCCAGATAGCATCGTTTAATTCAACAGTGCTAGCTTTTTCTCCGTTTAGTTTTAATACATCTAATTTAGCCATTATTCAGCATCCTCCTTTTCTGGAGTTTCTGTAGCAGTTTCTTCTGCAACTGGTGTTTCAACTGTTTCAGTTAGTTCTTCAGTTACTACTTCGTTATTTTCTATAACTTCTTCTACTACATATGAAACTAATTCTTTAGCTTCAACTTTTCCACCGTTTTTAATAGCAGTTCTTACTATTACATAACCTTTTTTAGGTCCTGGTATATTACCACTTATTAGTAAGCAATTATTTTCTACATCAACTGCTATGATTTCAAGGTTTTGAATTGTTACTGTTTCATTACCCATATGTCCTGGTAATTTCTTACCTTTTAAGACTCTCATTGGTCTCATTGGTCCACGAGAACCAACAGCTCTATGATAGTGTGAACCATGTCCCATAGGTCCTCTACTAAAGTTATGTCTCTTAATTGTTCCTTGGAAACCTTTACCTTTAGAAGTTCCTGTTACGTCTACTAGTTCTCCTACTTCGAATGTGTCTACACCGATTATTTGACCAACTTCATAGTTAGTTGTGTCTAATCCTTTAATCTCTTTTAAGAAGCGCTTAGGTGTAGTATTTGCTTTCTTAACATGTCCCATTTCTGGTTTATTAGATACTTTTTCTCTTTTTGTAAAAGCACCTAATTGAATACTATTATACCCATCTTTTTCTACTGTTTTGATTTGAGTTATAACGTTTGGTTCAACTTCTACTACAGTTACAGGTATAAGTAATCCGTTAGTTGTGAATACTTGTGTCATTCCAACTTTACGTCCTAAGATTCCTTTCATTATTTTTCCTCCCTACTAAATCTTATAATTTGATTTCAATATCTACTCCACTTGGTAAATCTAAGTGAGATAATGCATCTACTGTTTCTTTACTTGGACTATCGATATCAATTAATCTTTTGTGTGTTCTCATTTCAAATTGTTCACGTGAATCTTTGTATTTGTGAACAGCTCTTAAAATTGTGATTTTTTCGATGTCTGTTGGTAGTGGAACTGGTCCAGAAACAACGCCACCAGTACGTTTTACTGTATCAACAATTTTGCTTGCTGCTTGGTCTAATACTCTGTGATCATATGCCTTTAATCTGATACGAACTTTCTCTTTTGCCATAAATTACCCTCCTTCGCCTATTTCAAATAGACTCGCTCCACACAAATTACCTGATACTAAATTAAATATTTACAACTTAACCGGGTGTATCAGCAACCTTGCGCTTCTCCGCAGTCATACGTATATCATTATATGACATTTTTATGTAAAAATCAAGTATTTTTTGATTAAATTTTTTTGTAAACTTTACAGAAGAGTTTTTGCAGAAAAAATAAATAAACAGAAAAGAATTTAGTCTCTTCTGTTTACAGTTTAAATCTTTGATTTATTTACATATTTTTCAATATGCATTTTCTATAATTTTTCTAGTACATTTAATGCTTTATCATATTCACTTATTAATGAAGTGTATTCCTTATTTATATAGTCCCAATCTTTTCTTTTAGCAGCTAGTTCATGATTATATAACATTTCTCCTAAATCAGTAAGTCCTAGCATTCTACTTTCACTTTTTAGTTTGTGCACTACTATTTCACAGTTAATGTCATCTTTCTTATTATAAGACTCTTCCATAACACGCTTATTTTCTACACTTTCAGTAAGGTATTCTTTTAGCTGTGGGATAAGAGTATCTATGTCCATAAAGAACTCATATGCTTTTTTTAGGTCTAGTCCAACACTAGTAAGTAATTCTTCTTTATTATTTTCTTTTTCAACAGGATTGATTTCTTCTTTGACAGAACTTGTGTTATTTTCTAGTGTTACTTTGTCTTTAATACTTTTTTTAACATGATTTCTGCTTTTTTTACGAAATAATTAGTTTTATCTATTGGAAGATTATATTTGTTTATTATTTCTTTTAATTCTTCGGCATTAGTATATTTATTATTAGTTTCTATTTCTATAAATATGTATTCATCATTAACCAATTGTACAACTAAATCTATATTTTTATTTGAGAATACTATACATTTATCATATATTTGAAATATTTTTTTATAGTCTAATGTTTTTTATAGTACTATAGTCACTTTTAACTAATACAGTTATTTCGTTTTCTATTTTCATAGTTACTCCATTAAAATTCTATTTTTTTATTTATGTAATCAACTAACTCTTCAACTTTTAGTGTTATTTGTTCCATTGTATCTCTATCTCTTACTGTTACTGTTTGGTTATTTAATGTTTCATCATCTATTGTAACTGCAAAAGGTACACCTATTACATCACTTCTTCTATATCTTTTACCAATGTTACCACTTTCGTCATACATTGTCATAAAATGTTTAGATAATTCTTTATATAGTTCTAGTGCTTTTTCACTATGGAATTTCTTTACTAGAGGTAATACTGTTACTTTGTATGGTGCAACTCCAGGATTAAACTTCATTACTTCTCTTGTTGTTCCATCACTTAGTGTTTCTTTTGTGTAAGCATTACAAAGTACTGTTAAGAATAGTCTTTCTACACCTAGAGATGGTTCAATTACATAAGGAACATACTTTTCGTTAGTGTCTGGATCAAGATATTCTAATTTTTCTTTTGATACTTCCATATGTCTAGAAAGGTCATAATTAGTACGAGATGCTATTCCCCAAAGTTCTCCCCATCCGAATGGAAATTTATATTCTATATCTGTTGTTGCGTTGCTGTAGAAGCTTAACTCTTCTTTGTCATGGTCTCTTAATCTTAGGTTTTCTTCTTTGATGCCTAAACTTAATAAGAAATTTTTACATTTATCTTTATAGTATTTAAACCAGTCTAATTCTGTACCAGGCTTACAGAAGAATTCTAACTCCATTTGTTCAAACTCTCTAACTCTGAATATAAAGTTACCTGGAGTTATTTCGTTTCTAAATGATTTACCTACTTGTCCAATTCCAAATGGTACTTTAAGTCTCATACTTCTTTGTACATTCATAAAGTTTACAAATATACCTTGCGCAGTTTCCGGACGAAGATATACTGCACTTTTTGAATCTTCTGTTACGCCTTGGAATGTTTTAAACATTAGGTTAAATTCTCTTATGTCCGTAAAGTTCGATTTTCCACATTTTGGACATGGAAGCTTATTTTCTTTAATGTATGAAACTCTTTCCTCATTTGTAAGAGAATCTCCTAAGTTTGAATTAGTATAGTCATTAATTAAGTTATCTGCACGATATCTAGTTTTACATTCTTTGCAATCAATTAATGGGTCACTAAATGTGCTCAAGTGTCCACTTGCTTCCCATGTTTTAGGGTTCATTAATATAGCGCTATCTAAGCCAACGTTGTTTATGTCTTCTTGAATAAATTTCTTCATCCATGCATTTTTTAGGTTTTTCTTTAACTCTACCCCAACTGGTCCAAAGTCCCAAGTATTTGCAAGTCCTCCGTATATTTCACTTCCTTGAAATATGAAACCATATTGTTTACAAAAGTTCACTAAGTCTTTCATTGTTAATTCTTCCATTTTTTCACTCTCCTTAAAATAAAAAAGGAAACTAATAAGTTTTAGAGACGAGATAAAAATCCCGCGGTTCCACTCTAATTATCTTAATAGATCCCTCTTTAGAATACATAACTGTTAGGCTTTCCAAGGCCCGTCTTCGTTTACATATTTATATTATAATTTTTTTATGAATAAAAATCAACTGTTTTTTACATTGTTTAGTTTTACTTACTGAAAAATTTATTAATTTTAAAGCTTTATTTTTTGATTTATGTAATTTGCTATTTCTTCAACTTTTAAAGTTATTTGTTCCATTGTGTCTCTGTCTCTTATAGTCACAGTACCATTATTTAGTGTATCGTCATCCACTGTAACTGCAAAAGGCGTTCCCATCATATCTTGTCTTCTATATCTTTTACCAATTGAACCACTTTCATCATATGATACCATAAATTCTTTATTTAATAAGTTAAATAATTCTTTTGCTTTTTCAGTATGATATTTTTTCATAAGAGGTAAAACCGCTACTTTATATGGTGCAATAGCTGGATGAAATTTCATATATTCTCTTGTTTCACCATCACTTAATTCTTCTTTATTATATGAGTTAAATAATAATGCTAGAGTTAATCTATCAGCACCCACTGTAGATTCTATTATGTATGGGATATATTTTTCATTTGTTTCTGGGTCTATATAGTCCATTTTTTCTCCTGAGTATTCTTGGTGTCTAGTTAAATCATAATCAGTTCTATTGTGAGTTCCGTTTAATTCACCCCATCCAAATGGAAATAAGTAGTCAATGTCACATGCTTCTTTTGCATAGTGTGCTAATTTTTCATGTGGATGGTATCTTAATTTTTCTTCTGGTATGCCAAGATCCATAAAGTATTTTTTTGCATATTCTTTAAAGTAGTTATATAAGTCTGAATCTGTTCCTGGCTTACAAAATGTTTGATATTCCATTTGTTCAAATTCTATTGTTCTAAATGTGAAATTACCTGGTGTTATTTCATTTCTGAATGCTTTACCTACTTGACCTATACTAAAAGGCAAATTCGATCTAGTTGTTCTTTTTACATTTAGATAATTCACATATTCACCTTGTGCATTTTCTGGTCTTAAATAAATTGTGCTTTGTTTTTCTTCTACTACACCTCTTGTTGTTTTGAACATTAAATTGAAATCTCTTAAATCAGTAAAATCATGACTACCACATTTTGGACATGGAACTTTGTTGTCTCTAATGTATGTGATCATTTCTTCTTCTGTCATTCTATCAACATCAATTGTTTTATCATAATCTTCAATTAAATTATCTACTCTGTGTCTTGTCTTACAATTTTTGCAGTCGATTAATGGATCACTAAATGATTCAACATGACCACTCGCTTCCCATACTTTTGGGTGCATTAAAATTGCTGGATCAACTAAATAAGCATTTTCTCTTTCTTGGACAAATCTTTTTTTCCATGTTGATTTAATGTTGTCTTTTAGCACACTTCCAAGTGGACCATAATCCCAAGTGTTTGCAAGTCCTCCGTATATTTCACTTCCTTGGTAAATAAAACCGTATTGTTTTGAGATATTTACCATATCTTTCATAGTTATTTCTTCCATTTTTTCATTCCTCCTTTAAAATAAAAGAGGAAACTAATAAGTTTTAGAGACGAGATAAAAATCCCGCGGTTCCACTCTAATTATCTTAATAGATCCCTCTTTAGAATACATAACTGTTAGGCTTTCCAAGGCCCATCTTCGTTTACATAGTTATATTATAATTTTTTTTATGAATAAAAATCAGATGTTTTTTTCATCATTAGTGAATGTTAATATTTATTATTTTTACTTATCTTTTTTCATCAATTTTAGTCATTATAACTACATCTGTAAATTTACCATCTTTTTTCTTATATTTTAATCTTTCTGTTCCTTCTAGAGTAAACTCACATTTTTCTAGTAATTTTATACTACTAGTGTTTTCTACCATTACTTCAGCACTTATTCTTGTGCAATTTAATTCATTAATTAAATATTTTTTCAAAGCATTTATGGCTTCCTTCATGTAACCTTTTCTTTGATATTTTCTTGATAATAAGTAAGCTATTTCTGCACTTTCATGTTTTTTACTAATAGTAAAACTAATTTGTCCAATTAATTCATGAGTATCATTTAATTCAATTACATACTGTCTGAATGTTCCGTTGTTTTCATAACATTCTATATAGTAATTAATGCTATTAACAGCATCATCTATTGTTTTGTAATTTTTCCATAACATATATTTTGTTATTTCTTCATCTGTACCCCAATTATTGAAAAGATTCTCTGCATCTTCAAGTTTAAATTCTCTAAGAGTTATTCTACTTGACACCAAGTTTTCTGTTCGTTTCAATGTTATCATATTTTTACCAATTTTTCTTTTGATATATAGTTCATCCTATAAAGGATGAACTATTATTTTGATATTAAACAATAATTATCTTGATTTATGATTCGAACTATCGTTTATTTGTCTATTCAACTCATATGCAATGGCAGAAACAGCAACAGACAGAGTTAGAAAGCCTAAGTTTTGCATAGGTAAAGTTGTCACACCATCCATCATTTCCATTGCATGTTTTGATAAGCCTGTACTTTCTGTTCCAAATGCGATTACTACATCTTCGCTAACTGCATCAATTTCATAGAAATCGCTGGTTGCATGTGGACTTGTTCCATAAACCTTTTTGCCTTGACTATGTAATACATTAATGGCATCTTCTATTTTATCAAAATGTATAATGTTAGGATATGTTGTTGCTTTCCAACTATTCACTTTTCCTACTATTTTTTTATTGTTAAAATCAATACAACTTCCACTAGTATATATATCGCAGTCAAGTGCTATTGCGACTTGAATTATATTTGCAATATCATATGGACTTCTTAAACTATCAAATAATAGTCCTATTCTCTTATTTTCTTTATTCATTTTTACACTCCTTTTTTTGTTTATATTTTACCATTTAATTTGCTTGTAATCAATAGGTTTTAATATCATTTATTACATATAATAATTAAACATATATGCATATTGTAAAAAGTGACCCTTATGATTAAAGACTGGATTATTCCAACATTTTTCCAAGCCATCTGTAAGTATATTTCCTACATTGACACAGTCATCTTGCGAATATCCTTGCGATATTACATCACCTTTTGAATCTATCAAGAAACATGAATGGAAATTACCTAATTCTGAATAATCTTGTATAGTAATAAATGGATTATCACCTGATTCCTGTTTCATTTTTTTAATTTTATTTAAATACTCTTTTCTTACTTCATCACTTAATAGTAAATCTTTATTTTCATATGCTCTACCTTGTGGTGCAATAAATATATAAAATAATCTGTCAACGTTTAACTCTTTAGTTAAATTATATATGTATTCAATTTTATCTAAATTATCTTGTCTAATTAAATAATTTATTCTTACAGGAACATTCATCTTTCTGTATTTTTTTATATTTTCTACTGCTCTTTTATAAGCACCTTTTCCTCTAGATTTGTCATGTGTTTTTTCATCCCCATCAAGTGAAATTAACAACAATGTATTTGTTTCTAATAATGTTTTTGCTATCTCATCACTATAAACTGATCCATTTGAAGTTATTAATGTTTCAATACCTTTAGAAGATGCATATTTTATAATTTCCATGAAATCTTTTCTCATCATTGGCTCTCCACCTGTAAAATCTATTCTTATTAAATTTGCTGCCGCTAATATATCTATTATTTCTTTTATTTTTTCTAAAGGTAACTCATACAGCTCTTGTTGTCCACTTAAACAAAATGGGCAATTATAATTACATTTTTTTGTTATTTGCCAACATAACGATAAAGGATTTGATAATTTTACCTTTAATTTATCCAATTTTTCCTCGTGTCCTTTTTTATATTCTATTATTTTCATTTTCTTTTCCTCCAATATTTTTTTCCATTATTATTACTTTATGTTTTATATTTAATGTTTTAAGAACCGTTTTCTTGTAATTGGGAAATGCCCCATAAAACACTTCTTCATTTGCAAATTTGATTGTTGTATCAAGTGTTGCTTTTTCTTTAAAATTCATTTTTTTATATTCATTTTTCATCTGCTCAGTAAATTCTTCAATACCTAATAATTTACAAAATTCATCTTGTCCTCCATTTTCTACTATTATAATTTTTCCATTTGGTTTTAATATTTGATACAAGTTAGCGAAAACTTGATCATAAATATCTCTCATTGATGTTAAACTCCAACCGGCAAAAACATAATCTATACTATTTTTTTCTAATTTTACATCTTTAATATCCGACAAAATAAATTCTACATTATTCTTGCTTTTATGTTTTTCTTTATTTATTAGCAATAAGCTTTCTATTTTTTCTACTGCATAAACTTTTTTACTTCTATCTGATAAAAAGCCTGTGAATTTTCCACTTCCTGCTCCTATTTCTAAAATTATTTTATTAGAAAGATCATATTCTTCTTTAAGATATTTTTGAATTAAATTATTTATATCTTCAGATTTACTAAATTTCTCGTAAGCCTCTGCTTGTTTGTAATCAAACAACCATAACTCTTTGTTCATATTTATTCCTTCCTTTCTCTTCGTGATGTTTTTTTATTTAAATATCATCTTCTTCTGATAAACTACAATACTTCGAAACTATATTGCCAATAATACTTTCAAATGTATCTCCAATAAATACTTGTCCATGTAATCTTAAATTAACATAATCGTTCTTGATTAGAATATTTTCTACTTCTTCTATTTGGTCCTTGTTGTTTGATAAAAAATAGTCTTTTGTTGTACAATATTCGTTTTTAAAAGAGTAAGTTATTTTTCTGCAATGACAATGTACCATTTTAACACCTGTTGGCTTATCTTTTAGTAAATTCCATGCTAACAACGATTCAGAAGATGGTTTCTTTTTGCCATCATAATACACAATTTCATCTTCCACTTTTTTTATTAGTACTATATCTTCTGGGCTTATTTTTCCTACATCTGCTCCAGTGGCTGTTATTGCTATTCCATTTTCTACACGTTCTGCTATACATCCTGCTTTGTCCGGACACACATGTATCTCTTTGAATGCCTTACCATATAGATTAAAATTTTGATATAACTCACTTTTACAACTATTAAAATCATTATTTTCATTTTCACAGGTTGCTTCAAATGGCATTATATGGAATTTGTTCATTATGGTATCCTCAATTTTATTCCATGAAACCATAGATGATTTTAATTCTTTTGTTTTTGAATCAATCTTGATTTCAGGCCATATCATTGTAATATTTTTATTTTCGGAAATTGAATCCAACGATTTTTTTATATTGAAATTGTTCCATAAATTAATATTCATAGCTGCTGAGATTATTATAGGAGTATTTCTGCCAATAGCAGTATGTATTAATGTTAATGGATAACTATCTGCAATTCCGACAGCAATTTTATTTAATGTGTTAAAAGAGCAAGGGGCAATTAAAATTAAATCTTCTTTTTCTATTTCATTTCTTTTCTTGGTGTTATTGCTTTTTCTATAATTAATGTTTTCAAATTCTTCTTCATCTGCTATAATTTTTTGGCACTCTTCAGTAGCAAATAAATATACTTTTGCACCCTTACTTTCTAATTTTTTAATAAACGGTGGTACTTCAACACTTTTACTACAACCAGTTGAAACAACATATATTACTTTACCACTTAATATTTGATTTTTCATTACTTACCTCACCTTCTTTTTTTGATATACTGCAACAAATCCATCTGATGTTACATTTATATCACTAGATTCTTTATATATTTCTCTTAATATATTCTCATCTTCTTTATTAAACTCTTTTATCATAGGAAATGATTCTATGACACCAATTATTGCATCTACATTTGGGAATATTCGTTTTTCGATTACGTATTTTGAATTTATAATTATAAATCCATTTGACTTCATTTTATTATCATAATAAGATTTATATCTGCTTCTAATTAATCTATCTTTGAAAATTTTTGATATTTCCATCATTCCTTTGTACTTACCATATTCTCTAAATATAAACAAGCCTTCTGGTTTTAATACTCGATTAATTTCTTTTGCAGAAAATCTCGTTACATTTTTGCCTACAACCATATCAAAAAAATTATTTTCATACTTTAAATTATAGTTGCTACATAGGTTAAATGTTGCATTATTGCAATTTTCTTTTGCTTTTTTTAACATAGCTTCCGAGTTGTCATTTCCATACAAATGAATTTTTTTTGTAGTTTCTTCACTTATTACTTTTAAAACATAACCATTTCCAGTCCCTATATCCAATATTTTCATATTGTCTTTTAAATAAGAAATTATGACTTGAAAAAATAACTTATTTACCTCTGTATTGTTTTTTCCACTTATATTTTTATCTCTTAAATCTGATATATGAAAATCATAAATAGAAGAATTATTCATATGACCTCCTTCTTAGTTTTTTCATGAGTTCCCTATAAACTCAATTGTTTCTATTAAACTCCCTTATTTTCTTTTTTGCAGAACATGTTTTTGCAAGACTTTCCCATTCTTCTCTAGGTCCAAAAGATAATTCATCAGTAACAATTCTAACCCTATCTTTATTTTTTAATACGTAACTAATTGGTACATATTCTTCATTAACAAATGCTCCAACCATGGTGTTACCTACATCAGTGTGTATTTTGTAAGCAAAGTCTACTACTGTTGAACCTTTTGGAAGTTCTATTATGTCTCCTTTAGTAGTGTAACAATAAACTTTATCAGCAAATAATTCTTTTTTCACTTGACTTACAAATTCTTGATTATCTCCAAACATTGAATTTATTTCTGTTAAAGATTTAAAGAATTGATATTTTTCTTTTAAGTCATTTTGCATTACATCTCTTGCTTTGTTTTTTTCAATATCCCAATATGCTGTTAGTCCAAATGAAGCGATTTTATCCATTTCAAATGTTCTTATTTGTGTTTGAATTAATCTACCATGACGTTCAAATACTGTTGTATGTAGGCTTCTATACATATTTGTTTTTGGATTTGCTATATAGTCTTTAAACTTTTCATTCATTGGTGGATATTCTTTGTGAATTAAGTATAAAGTTAAATAACATTTTTCTACTTCTTCTACCATTATTTTAAAAGCAATTAAGTCATGAATGTCGACTAGTTTTTGCCCTTCATTCATTTTTTTATATATTCCATATATGTTTTTGGTTCTGACTTTTATTTCATTTGGAATGTTTTTGTCTTTTAATATTGCTTCAATTTTGTATAGCATTTCATTTATTATGTCTTTACTGTTAATTTCTACTTTTAACTTTTTTTCTAATATTTTTTCATACATATCTGGTTTTAGATATTTTAGACTAATGTCTTCTAATTCACTTTTTATTCTGTATGCTCCAATGTAGTATGAAAGAGGGACAAATATTTCCATTGTTTCTAGTGAATTTTCTTTTTGCTTGAATTCACTTTTATATTCAAGTGTTCTCATGTTGTGAAGTCTGTCTGCAAGTTTGATAATAATAATTCTTACATCTTCAGTAATACCTGTTATTATTTTTCTAGTGTTTGCATAGTTTTGTGCTTGTTTTGATGAAAAATTCATTTTAGATATTTTAGTTACACCATCTACTAGGTTTGCAACATCTTGATTAAAGTAGTGTGCAATGTCTTCTTTAGTAATATTTGTGTCTTCTAAAGTATCGTGTAAGATTCCAGCACATATTGTATCTTTGTCTGCATGCATTTCTGCGAGTATATATGCAACATTTAGTGGATGCATAATATATGGTTCACCACTTTGCCTAAATTGTCCTTCATGTAATTTTTCAGCATATCTGTATGCAGTTAGAATTTCTTTTGAACCTTCTAGACTATATTCATTAAATTTTTTTAACAAATCTTTTACTTCCATAATACACCTCCTAATTTTAGGTAAACAAAAACGGCGACCGGCGTGAGCCTTAGTCGTCGTTAGTCGTACCTAATCTGTTGAAGTGGCAGCATGAAAAATCACAGCAAGCAATATGTTTGCAATTAATTATTTCAAATGTAATATTTTCAATAGTTTTTAATTTCTTCATACTTTCTCCTCAAAAAATAAATTAATATAGATTTTACTACTACTTTAAATGAAAATCAAGTGTTTTTTTTGGAAAAAGTTGATTTTTTGATTAATTTTTTTTAAGCTTACAGGGAAGTTTTTACAGATAAAATAAATAAACAGAAAAGAATTTAGTCTCTTCTGTTTGTAGTTTAAAACTTTGATTTATTTACATTTTTCAATATGCATTTTTTATAATTTTTCTAGTACATTTAATACTTTATCATATTCACTTATTAATGAAGTGTATTCCTTATTTATATAGTCCCAATCTTTTCTTTTAGCAGCTAGTTCATGATTATATAACATTTCTCCTAAATCAGTAAGTCCTAGCATTCTACTTTCACTTTTTAGTTTGTGCACTACTATTTCACAGTTAATGTCATCTTTCTTATTATAAGACTCTTCCATAACACGCTTATTTTCTGTACTTTCAGCAAGGTATTCTTTTAGTTGTGGGATAAGAGTGTCTATGTCCATAAAGAACTCATATGCTTTTTTTAGGTCTAGTCCAACACTAGTAAGTAATTCTTCTTTATTATTTTCTTTTTCAACAGGCTTGATTTCTTCTTTGACAGAACTTGTGTTATTTTCAATTGTTGCTTTGTCTTTTAATTCTTTTTTTAGGAATGACTCTAGTTCTTGACGGTCAATTGGTTTTGATAAGTATGCAATGAACCCAGCAGATAAATATGCTTCTTTTTGACCTTCCATCGCGTCTGCAGTTAATGCGACTACTGGTGTATTAAAGTTAGGAAGTGACTTAAGTTCTTTAAGTGTTTCTACTCCATCTTTATTGGGCATCATTATGTCCATAAATATTATATCGTAGTTGTTTCCTCTTTTTATTTTTTCTATACACTCATCTCCACTTAGTACACTTTCACTAGTTAAACCATATTCAGATAATATTTTTTCTGCTACTTTAAGGTTTAGTTTTGAGTCATCTACAATAAGAGAAGTTACTCCGTTATATTTAGTAATACTTTCGGTTTCTGTAGTTTCTAAGATAACATCAGATATTTCTTCAGGAATTGTTACAGTAAACACACTTCCTACGCCATATGTGCTTTCTACATTTATTGTACCGCCAAGCATTTCTACTAAGCTTTTAGTTATTGCAAGCCCTAGTCCTGTTCCTTCAATTGATGTGTTTTTGTCTGCTTCAAGTCTATCAAACTTTGTGAACAAGTGGGAAAGTTGTTCTTCCTTTATACCACGACCTGTATCTTTTACCATTATTTCTAAGTTACATATTTTGTCTGTGTTTTCTACCACAACTTTTAAATCTACACGACCACTTTCAGTGTACTTGATTGCATTTGATAGTAAATTTGATATTATTTGTTTTACCTTGTTTAAGTCTCCATATAAAACGTTAGGTAAATTGTTATCTATTTCAACGTATAATTTCAAGTCTTTTGAGCCTATTCTAGTTTCTAGTAGTTTTGCAAGTTTTTGTATTTCATCTCTAGGGTTATAGTTAACTTTTACTATTTCCATTTTTCCTGCTTCAATTTTACTTATGTCTAGAATACTATTTACTATTTCTAGAAGTGTGTAGCTTGCGTTTACTACGTCTTTTGAGTCTTCATGAATTTCTTTTAAATCGTCAGTTTTATTTATTATTTCAGATAAACCTACAATTGCGTTTAGAGGTGTTCTTATTTCGTGAGACATACTGCTCAAGAATTCTGTTTTAGCACGATTTGCTTTTTCGGCTGAGTTTTTGGCTAGCTCTAGTTCATTAATAAGTTTCATGTCTGGGTTTTCTATTGTATGGTACATTAAGCAAGTTACAAATGTGTGAAGTGATAACATTAGAGTTAGTTCCGGGTATTTATATTGTACACCTATTACGATTATACCTAAAAATAGGAATATCAGTAGTGGATAATATGATTTTTCTTTTATTCTTCTAAAGTTAATGATTAAAAGCATTACACAGAATAAGACTAATGAGCCACTTATCGCGTATAGCACATCTACTGCAGTTCCGTATGAATAAGCTGCACCATTATTAATGTAGTATTCTATCGGTAACATTAAGAGTAATACATCTGATGTTAAACCTATTACAATTCCTATACTTTTTAGTAGTTTTTTTGTGTTTTCGTTTTTAATTGAAACTATTACTACATAGTAAGTAAATAGCAAAGTCCAACTACAAATATAGACTAATATTAGTTTTAAAAATAATTTTAGTGTTCCTTCACTTACATTTATTATTCCTCTTATTGCTAAAGTTGTTGGAAATATTTCTATTAAAAGTCCTATTAAATTTGTTATTAAGAGCATACTATATATTTTGTTTTCTGATGTTTTGTTTTTTTCTTTTTTAAAGAATATTATTATAGTCATTACTGAATATAGTAAACTTATAATGGAAAAGAATATACCATTTTGCACACATACCACTTACCCTTCTATGAGACAATTATAGCATAATAAAAAGGAAATATAAACTACTTCCTTTTAATTTTTTTAGTTTTTTGTTCTTCTTTTTTTATGATTAGTTTTGTGTTTTCGTCTAAGTCAATTGTTAATTCGTTACCCATTTTTTCTAAAGTTTTATAATCTACTTTTCCAACTTGTGTACGAGGTAAATCTTCAAGTACATTTATTATGTTTGGATAGTACTTAGGTTCCAAGTTTTCTTTAATTGTGGATAGTATACTTTCTATTTTTTCCTCATCAGTTATGTTATAAAAATCATCTAATGATAAATGAAGTACTAGTTTTTCATTATTGAATGTCATTTTGCAGTTCTTTATGTTTCTATTTGTTTTTATTTTTTCTACAATGTCTAGTTTATTTACTTCTTCTGTTTTACCATTTACTTTTATAGTTATTGGGTCACTGTATCTATCTAATACAGTTAAGCAACCATCTTTATCGACTACTGCATAGTCTCCAGTGTAATACCATTTTGTTCCGGATTCATCAGTATATAGTGCTTTATTGGTTAACTCTTCTCTTTTATAGTAACCGTTCATTAGTGTAGGTCCTGTGATAAATAGTTTTCCATTTACTCCATATGTTACATCTTTAAGTGATGGATCAGTTATTTTTACGTTGTTGTATGGCATTGGTATTCCGGATGTTCCGATTTTTTTACAGTATGGATGTGCAAAACTGAATGTTGTATTTACTTCTGAAGCACCAAATCCTGTTGTTTGAAGTACTCCAGTTTTGTTATAGAATTTTTCGGCTGCATTTATTTCGCATCTTTCACCACCTACAATTGCAAGTGATAAGTTTTCTTTTACTCTTTTTAAGTCTTTTTCGCTTAGAGTTTCAAGTGAACTCCATAAGTATTGACTCCAAATGCCTAGATTAATGTCATATTTTTTGAAGTAACTCGGAATTTTTTTATAGTCTAGGAATAATTCTATTATGTTTTCAGCACCTTGAACTAAGGCAGCGTGTACTATGTCAGCATCCCAGAATGCTAAGAAAGGTGGAACTAATGCCAAGTGTTTTGTGCCTCTTTTAAATCCAAAATTACCAACTTGTTGTTGAAAAGCAAGTGCATTATTGGCGTCGTGAGATAGTAATACCGCTTTATTTATTCCAGTTGTTCCACTTGTAAATGAAATGTTACAAGGAAGTTTTTCTTCATATATTTCGTTTAAATCTTCTAGTTTCACATCATTTCCAAGAGTTATAAAATCTTCTAGTTTCATTTTGTAATTTATTTTTTTACCAGAAAGATAGTCTTTTAAATTTTTTAAGTTAAATATTAATCTTTCAGGATTATATTTAGGAGTAGATGCTGTAAGTGGCATTGATACTTTTATAGCACTGTTAAATTTTTCATCATTTATTACTTTGTATATTTTATCTTCTAAAATATCTAGAGTAAAAATCATTTTTGGGTTAACGTTTGCTAGTTGATTATATAGCCTGTTTACTCCGTTATCAGTTACATCCATATCTAATACATTTAAGTTACAAGTAATAAGTCCTAGTGATGTTGCAGAATATTTTATTGCATACATTTCAGGAGTAGTTAATCCAATTGTGCAAATCACGTCACCTTTGTTTAAATTCATTTTGCTAAATGCTTTTTCATACTTTAATACCATGTTATAAAATTCTTCTACAGTAAAAGATTTCATACCACGATTATTTATCATTATACGATTTAAATCATCACCAATACATTTGAACAAATAATCTTTTTGAGACATTTTAGGTAAAGTGTAATCAAATATTTTTTGGTCATACCATTGTTCCCAAATTCTGTCCTTATGTATTACTCCAGTTATTTCTCTATTTAATTTTTGTCTTTTATCTTCTCTTACTACATTTTCCATAATTTCCCCCATTTAATAAAAGTGTGCTTATTATAGCACACTTTTAGGAATTATGCAAATTTCGTTCTTTTATAATCGTTATCATTAAATCACCAAAAACAAAAAACATATCTTCTGCCTTTCTCATTACATCTTCTTTTAAATCTATGCATCTGTACATAAAATCTTCGATGTAATCTGAACTATATTTAAATCCTAGTTCGTAAACATTTTTGTGTTTTACATATTTGTCATACTGAAAAATTAAATCTTTCAAATATTTTGATGCTTCTTGTTTTATCTTTTGATACATATATTATCGTTATTAAAGAACAAATTGTTTTTTGAAATAAGTTGAGATTTATTAAATTTCTTTAATTTTCTTATTTTTATAAATTGACTTTGAATATTCTAAATATTCATCTCTTGTGATTTCATAACAAATACATTCTTCTTCATTTTCTAAAAATGTATATTTTATTTTAACTGTTTTATCTGTTTTATTAAAATTCATCTTTTCCATAAGATGCCATGAAGCAGGGGTAGTTATGGCTGCACATGTTTCTATTTTGTCAATTCCTACTTCTTTAAACATGTAGTCTACTACTTTTTTAGATACTTCTGTACCTATACCCTTTCCTTGGAAAGGCTTATCTATAAACCAACCTAAATCTCTTATGTAGTCTGGCTTTTCTAAAATGCTTTGACAACATATTTGTCCAATAGGTTCATTAGTTTCTTTTAATAATATTGTCCACTGAAATACATCTTTATTAAGGGCTCGTTCTAGTTTTTTATATTGCCACTTCTTTTCATCTAACCAATTTGAGTTATATTTACCTACTAAATAGTATTTTGATACTTCTTTATTACCTAATATTTTCCATAAAATATATAAGTCTGTTTCTATAGTTGGTCTTAATAAAGTTCTTTCTGTTTCTAATATTTGACTTCCTAAATATTTCATAACATTCTCCTTAATGATATTTTAAAAATATTTTTTTAGTATTTTACCGTGTGACTTAGTAAAGTTTTCATTGTTAATTAAATTTAGTATTTCATCTTTAGTCATGTATGAAACTTCATCAACTTCTTCTTTTTGTAATTTTAAATCTTTTAAAGTAATGTCTTTTTCTAAATAGTATACATCTGCAATTGGAATTCCTAAAAAAATGTCTCCTATATATTTGATTTCATCTCTATTAACTATTAGGCCTAATTCTTCTTTTAATTCTCTTAGTATTGTTGTTTTAGAGTCTTCATTACTTCCGACATGTCCTCCAGTAGAACTATAGTGTCCGCCTTTTTCTTTTGATGTTTTTTGAATTAAGTATTTTCCTTCACTATTTTTAATAAAAATTATTGATAGTAAAATATGTTCGTTTTCTTTTGGTTTTTCTCCCCTTACTATAATTTTTCCTGTTTTCTTTTTGTTTTCATCATAAACATCTAAATATTCCATTGTTAACCCTCTCTTTTTCTTGTATTATACTACAATATAGTAGATTTATCTATAATAAAAAAATCTCTTTAATTAAGAGACTCTTTAGTTAGTTTTCTTTTAAAATCTATGTTAGTAATCGATGATTTTTCAAATAGTGCTTCTGTCATTATGTTTTTTACTGCATTATAATGTTCTTTTTCTTCAGGACAATTAACTAATTCTGCAAAGATATCATCTGATATGTTTTCTAGTATAGATTGATATACTAACTGATTGATATTATCGTATTTTGCAAGTTTTTCTATAATTCCTAGTTTATTAGCAATGTAGTACATAACATCTGCTGGAGTAAATATTGTATCCACACTAGATAAATAGTTTTCTACTTGCTCTATCATCTTGTTATATTTTATTTTTTCTTTCTTGTTTTCGTAATCTACCCATCCATTAAGTATTTTGTTTAACTCGATTTTGGCGTCTTCTAATAAACTTATATTACTAGTTAAATATGAAGACAACATTTTGTCATAGTTTGATATATAGTTTATTAATAATTTGTTAATTCCAATTTTTCTAATTTGTTCTGCTGATTTAAAATTTAGATGAAGCTCTAGTTCAAAATCATCTTCATTAAGTATTTCTTCTATCATTTTAGTAGCCATGAAAGAAAGTATTATTTTGCTATTTGAATATTCATCAAATATGTATTTAAAACCTAGTCCTATTTCTTTTGTAATATTCATTTTTTGTTTAGTGTATTCAATTTTTACTCTTATAACATCATATATTGTCTCATATATTGTTTGAAAGTCTGTATCTCCAGTCAAATTTTCAAGTATAAGTGAATATTCTAGTCTTTCAACTGTTGATAGCGCGTCACTCATTAAATATTCTTTTACACTTTGATTGTTTTTATTATAATCCTTTAGTAATTTTTTTAAATATTCATATTTTTCAATGTTATTAGTCATTTTAATTCCTCCTTAAATATATTTTCTTAATTGCTTACTTGGATATCTAAGCAATCTTATTTCTCTATCTTCTATTTGTTTTATTCTACATTCAGTTATTTTATATTTTTTTGATAAATCACTAAGTGATAATTTTTCATGGTTTCCTATTCCAAATCTATGATACATAATTTCTTTATTTCTTTCGTTCGTAATTAATTCATCTACTTTATTTATGAAATTATTTAGCATAATTTTATTTATTACACATTCTTCTACATATTCACTATTAATGCAATTGTCAAATGGTTCGTTTAATGTTGAGTCAATAATAATTTTTATGTATTTTTTAATTTTTGCATTTCTTTTATTAACATCAGTTTCATACTTAATATTAGAATCATTATAAATTTTAGAAATTAGAAAATATACATTTGAAATTGTATAATCATCATTAAATGAATAATTATATATTTCATAATATTTTCTTTTGAATAAATTAAAGTCTACTTTGTTTTTTGTTTCCATTTCTGAAATATATAAACATAGTAATTCTTCTAAAAGTTTTGTATTAACATTTGAATATTCTATTACTTTGGTATCAGGTATTCCTAATTTTTCATTTAATTTTTTTATGAACGTTATGTTAATTATTTCACTATAACTATTTACCTTTAATAAGATATCTTCGTTTATATTTTCTACCCATAATTCTAAAAATGATGATATGATATCATCAATGTCATATAAAGATGATGATAAATATATTAAATGATTTCTATTAATGTAATTATAAGTTATGTATAAAGTACCTTCAATTATTCTGTTTAAGTAATTTATGTTTTTTGTTTCTAAATATAGTTTATATAATTCTTTTGCTTCGTTTATTTTTAAATATTCATAATCTTTTATTTGTTTATACCATTTATTTAATTTTTCATTTTCTATTTTTGACATTTTTTCTTTTTTCCCCCTTTTTATCTTGTTAATATTTTTCTTTTAGTTTTGTGTGTACTTGTAATAAAAGCATAATAATCGTTATTCAATGAGTCATATTCAAACTTCAATGAATCATTTTTTGTTTTTAATTCTTCTAACATTTTAAACCATAAATATCTTTCTTCTAAACTACCATATGCACCTATTAAAATGTTATATCCATTATTATGTAGTGTTAATAATTGTTTTGCTGTTTCTAAATCATTGTGAGTTAGAAATAAACTACAGTTACTTGGATAATATAATTTTCCACCACATAATATAACTGGATTATTGTTACCAGTTAATAAGTGGCTTTTAGGTAAATCAAGTGTCATAGCATATAAAGATACTATTGTAACTAAGTCTTTTCCTAGAGTGTCAAAAACACCTTTGTTTACTTCAATTGTGGTTTCTTTATCAAGTGGTACATCCATAGCGTGTAAAAACTGCTTATAAATTATTGTTTTTTCATACATAGTCGTACACCACTCAAGAAATTCTTTATCATTTAGTAGATTTGTTAAATCTAAATTTAATGTGCTTTTTTTATTCGTTATAAAACAGTATTCTTTGTAAAGTTTTATAAGATAACTATACCAGTTGTCAATATACTCTTCGTCATATTTCATTTCCTTTTCCCCCTTTCAAAAAGCACTAGTATTATACAACAAAGTATGATATAATTAAAATACATATTTGTTATATGTGATATAACATATCGTTATAGGAGGATTTATGAATGTAAACTTAGAACTTTATAAAGCGTTTTACTATGTTGGTAAAAATAAAAGTATTTCTAAAGCAGCAGATGAACTTATGATAAGTCAGCCTGCAATTAGTAGAAGCATTAAAACTTTGGAAGGACAGTTAAATGTTAATTTATTTATTAGAAAAAGAGATGGTGTAGAGTTAAGTGAAGCTGGCTTACTAATTTTTGATAAGGTAAAGAATGCCATTATGCTAATTGAGAATGCAGAAAATGAAATATCTTCATTTAAAAAATTAGATTTTGGTTATATAAATATAGGTGCGAGTAAAACAATACTTCATGAATTTTTGATGAGGTATATTACTGAATTTCATAAAGAGTATCCTAATATTGTGATAAGAGTTTATACTGATAAGACATCTTTGCTTATTAAGAAAAGTAAAATTGGCTTGATTGATATTATATTTACTAATTTAGATGATAATGATTATAGTGATTTTGAAAATGTTAGATTAATTAAAATTAACGATTGTTTAGCTGTTAATGAAAGTTATTCTAATTTAAAAGATAAAGTAATTAGTAATAATGAACTTGAAGAATTACCTTTTATTTTGTTAACCAAAGGAGCTACATCCAGAAATATTTTTGATAATGTTTGTAATAAGAATGATATTAGAATTAATCCTATTATGGAGTTTGGTAGTAATAGTTTAGTTAAAGAATTTACTTTATCTGGGTTTGGTGTAGGCTTGTTAACTGAAGAGTTTGTTAAAGATGAAATTAAAAGTGGAAAGCTAATAAAACTAAATACTAAACTTAATTTAGGTTCTAAATATATAGGTATGTTATATACTAAAGAAAGCATTAATTATGCAGCCAAGGTATTTATAAGTCATATAAAAAATAGCATTTAATTGTTTTTCAAATGCTATTTTTTTCTTGAATTGTTTAGTGAATTGTTTTCTTCAAATGTAGGCGAATCACCGCCTAATATTATTTCACGATTTTTAGATAAATCTGTTTTTAGTGATAAATCTTTT
>FR902239.1:37235-58384 GCA_000438415.1 Clostridium sp. CAG:628
CTAGGGAAAGAGCTAGTTCTAATTGTTCTTGTGTAGAAAATTTTCTTATGTAATTTTCGTTTTCTATTTCTTCTACAATATGTGATATGTATTCTTTATTTTCTGGAAAGGCTTTAGAACTACTCCCACCTTTAATACCTTCTTGTCCCATTTCAGAACCGGTTCCTGTTTCTAACATTTCCCTATATCTTTCTAAAGTTTTTAATAATTCATTATTAGACCCAACACGAATTGTTTCAGATTTGGCTGTCGCAATAGAATTTACTCTTTGATTTCCAGATGGATCCATTTTGAAACCTCTAAAAATGAAATCACGTTTCTTTTTTCTCATTTTAAGTAAATCATTTAAAATATTACCAGAACTTTTACTTGTAGATAACTCTTTATCATATTCTGTTGAAGAGATGCTAACATATCCTCCTTTATTATTTCTATCAACTAAGTATTTATCAGGTGCAAGTTTTACTAAGCAAAAACATGTTTTAAAGAAGTCTCCTCTCATAAATGAAGAAGTTTTAAGAATGATTTTTTCCCAATTTAGTAACTCATACTTTTTACCATTTTCTTCATATATGCCACCTAGTTCAATTATTTTATCTTGGTGTTTAAATATGAATAATAGTAAGTCTAGTGCATTGGACGCAGTACTTAGTGCTTTTTCATTAACATCTTTAAAGTTGTTTAGTATGTCCAATTGTTTTTGTGAAACGTTACCTCTTTTAGGGTTAGGTATTCCAAGTAAGTGTGGTATATTGTATTCATTAATGTAATAAATAAACGGAAATGTTGTGCCGTCTAAAAGTTTTGCTTCGTTTGTGACTATATTATCTCCTGAAGTATATATGGAATTATATGTTTCAAAGCATAGATTTATATTTTCAAATAGCACTTTTAATAGTTTATTCATTATGTTATTCGTACTATCAATAGAAATTATATTTCCCATAGGAAAACTTTCAAGTCTAATATCTTCTTTGCTTTTTAAATCTGTTATTTCTTTATTAGTTGTTGTAAATACTTTCTTATCAGATGATGCCATATATTCATAACCATCTGATGACTGGTGTAATACTTTATCATCATTTATTCTTTTTGATCCCTCTTCTGTTATTATGTTTTTCCCAATTGAAGCTTCAATTAAATGAACTAATGATATTTCGTCAAAAGAAAATCTTTTATTTAAGGTATTTGAAAGTTGTTTTAATCTATCAAATATATCACACCTTAATTCGTTTGGTATTCCGTTTTCTTTAAGGTAGTGTTCTAAATTTAATAGTATGTTTTCTTCATTATAATTCATTAATACAAAATCTATGGATTTATTATATGTATCATAAGAAAATCTGTTAATTATTTTATTTATTTTATTAAAATATATGTTAGCTATCATTGCTTGAAGTTCTTCAACGTCAGATTTTATAGTGATGTCATCTTTGAAGTCATCTAAAAACGATTGTAATTTTAACTCGATTTGATTATAGTTATAAGTAATGTCTGTTTCCCAATTATTTATATTAGAACCTAACTCTTCAAAAAGCATTTTTAAAAGTGTTCTTTTGTTTTCATTCATATTAATTAGTCTCCTTATAATTAAATTATAACATGATTTATTGTAAATAAAAAGTTAATTCTGTTTTTGATTTCTATTTTATTATAAAATGTCTAAAATTGTTTACAAATAAGCAAAAGAACAGTTTGGCTTTATATCATCACAACGATATGATTGTATTAATGGAATGAGGATAATATGTCAAAGATAATTATATATCATGGTTTAAAAGATATTATTATCATAGTAGTAAAGCTCATAATGATTATGGTTTTGGTTTTATTGTACTTAAGCATTATCAGCAGGCAAAGGGGTATTCTTTTTATAAAATTAATAAGTACTTACCAATTGAAGAAGTATTAAACTTGTATTCAACTTTGCATGAAGCAGATATAACTAAATTTTTTGATATTGCAAATACATATTTTGATAATAAAGAAATTTCAAATTTAAAAATAGTAAGGCAAGCAAGTGGTTTGTCTCAAAGTAAACTAGCTAAATTAGCTGGTGTGAAACTTCGTTCAATTCAGATGTATGAACAAAAAAGAAATGATATAAATAAGGCACAAGGAGAAACCTTATATAAATTAGCAAAAGTATTAGGATGCAATATAGAAGATTTACTAGATAATTAAAAAGTCTCTTGTTGAGACTCTTTTTTTGTAAGTGCTGGCTTTTTCTAAAAAAGATGGAATTATTCCACCTTATATGTTTTGTTTTTTTGCACTAATAGCTTCTTTTAATGTTTTTATAAATATTTCTTTTGGTAGAGTATATGTTTCAGTACTACCAAATTTTCTATAACTAATAGTACTACTTTCTACTTCTTTGTCTCCTAAAATTAAAGTTATAGGATTTTTCTTTGTTTGACTTTCTCTCATTTTGTATGATAGTTTTTCGTTTCTATCATCTAGGTTAACCCTTATATTCATATCGTCTAAATCTTTATAAACTTCTTTTGCATATTCTAAGTGGTAGTCATTGTTTACTGGAATTATGTTAACTTCAGTTGGGCATAACCATAGTGGGAAAGCTCCTTTTGTTTCTTCCATTAGGAATGCAGTAAATCTATCAAATGTTCCAAATATAGCGCGGTGAATAACTACTGGAGTTTTCTTTGAACCATCTTTGTCTATATATGATAAGTCAAATCTTCTAGGAAGTAAGAAGTCTAATTGACAAGTAGAAAGTGTTACTTCTGGTCCCACTGCTGGTTTTACTTCAACATCTAGTTTTGGACCGTAGAACGCAGCTTCTCCAATTGCTTCTTTGTATGGACAACCATATTCATTTAATACTTCTCTTAGTTTGTCTTCCGCAGTATTCCACATCTCATCGTCATCAAAATATTTTTCTTTGTCTTCTGGGTCTCTTAGTGAAAGTCTGAAACTGTAGTTTTTGAAACCAAAGTCTTTATATACATCAAGTATTAGTGATACTACTTTTTTAAATTCTTCTTTTATTTGTTCAGGAGTTACAAATAAGTGAGCATCATTTTGACACATGCATCTTACTCTTTCTAGACCTTTTACTGCACCAGAAGCTTCATATCTAAAGTCTGTTGCAAATTCGCCTATTCTTATTGGTAAGTCTCTATAAGAGTGTAAGTCATTTGCATAAATTAGCATATGATGTGGGCAGTTCATTGGACGAAGTACAAATTCTTCATCGTCTACTTTCATCATTGGGAACATATTTTCTTTATAGTGATCCCAGTGTCCACTTGTTTTATATAGTTCAGTTGTTCCAACACATGGTGTATACACATGTAAGTATCCCATTTTTCTTTCTTTTTCATAGATATAATTTTCTAGTTGTTTTCTTATGATAGCACCATTAGGAAGCCATAAAGGCATTCCTTTTCCAACTAAGTCACTAGTCATGAATATTGATAAATCTTTACCTATTTTTCTATGGTCTCTTTCTTTTGCTTCTGCTAATTCTGTAAGGTAGTTATTTAAATCTTCTTCGTTATCAAAGCATACTCCGTAAATTCTTTGAAGCATTTTGTTTTTAGCGTCACCCTTCCAGTATGCTCCACTTACTTTTAGAAGTTTAAAGTATTTTAGTTCTTTTACTGTTTCAACGTGAGGGCCCCTACAAAGGTCAGTGAAATCTCCTTGAGTATAGCAACTTATTACAGTACTATTTTCATCCATTCTACTAATTAAGTCTATCTTGTATGGATCATTCTTAAATCTTTCTAAAGCTTCTTCTTTTGTAAGTTCGTGTCTTACTATACGTTTTCCGTCTTTAGCTATTTTCTTCATTTCCTTTTCTATTTTTTCTAGGTCTTCTTCTTTTATTACAGTGTCACCTAAATCAATGTCATAGTAAAATCCTTCTTCAATAACTGGTCCTACCCAGAACTTAGCATTTGGGTATAAATGCTGCACCGCTTGCGCTAATAAATGGGCACATGAGTGGTTCATTACACTTAGTTTTTCGTTTTCTTTAATGTTTATCATTTTTATCTTCCTTTCTTTTTGTTAAATGAAAAAGCACCCTTTTAAAGGAGTGCTTTACACGGTACCATCCATTTTTAACTTTATTTAAATAACGAGGTTTTCCCCGGGAACATCTTTCGAGTCCTGTTCATAGGTAGTAACTAATAAGTTATTTAATTGTCTTACACCATATACAATTCGCTTTTGTAAATAATTATTATTAGTCGTGTCCTAATCAAAACATTTAACTGAATATAATTTTACCACTTTTTCTTAAAATTTCAACTTTTTTCTTCTATATTTTTTTGAAATTTGTTATTATAGTGTAGGTGAAGAAAAATGAATGAAAGAGAACTAGTTAAATATTATAATAAATTTAATGAAGATAAAAGGCTTAGTAGAAGACATGGGATAGTTGAGTTTGAGACTGCTATAAAGTATATTAATATGTATTTAAGTAATTTTAAAAATGCGAAGATACTGGATGTGGGTGCTGGTACTGGAAGGTATTGTATGTACTTTAGTAACTTAGGGTATGACGTGACAGCAGTTGAGTTAGTTAAACATAATTTAAGAGTGATAGAAAAAAATTGTCCTAGTGTTAAGAGTTATTTAGGGAATGCGATAGATTTAAGTGGTTTCGAAAGTAATAGTTTTGATGTAGTTATATTATTTGGGCCAATGTATCATTTGATTAGTTTTGAAGATAAAGTGAAAGCTTTAAATGAAGCTAAAAGAGTTATTAAAGATAATGGTTATATTTTTATTAGTTATTATATGAATGATTATGCTATTATGAAACATGGATTTATTGATAAGAATATAAAAGTGGCTTTTGAAAAGAAAAATGTTAACGAAGAGTTTCACGTTGTAAGTAAGGAAAATGATTTATATAGTTTTGTTACAATGGAAGAGATAGATAAGTTAAAGAATGAATGTAAGTTAGTTAGGGAAAAGATTATTAGTCAAGACGGGCTTACTGATTATTTTAGAAGAGAGATTAATAGTTTGGATGAAAAGGAGTTTAATCTATACCTAAAATATCACTTTAGTATTTGTGAAAAGTATGAGTTTTTAGGAACAAGTAGTCATGTATTAGATATATTAAAAAAATAGCCGAGGCTATTTTTCATTATCTGTTTTCATAAGTTCAATAAGTTTTTCTTCTTCTTTTTTAGCATCTAATCTTTGGAATAAAGGTGAAACTTTTTCTTCTACTTTATTACCTGTTAAATCTAATGTAGTTTTTAAGCTATTATATGAAGTTAAATCTTCATCATGAATATTTAATTGTTCTAATATTTTATTACTTGTGTCTGGTATAAATGGATATAATAATATACCTATTTTTCTTATTGTATTATATAAATTATACATAACTTGATTTAAAAGATCTGTTTTTTCTTCTTTTGCTAATACCCAAGGAGTTGTTTCGTCAATGTATTTATTTGTTCTTGAAACTATATTCATTATATGACTTATAGCATTTTGTATATTAATACTTTCTATTTCTTTTTCATAAAGATTTATTTCATCATTTATATAATTATCAAGTTTATCATCAAAATCTGTTTTTGTATTAGTTTTAGTAATAAAACCATTAAAATACTTATTTATCATTGCAATTGATCTATTAACTAAGTTTCCTAAATCATTACATAATTCTGTATTATATTTTTCTATAAAGAAACTAGGTGTGAATTCTCCATCTTGACCATATGGTAAACTTCTTAAAATAGTATATCTTACCGAATCTACTCCATATTCTTTAGCTAAAGTATCAGGGTATATTGTATTTCCTTTACTTTTACTCATTTTACCATCTTTCATCATAATAAAGTCATGTACAAATAGTTTTTTTGGTAATGGTAAATTTAAAGCCATTAAGAATATAGGCCAATAAATTGCATGAAATCTAAGTATATCTTTTCCTATTATTTGTATATCTGCTGGCCAATACTTTTTAAATAATGTATCATCTTCAGTCATATAACCAAGTGCAGTTACATAGTTTAGTAAAGCGTCAAGCCATACATACATTACATGTTTAGGATCATTTGGTACAGGTATTCCCCAGTCAAATGTTGTTCTAGAAATGCATAAATCTTCTATACCTACATTAATAAAACTATTCATTATTTCATTTTTCTTAGTTACTGGTACTAAAAAGTCAGGATTTTCTTTATAAAATTCTTTTAATCTATTTTCATATTTTTTCATATTAAAGAAATAAGTTTCTTCTTCAACTTCTTTTACTTCTCTCATGCAACTTGGACATAAACCATTTACTAGTTGGCTTTCTGTATAAAATGTTTCGCATGGGACACAATATTTACCTTTATATTTTCCTAAATATATATCGCCTTGATTATAAAGAATTTCAAAACATTTTTGAACACTTTGCATATGAGTTTTATTAGTTGTTCTTATAAAACCTGTGTTACTAATGTTTAGATAACTCCATAATTCAGTAGTCATAGATGCCATTTTATCAGTGTATTCTTGTGGTGTTATGCCTAGGGTTTCACTCTTTTTTTGTATTTTTTCTCCATGTTCATCTAATCCAGTTAAAAAGTATACATCTCTACCTTTTTGACGATTATATCTTGCTAGTACATCTGCAAGTATTGTTGTATATGCTGTACCTATATGAAATTTACCACTTGGATAGTATATAGGTGTTGTTATGTAAAATTTATTCATATTGTCATCTCCTCATTAAAAATTATACACTATTTTTCTTTTAAATCAAATAGTAAATAGCAAAAAGATGAAGTTATTATGAACTGAACCCCAAAAGTTGGATAGTTTATAAATAGTTTCTAATTAGAGGATTGTAACCTGTAATTTACAGGAGACAGTCCTTTTAATTTTACTTTAATTCTATCATAATTATAATAATTAATATAGTCATCAATCGCTAAAATTAATTCATCTAGTGTTTTGTATTTATCTTCTTGATCGTAAAACATTTCAGTTTTAAGTAATCCAAAAAAGTTTTCCATCATTCCATTATCCATACTATTTCCTTTTCTGGACATGCTTTGTTTTATACCTTTATTTTTTAGTCTTTGCTGATAAGATTGGTGTTGATATTGCTATCCCTGATCTGAATGAAATATTAATCCTTCTAGATTTTTACTGTCAAATGCTTTATTAAGCATATCATTTATCTGCTCTAGATTTGGTGATTTAGAAGTGTTATAAGAAATAACTTCATCGTTAAATTCATCTAATATTGGTGATAAATAACATTTTTCTCCTCGAAGATTAAATTCTGTTACATATGTGTACCATTTTTTATTTGACTTATCTGCATTAAAATTTCTTTCAATTAAATTATCAGCTATCTTACCAAAAGTTCCCATATAAGAAGAATATTTTCTTTTGTTTCTTTTTTGTGGTTTTAAACCTAATTTAACCATTATTCTATAAACTTTTTTATGATTAACATTATAACCTTGATTTCTTAATTCTAACATAATTCTACGATAACCATATCTTTCTTTATTATTAATAAATATTTCTTTTATTTTATTTAATATTTCTTTATTTTTATCATCTTTATCTATTTTAGATAATGTATAGTAATATACTGATTTAGCTAAGCCAGATACTTGTAGAAGAATCATTAATGGATATGTTAGCCGAAGTTCACTTACAACATTTACTTTTTCTTCTGTTGTTGATTCTTCCTTGCTTGAACAACGGCTCTCAATTTTTTTGAGTATTCCAATTCCGCTTTTAAGTATATGTTTTCTTTTTTCAATCTTTCATTTTCTTCTTCTATAGTTTCATTATTCTTTGGTTTAAATTCATTTTTCATAGTCGGACGCCCTCGCTTTCGTTCAACTATATTATAACAGTTTTCACGATATTTTTTAAGCCAATTATTTAACATTCCTTTTGATGCCAATCCTTCATCTATTGAAACTGATAAAATTGACTCATTATCAATCGGAATTCGATTTAAAATTCTTTGTTTTTCCTTAGAACTATAACTTTTATTTTCATTAGTTCTTAGAATATCAAATCCATGCTTATCAATTAATCTAACTAGATATTCAACTCCAGATTTATTAATACCATATTTTGATTTTATAGAAGGAAAAGACATGCCATTCTTTCTATCATAATATAAATTAATTCTTTCTTCATAACTTATTTTAGTCATACAAAAACCTCGTTTCTATTTTGTCCAAGAAACGGGGTTCACATCATTGTAGTCATCTTTTAAAATTATTTATGTACTGTACCACTATTTTTAGAAATTAAACTATCAGCTAAATTTGGTGCTATCTTATTTAATCTATTAGTTATTAATTCAATACCTTTAGTATAATTTGCAGATTGTGCAATATTGTATAAACTCATTAAATCAGTAATTTCATTTTCTAAATCTGCTTGTTTTTCTGCTTCTACTGCTTTGAAATGTGATTCTGGGTTATTCCACATTTTTTCATTTCGTGCAGTTCTTATATTTGTTCTTAGTCTTATATCACTGAGATTTTTAAGCATTTTTGTGAATGTTATTGTCATAGCAGGTTCATATTGAACTAAATTTGCTAATTGAAATAATCCTAAATTATCATCAAATTCCATTTTTAAATCTGTTACTTCTTCTAATTGTACTGCTCTAAAATGTGATTCTGGGTCATTCCACATTTTTTGACTTCTTTCAAAAGTTATACTTTTTTCTTTTCTAATTTTTCTTAATTCTTCATCTATCTTATTAAAAATTTGATTAATTGTATTTTGATCCTGTTTAACAACGGCATTCATTAATTCTATTGAATAAGTATTATAATTTGGTAAATTTCTAATTTTATCCATAATTTCACCTCGATTAAATTATATCATATTTTTATTTTTTTTACAAGTTTAGTATGTTTCATGTGTTTTTTATAAAACTAATTTTAATTATGTTTTTATTTGTGTGTGATGAGTACAAACATTGTAAAGTTATGTAATATTCCTATAAATTCTGTAAAAAAAGATGTTATAATTATATTGTATGGAGTTGATATTATGGCAAAATTTGTACAATTTGACGTAGGAACTGATGAACCAACTTTTTATGAGGTTGAAGATTTCTCACTTGAAACTATTAGAAAATTACCACTTTATAAAAATACTTGGTTAAGAATGTCATTTTTAGATGGTGAAAAAAGAATGTTTGATGGAAAAATATTGGATATTTATCCATCTGAATTAGTTAGTATGATATATTATGGAAAAAAGGTTAGTTATGATGAGGTAAAACAAATAGTAGAAGATGATTTGTGCTACAAGGATTTACTTCGTGATATGTATATAAGATTTGAAGATAGCTTTTGTAACTTAAATTTAAAATTTAAGGATGATGATGATTACAAAAAACAATACGAAACTTATAAGGAAAAATTTTATAAGACGCATTATTGCTTATTTACATTACCAAATAATTTTTCTACTTATCCTTTGAGTGGTGCTAAATCTATAACTATTGAAGATTTTGATAGTGATGTTAAATTGGATTATAGTAGCGTTTTAAACAATATTAAATTTAATGCTAGTATGGGAAAAGACTATTTTAAAGAAAATGAATATGCTTTATATTTGTTTAAAAATTATTTTGAAATGTTACAAAAAATTTGTAAAAATAGCACAATAGATGATACAAAGTTATTATTTGGTGTTTTACGTTTTCATTTTGAATGTATAGCAAACTTACAAACAATTGATGAAATAAATTTCTTTTTGGATATTTCTAATTATGTTTATAAATTCTCAAATACTAATAGAGAAGTATTTAATCAATATAAAAGTTTTATCAATGAACAATATAAATATTTAGGAAATGATAGTAATTTAGATTTTTATTAAATTTTAATGTAATTTTGACATATAAAAACCTCGCTTCTCTTTTATCCAAGAAACGGGGTTCGCATCATTAGATTTCTTCATCTTTTATTATTAGGCTAGAACCAGTCATTACATCTGGTTTTTTTATTTCATAAATGTCTGTAATAGTTGGTGCAATGTCACTTAGTGAACCACCTTCTTTTAATTTTATTTCTTCATTACAAATTATAAATGGTACTTTACTAGTAGTATGACTTGTTATTGGAGTTTTATCTCTATTTAACATTTTTTCTGCATTTCCATGGTCTGCAGTTATTATTAATTCATAGAAATATTCTTTTGCTTTTTCATATATTTTTCCTAAACAGAAGTCACATATTTCTATTGCATCTACTACTCTTTCAAAGTTACCTGTGTGTCCAACCATGTCTGGATTTGCAAAGTTAACTAATATAAAATCATAGTCTTCTTCCATTTGTTTTAATACTGTTTCTGTTACTTCTCCTACACTCATTTCTGGTTTCATGTCATATGTTGGAACACTAGGACTTGGTACTAAGAATTTTTGTATTCTTTTATCATTTATGTCTCTTGTTCCATCAAAGAAATGAGTTACATGAGCATATTTTTCTGTTTCTGCTATTCTTGCCTGTGTGTAATCTAATTCCATTAAGTACTCACCTAATGTGTTTTTTGGTCTTTCTATATCAAATGCATATGGAATATTTTTATTAATATTAAATAATGATACAAATTTTACATTTTCAAATTGTTTAGTTTTAAACATTTTAAAAGATTTATTAGTTAGTGCATCTATTATTTCAGTCATTCTTTCTGGACGGAAATTCATAAATAGTACAGCATCATTTTCATGAATAGTACACCCTGAGGTGATTATACTAGGATTAATAAATTCATCAGTTATTTCTCTTTTATAGTGTTCATTAAAACATACTTTAAAGTTTGGAAATATATTACCTGACTCATATACTATTGCATTATAGGCTTTTTTTATTCTTTCCCATCTATTATCTCTATCCATTGCATAGTATCTACCACATATTGTTGCAAGTTTACCTATACCTAATTTTTCTGCTTTGTCCATAAATTCTGTTACAAAGTTTATACCACTTTCTCTATTAGTATCTCTTCCATCTGTTATTACATGAAATACAACGTTTTTTACACCTTTTAGTTTACACATTGCAAGTACTGCATAAAAGTGATTAATACTTGAATGTACTCCTCCATTTGATAAAAGTCCAATTAAATGAAGAGTGCTGTTATTTTCTTTTACAAATGACATTGTTTCATTTAATAATTCATTATCAAAAAACTCTTTGTTCTTTATTTTTTCGTTAATGTATGTTAGAGGTTGTAATGTTACTCTTCCACTTCCTATAGTCATGTGACCAACTTCTGAGTTACCCATTTGTCCTTTTGGAAGGCCAACATACTCACCAGATGCTTCTAATTCTGTATGAGGATATACTGCTAGCAATTTATCCATGACTGGAGTTTTTGCTGCTTTTATTGCATTTCCAAATTCACTTTTATTTATTCCATAACCATCTAATATTAATAGTAATACTTTTTTCATTCTTTCACCTACTAATAGTATTTTAGCACAAGTTCAAGTATTTTTAAAGTAAAAAAGCCACTTATGTGACTAATTAAGACTAACTATTTATTTTTAATGTATCAAGTTTTAGTTTGTCAGCAATTGTTACAATGAATTCGCTGTTGGTTGGTTTTGCTTTATCTATGTCTACTGAGTGACCAAATATCTCTTCCATTAAGTCCCAGTCTCCGCGATTCCATGATACTTCAATTGCATGACGAATAGATCTTTCTACCCTAGTTATACTTATATTATATTTTTTACCAATTTCAGGATATAATTCTTTTGTTATTCCTCCAATTAATTCTGGATTATTATATACTAATGTTATTGCATCTCTAATGTAAGAATATCCTTTTATGTTTGAAGGTATTCCTAGGTCATGTAATATTTTTGTTACAGAAAGTTGTAAATTCTTTTCTACTAAGTTAATTGAACCATATCTTTTTTCTTGTTTATTTGTTACTGATAGTATTTTCTTTTCTAAGTCTTCTAATTCAAATGGTTTTAGTACAAAGTATTTTACTCCATACTCACTTACATTTCTTATTGTTTCTTGTTCGTTATAACTTGTTTCTACAATTATGTTTAAATTAAGATTATTTTCTTTTATTTGTTCTAGTACATATATTCCATCTTTTTTGGGCATAATTAGGTCTAATAAAATACAGTCATATGTATTATTTTTTATTTTTTCCCATCCTTCTTCTCCATTATATGCAACATCAGTTATTTCAATTGTTTTACTATCCATAAAATATTCTTTGAATAAACCAACCAATCCTTTATTATCATCTACTACCAATACTTTTTTCTTCATAATTTCTCCTTTTTATTATGGTTTCATTATAAAATAAAAACGTTTTGAAATTGTCTAATTGGTTTTAAGTGAATAAGTTTTGTTTTAAATGAAAAAAATTTAGTTTTCTAGACTTTTTATAATTTCTTTAGTTATGTTAATATCTGTACTTATTTTTCCAATTAATACTCCATCTGTTAAGGAAAGTATTTCTTTTATGTTTTCTTTATCAACTGAACCACCATAAATTACTGGAATTTCTTTGTTTAAGTGTTTTTTTGTATATGACTTAATGTAATTTATAACAAGTGTGATTTCTTCTAAATTAACTATAGCGTTTTCTATTTTGTCAATTGGTTCATAGGCTAGTATTAAATTATCAAGGGATTTTTCTTCTATTCCTTTTAAATAATACTTTAATTCTTTTTTTATCATTTTTAAGCTGTTAGTACTTCCTATACATAAAATTGTTTTGAAGTTACTGTTTAGGCTTTTATATAGTTTGTCTTTTATTTGCTCATAAGTATCAAGATGTAATATTATTCTTTCAGGGTGTCCGATTAATGTGTAAGTTATGTTTAGTTCTTTTAAGCTAGCTAAAGATATTTCTCCAGTGTATGAGCCATAGTTATAACTATAAAAGTTTTGACTTCCTATGTTTAGTTTTGAGTCTTTAAATATTGATAAGTATAAAATGTTAGGAAATAGTACTATGTTTGTTCCAGTTTTTAGTTTTTCTATCTCTTTTTTGTATTTTTCTAGTTCTTTTATTCCTAAATAACTTTTATGGTTTAATATTATTAGTTTCATTAGTCCTCCATAATTTTAAGTGCAGGTAATTCTATTCCGCTTAGGTAGTTTAGGGAAGCACCACCACCAGTTGAAATATAGTATGGATTAAAATTATATTTTTTACTAGATGAGGCACCATCTCCTCCACATACTACAACTTTTTTCTTTTCTTGTTTTAAAAACTCATATAATTCTTTTGTTCCATTTTCATATGAAGGATTTTCGTACATTCCCATAGTACCATTTATTAAAATTAATACTTTATTTTTTAGTACTCTTTCATACATTTCTATGGTTTCACTACCTATATCATAAATTGTTTCTTCTTTTGTTATTTTATCTAACTCTTTTATTCCATTTTCTGTTACTACATCAATTGGAAATATTATTTTATTTGTTTTTAGTAATTCTTTACATTTATCTAGAAGTGCATCATTAGTTTCAGTTTTACCTACTTCATAGCCTTCACATTTTATGAATGTTGCACACATTCTTCCACCTAGTAATATTTTGTCTGATGTTGGAAGTAAGTATTCGATAAGAGACAATTTATCATCTACTTTTGCACCACCTAATAGAAGAGTTTTGTTTTCTTTTTTTATTTCATCTAATTCTTGTAATTCTCTTTCTACTAGAAAACCTACTGCATGTGGTAAGTATGAAGGTATCCCTACAGTGGAAGCATGTCTTCTATGTGAAGAAGCAAAGGCATCTAATATATATACGTCTCCTAGGCTAGCCCAATATTTTGATAATTCTATGTCACAATTACTTTCTAATTTATCTGGATAGTCCATGTATCTTGTATTTTCAAGTAGTAATATATCACCTGGATTTAAATTATTTACTAAATCATCTAGTTCTTTACCTTTTAAAGTGCTAGAAAATTTTATGTCTTTATGAAGTAATATACTTAGTTCATCTCTAACTGGTTTTAAAGAGTTTGCTTCTAAATCACTTTTTGTTTTTATTTTTCCCAAGTGAGACATAAGTATTATTTTAGCATTTTTACTTAATAGATAATTTATTGTTTCTAAAGAGGCAACTATTCTATTGTTATCTAATATTCTACCATTTATTATTGGTACGTTATAGTCTACTCTTACAATTACTTTTTTATTTGTTACATCAATATCTTTTATTGTTTTCATTTTACCACCTTATAATTATTATACACCTATTTTCTTAAATGGCTTATTAAAAATTTGAAAATGTACATATTTGTTTACAAAAAAACGGTTATTCATTATTACCGTTTTTTGTTTCAGTGATATATCTTTTTAACAAAAATGTTAGAAAATATGGAAATGTATAGAATTTTTCATTAAAGCCTATGTTTTTATTACAAAGTTTAATTCCATATTTTATATCTTTATATGTGGATTTATCAATTAGTTTGTTTAGTGATGGTGTACTATTATCATTTGCTTTTACTTCCACTGGCACTAGTGAGTTGTTGTCTCTTATAAAGAAATCCATTTCAATAGTGCTTTTTGTGTTTCTATAATAGAATAATTCATAATTACTAGAAGCAAGCATATCTGCTACTATATTTTCGTAAATGGCACCTTTACAAGTATTAAAGTTATTGTTTTCTCTTAAATCAGTTTGGCTTTCGTCATCTAGTGAGGCTATTAATAAGCCACTATCTCCAAAGTATAGTTTATATTGACTTGGGTTGTAATTTCCCTTTAGGGGCAAACTCAAATTAGTGAGTTGATAGCATATATTAATTATTCCAGCATTTTTTAACCATTCTACTACACCAATATAATCTCTATTTTTTGCATTTACGGCAATTTTTGTTATTTGAAATCTTTTATTTTCTTCTCCTAGAAAGACTGGTATTTTTCTATAAACATTTAGTATTTTTGCTTTATCTAAGCCACCAGCGTATTTAGTTATGTCTTCTTCATAATCAAGTAATATTTGTCTTTGAAGAGTGAGAACATTTTTGTATGTTCCTTCTTCAATAAAGTTTTTTACAACAAGTGGCATTCCACCTACAACCATGTATTCTTTAAATAGGTTTAGAAATATATTGTATAAACTTTCAGGAAGTGGTTTTAATTCTTTCATGTATGAATATATATCATCAATTTGTTTATCAGTGTATCCTTTAGCCCATAAAAACTCTTCAAAGTCCATACTTCTCATTATGTAATCTGTTTTGTTTCCTACACTGTTGGACTCAATTTCTTTGTAATTTAATCCCATTAATGAACCACTACAGATAACATCAAATCTTCCATCTTCTCTAAAGAATTTTAAAGATGTTGCACAGTTAGGGCATTTTTGTATTTCGTCAAAGAATATTAATGTTTCACCTGGTTCATAATTAAGTAGTGGACTATGGTAAAGTATTCTTTTTAAAATATTATCAACTTTGTAACCTTCATCAAATATATCTTTATAAAAGTTTTCTTCAATAAAGTTTATTTCAATAAAATATTTGTAGTTTTGAGTTCCAAAGTTTCTTATAGCATTTGTTTTACCAATTTGTCTAGCTCCACTTACTATTAATGGCATTTTATATTTGCTTTCTTTCCATTCAAGTAAATATGAGTCTATTTTTCTTTTAAATCTTTCCATATTATCACTCTTTCTTTGATATCTATATTTTACCTTATTTTCGAAGAAAAATCAATGCTTTGCACGTGATTTAATGTTTTTTACATGTAATTTTACACCTAATTCGGTGTTTTTTCAGTGCTTTTTCACACCTGTTTTGGACTTTTCTGGGGTCAATTTCACACCTAAATACCAAAATGCAGACAAAAAGCACAGATTTTCTGTGCTTTTTTAACGTTTTTTACACCAGTATTCAGCAACTCTTAACATTTGAGCAGTATAACCCCATTCGTTATCGTACCATGCTGAAACTTTTATTAGTGAACCATTTTCTTTTTCAACTACTTTAGTTAATAGTCCATCTACTAAGGCACCTTCAGTGGAACCTATTATATCACTACTAACTAGTGGAATGTTAACTATTTTTATTACTTCACTTTTATTATTTTTAAACATATCATTTATTACACTTGAAGTAACTTTCTTTTTAACATTTAAAGTTAAATCTATTAATGAACCATCTCCAACTGGAACACGATATGCAATTCCAGATAATTTTCCATCTAATTCAGGAATTACTTTTCCAATGGATGAGGCTGCTCCTGTTGAAGTCGGTACTATATTTAATGAAGCTGCTCTTCCACGACGACTTTCAATACCTTTTTTATGTGGTATATCTAATGTTTCTTGGTCGTTAGTCATTGCATGAACAGTTATCATAGAACCACTTTCGATTATGAAACATTTATGAAGTAAATTTAATACTGGTGCTAGACAGTTTGTTGTACAAGATGAGGAAGATATAACTTGGTCTTTTTTGTCTAAAATACTTTCGTTCACCCCATAAACTATAGTTTTACACTCGTCTTTAGCTGGTGCACTTATTATTACTTTCTTTGCTCCTGCATTTATATGAAGACTAGACTTCTCTTTAGTAGTAAATACTCCAGTACATTCTAATACTATATCTACTTTTAAGTCTTTCCATGGTAGTTTTGATGGGTCACTTTCACTAAATACTTTTATTTTTTTACCGTTTACTTCTATACCATCATCTACACTTGCTACTTTTTCGTCTAACATTCTATGAACTGAATCATACTTATATAGATATGCTAATTGTAATGGATCAGTTAAATCGTTAATAGCGACTACTTCCATATCTTTTCTTTTACTTATTTGCCTTAAGGCACATCTACCAATTCTACCAAAACCATTAATTGCAACTTTTATCATTTTTTCCTCCTTATTCAAAATATCCTCCACCAACAAATTCTCTTAATAATGCAGTTTCAGGTAGCATACTATCTGATATGTTTAAGAATGATTTTAAGAAATTAATTATTCTTAATGCTTCAGAATAGTATTCACTATGATAACTTACACTAAATAGTATTGGTACAGCATATGTTTTTAATACTCCAAGTTCATATATTAAAGCAGTATTTAGTACTATATCTGCTTCTTTTTGATATGGGAATATGTATTTTTCTTCACTACGACGTACCACGCGCCAATTTTTTAATGTTTCTTCTGCATTATAACCTCTTGTTCTATAGTCTCTTACTAATCTTCTAATTAATCTTAAGTCAACAGTTGATACATGATTGTGTCTATCTAAATCTAATGGTGTGAATGGACTTATATATATTTTTAATTTATTTTTTCTATCTATTTTACTTGTTAACATTTCGTTTAATGTATGTATTCCTTCAACTATGATTAAATCCCTATTTTTTAATGAGACTGGAGGATGTTTGTATTCTTTTTCTCCAGTTAAGAAGTTATATGTTGGAAGAAGTGTTTCTTCTCCTTTTATTAGACTAGTTAATTTTTCATTAAATAAATCTATGTCTAGTGCTTCTGGAATGTCATACTCGTATTCACCATTTTCATTTTTTGGTGTATCTATTCTATTTTTAAAGAAGTCATCTGTTGATAATACAAAAGGATTTATTCCTTTGCTTTTCAAGTATAAACTTAGCTTTTTACTAGTGGTTGTTTTACCAGAACTAGAAGGTCCTGCGATTAATACTAGTTTTATGTTGTTTAAGTTTTTTTCTATTTCACTTGCTATTTTAAGTAAGTCATTATTTTGTTTTATTTCATTTAATTCTATAAATTCTTTTATTTTTCCTTCTATTACTACATTATTAACATCTGATACATATTTTACTCCTAAAGTATCAGCCCATCTACCATATTCTTTGAATACATTTAGTACCTGGTCCATATGAGTGTATGGAGGTATTTTCATATCATATGTACTAGGATATTCTAACATAACTCCTTTATCTTTTGTTAAAGTTAAGTCAAAACTTTTTATTATTCCAGTACTATATGGCATTTTTGTGTAAAAGTAATTATAATAATTTAATAAATTATATAATGTTAAAGCATCTCCAGTCATTTGTTTATACATAGACGACTTTTCTTTTTCTTTTACTTCATTAAAGTATTTTATTGCTTCTTTTCTACTTGTTGTTATTTTTTCAAATTTTAAATCTCTACTTACTAATTCTTCCATTTTTGCTTTTATGTCTTTTACTATATCTACTGTTAAATCTAAATCTATTCTTGTATATATTCCTTTATCTAATGAATGAAGAAGTTTTACGTCTGTGTTTATTCCAAATAGTTCTTTTATGGCAGTTATGTATATGAATTTTAAACCACTTCTATATATTTTAGCACCCATTCTATCTTTTATGCTTATTAGTTTTAGTTTTGTATCTTCTTTTAGTTTATAAGATAATTCTACTATTTCATTATTAATGGAACAGGCTATAATGTCGTCTGTTTTATTTAGTCTTTTTATTAAGTCATATAAAGTAGTGTCTTTATGTACTACAATATTACCATAACCTTCTATTTCTATTATTAATTCATTTGTCAATTTAATCACCCTTTATTCTATATATATTTTATCATTTTTTTGATATTTTTTGTATATTTTTTTTATTTTTTCGTAAATATATTTATAGGTGATACAAATGGTTATACCAATGATTATTGATAAGGAAGAGGGAGTAGAAAAAAGTTTTGATATTTATAGTAAACTTTTAAAAGAAAGAATTGTTTTTTTAAGTGGTGAGATTACTGATGAAGTAGCTAATTTGATAGTGAGTGAGTTATTATATTTAAATAGTTTAGGAAATGATGATATTTATTTGTATATTAATAGTCCTGGAGGAAGTGTTACGGCTGGGATGGCTATATATGATACGATGAATTTTATTAAGGCTGATGTGGTTACTATATGTGTGGGAATGTGTGCTAGTATGGGGGCTTTTCTTTTGAGTAGTGGATGTAAAGGAAAAAGAATGAGTTTAAAAAATGGAGAGGTTATGATACATCAACCTCTTGGTGGAGTGAAAGGTCAAGCAAGTGATATACAGATACATGCTGATAGAATTATTAAAATGAAGAAGAAACTTAATAGTATTTTAGCTAGTAATACTTCTAAAGATATGAAAGTAATTGAAAGAGATACTGAAAGAGATAATTATATGGACGCTAAAGAGGCTTTAGAGTATGGTCTAATTGATAAAATTATATAAAAAGGACTAGTTTATAGTCCTTTTAAATGTTATTACTTTTTTCTTGTCTTCTAGAACATCTCTTAATGTTTCTACAAGAATACTCTTTATTAATGGTTCTTCTATATTTAAGTTATCAAGAACTTGTTTTATTATTTCTTGGGGAAGTGTTAGACAAAGAGATTTTATGTAAGATAAGTGGATGTATAAACATATTTTATGTTCAGCGTCTGTTAAATCTATAGTTTTAAACTTTCCTACTTCATGTATATGAGATACAAGTGTTTCAGTAAACACATCTATACTAAGGCTTTTATACATAAATGATGGTATATTATATTTAGATCCAACTAAGTCTGTTATCAATATTAAATTACTATTAAAATTAAAATTTCTTTTGGATACCTCTTGTTCTACATAATCATGAATAAATGTATAATAATACATTCCATAATTTAGTTTATTTTTTATATACTCATTTTTGTTTTCTTTTTTATACTTGTCCATATAATATAATAAGTTAGTTATTAAATCATAACATTTGAAATCTCTAATTATGTTATTTGATAACTCATGTGTTTTTTTACTGGTTATATTATCAGCAACATCATAAATTCTTTTTTGTACTTTAATAATTGCTACTGACTTAGAATTAGCAGGAAGTGTATCAGGTAACGAGGTAGTCATTAATTTATCTGTTAACATTTTGTCTGCAATTATTATGTAATTTGGTTTATATAATCTTTTATATATAGTTTCTGTTAATTCATTAATTGTTTTATAATGTTTTAATGTTTTTTTATAGTCTTCACTATCTTTTTTGTTATTATAGTCTAAAAAAGAAAGGGTTATTAAATCTTTATGTTGTTCTTCTGTTAGATTTAATATCTTATTAATTTCTTCAGTTACATATAATATATCTTCTTTTTTCATATAATCACCTGTTGGTAAGTATTCTACACCAGTTATGGTGATTTGTAAAGAAAAATCAAAATGTAACAATATTCTTATACTTTCTTTTCAAAGAATTAATTGTGGTAAAATTCATATTTACATCTCCTTCCAAACTCAACAAATTAATAAAAAGCAGTATTTAAAAACCATAAATTGATTTTAAATACTGCTAATCAATTATAAATACCTAGGTCCGTTATTTACTCTGTTTCGGTTTTCCTACTAAAGAATAAGTACTGACATTTATTGTATTCAAGTTATTACTAACTTAGGAAATAAACTTGTTTCTCTACATATTAATCTACTATAGCATTTGTTATGACCTTTCTTTTAAATTTAAACTCATTAACGAAATAATTTTTACAATACATTTCAAGTTCAAACCCTAGAAAAATTGGCAGGACGCACGGCATGAGTATTGTTGACATTGTTGTTGTTCAAGTCCGCATTGTCGGAATTCCAGTTCCAAACGTTCGAGTTAGACCCAAACCAGCCATCAGGCGACAAGGACCACCAAAGAACAAAAGCCAAAAGAAGCTCACACTGTAATAGTTTATTTCCTATATAAAGTGCAACCTGCACGTTATACCAAAATTAAATTTCTGCTTGCCGGCATTTTCACGCCGTTTTTTTTGCTATCCTGTGAAAAGGTTTTCACAGGCTTTTTTTCATTTTCTCATCAACATCCACTTGTAGTACTTATTTCGTATGGTGTCTCAGGGGCTCCATTTCCACTAGTCCAAAGTGTACAAGTTTTGAGAGAAATGGCAGGACGAGCACCGCCCGAATTGCGCACGATGTAGTAGTCGTTGAGGTAGCCCGGATAACTTGAGCCGTAAACACGCCAAACGTTCGAGAAAGACCCTTCCCAGTCGGAAGGCGACAAGGACCACCACAAGGTTGATCCTGTTATACTACCATTTGCACTATTTAAATAATACCATGCATATGGACTAGGTAAATTTGTTCTATATTTTCCTCCAGCATATGCTATCTCATCTGCTGTCATTAATCCTATTGGGTATGTTAGTTT
>FR902240.1:0-130513 GCA_000438415.1 Clostridium sp. CAG:628
ATCTTGTATCAAATATAGTACAGGAAATGGCTCAGCAAGTGATCCATACACAATAAAAGAAACTACAAGTGGATGCTAAACTGTAGATCTGAAATACCGTCCGAAAAGCATGCGTGACAGCTCCACCGACGAAAGTTGGTGGTAAGCAAAAAATGAATACTGACTAACCTGTGCTAGAAAGAATAATGCTTTCTAGCGCGTGAGTGCCAGTAGCTGAAAAATTAATTAAGGTATCAAGTGTGAAAACATTTTTGATATAGGGAATGAACTATATGAGTTACGGCCAGCCTTAGATTTTTGTTCTTGGTTGTTGTCTCCTAACAATTGGAATGTCAACAACTCCAATGGTGTGCGTCCCTCAGTATCTCTCTTGTCTTGTAATCTGATATCCAGAGAAGACGGAAGTCCTGAAAACACTTACGTTGTTTATACAGGTAGTGGAGCATGTGAATAAGTGATAATTAGAAAAAAGAACTCGTGAATTTTTACTCACGAGTTTTTAAATTACTTATTGCATTCATAAGAGCAAGTTTTGCATAACTATATGTTAACCCACCTTGTATATATAAAGCATAAGGTTTTCTAAGAGGTGCATCACAAGACATTTCAATACTAGAACCTTGTGTAAAAGAAGGACTAGCCATTATAACTTTATCAGAGTATCCTGGCATTTCTCCAGGAGTAGGTAAGACTCCTGAATTAACTGGACCACTTTCTTGAATACTAGTTGCAAAATTAATTAAATTTTCTTCATTTTCTAAATAAAGTATTTCTACAATATCACATCTTTCTTGATTCCATTTAGGACTAACATTAAAATTAAGTCTATCCATTACTTTACTAATAAGTATAGAACTTTTTAAACTAGAATTAACTACACTAGGAGACATATATAAACCCATTAAAAACATTCTATTAGATTCTATACTAGGTCCTACATCTTTACCTTCACCTGCTAAATATAATCTTTCACTAACTAATTTAATTAAATCTTTTTTACCAGTCACATAAGCCCCGTGAGTACATATTCCAGCCCCTAAATTTTTTATTAAAGACCCAACTATTATATCAGCCCCAACTTGAATAGGAGTTTTATCTTCTACAAACTCACAATAACAATTATCTACAAAAACTATAATATCTTTATTAATACTTTTAATTAATTTAATAACTTTTTCTAACTTATTAATAGATAAACTTTCTCTTAAAGAGTAACCTCTACTTCTTTGAATATAAACTAATTTTATACCATTCAAACTATTTTTAATTCTATCATAGTCAAAATCATTATCAACTAAATCAATTTCCCTATAACTAACCCCATAACTTTTAAGTGAACTATCATTTTCCTTTATACCTATAACTTCATGCATTGTGTCATATGGTTCACCACTTATTGATAAGAATACATCCCCAGGTCTTAAAAGACTACTTAAACTAATACTTAAAGCATGACTTCCACTAACAAATTCTCTTCTAACTAAAGAGTCTTCGCTTCCAAAAATATCACTATAAATACTTTCTATCTTATCTCTTCCAATATCATTATAACCATATCCATAAGTTCCATATAAGTCACTTTCATTTAAATTATTTTTATGAAATGCATCTAATACTTTCTTACTATTTATTAGTTCTTTTTTATCTAACTCTTCAAAAATACTTTTTAGTTCACTTTCACACTGATTAACTAATGAAATACTTTCTTCATTTATTTTTAACATACTTTACCTCCATCAATTTTAATAACAATATCATTTATGTAACTAGCTTCTTCACTTGCTAAAAAATATACTAGATTAGCCACTTCCATAGGACGTGCAAACCTTTTAAGTAATATTTTATTTATTTCTTTTTCTTTAAAGCTAGGATTAATACTTTCATTCATAGGTGTATCTATCCATCCGGGACACACAGTATTAACTCTTACATAAGGACTATATATATTTGCTAAATTATGTCCCATATTTATAACACCAGCCTTAGATGCATCATAATCAATACTTTCTTTATAATATGAATCAATTCCATTATTACTACTAATATTAATTATAGAACCACTTTTTCTTTCAAACATATTTTTTCCAAAAGCTTTACTCATTAAAAAAGTACCAAGTAAATTAACTGAAACTACTTTCATAAATTCATCTTTGCTTTTTAAATTAATATCATTATCAATACTAATTCCAGCATTATTTATAAGCACATCTAAGTATGTTACTTTGCTTTTTAATTCATTTATACTTTTTTCACTAGTAACATCTAATTTAAAACATTTACTATCAACTTTATAAGTATTAATTATATAATTATTAAATTCTATTGCTTCTTTTTCATGAGTGAAGTAAGTAATAATAGTATTCCATCCATTACTTGCAAACTTTTCTATAATACTTTTTCCAAGACCAGAACTTGATCCTGTTACTAATACAGTCTTTTCCATAAAATAAATCACTTCCAGCAAGTATTTTACCATATTTTCATCTATTTATGAACTAATTTAAAGAAAAATGGTTGAAAAAGTAAGAGTTTTATGGTATGATTTGACATGAGTTATATATTTATTATGTAACTAGATTAAGTGGAAGAGTTTTGGATTACTAAACCACTCGCGAAAATTAACTTGAATATTAAATTTTATAGGAGGTGTTTTTCGTGGCAAAGAAAGTTACTAAAGTTGTAAAAATTCAAATTCCTGCTGGAAAGGCTACACCAGCTCCACCAGTTGGTACAATATTTGGACCTCTAGGAATTAACTTACAAGAATTTTGTACAAAATACAACGATGCAACTAGAGACAAAATGGGAGATATAATCCCTTGTGAAGTTACTGTTTATGAAGATAGAACATTTGACTTCGTACTAAAAACTCCACCAGCTGCAAGTTTACTAATTAAAGTTGCTGGATTATCTAAAGGTGGCGTTAAAGGTGCTAATGAAATAGTTGCTACTATAACTAAAGATCAGTTAAAACAAGTTGCTGAAATTAAGTTACCAGACTTAAATACAAATGATTTAAATCAAGCTATGAAAATAGTTGCAGGTACTGCAAGAAATATGGGAATAGCTGTTAAAGGACTTAACGATACTGAACTTGAAAATCAAGCTGAAGAAGCAAAAGAGGCTGAAGCTGAAATGGCTAAATTAGATGCTGAATTTGCTGAAATGGAAGCTGAGGCTAAAGCAAATGCTGATAAAGAAGTTCCAGAAGTAGAAAGTACTGAACAAAAAGCAGAAACAGAAGAATAATAATTAAATAAAGTCGAGTAAGAAATAATCCAAATACCACATAAAGGAGGTAAAAATTATGAAACGTCATGGACGCTTATATGTGGAAGCTTCAAAAAGTGTAGATAAAGATAAACTTTATACACCAGAAGAAGCGGTTAAACTAGTAAAATCTCTTTCTAAAAGAAAATTTGACGAAACTGTCGAAATCGCTATGAACTTAAATATTGATACAACTAAAAGTGATCAACAAGTAAGAAGTTCATTTACATTACCAAATGGTACAGGTAAAACTAAGAAAATATTAGTTGTTACTAAAACTAAGGCTGACGAAGCAAAAGAAGCTGGAGCAGATTATGTTGGTGATGAAGACATGATCGAAAAAATTGTTAAAGAGAACTGGTTTGATTTTGATACAATGGTAGCAACACCTGAAATGATGGTTAGTTTAGGTAAAATAGGTAAAATCCTAGGACCTAAAGGTTTAATGCCAAACCCAAAAACAGGAACAGTTACTGTTAACGTTAAAGACGCAATAGCTAACATTAGAAAAGGTATGGTAGAGTATAGAGCTGATTCTAATGGTAACGTACATGCTATAGTAGGTAAAGTTAGTTTTGATGAAGATAAATTAACTGAAAACTTAGTTGCTTTCATTAAAGAAGTAATTAAGAATAAACCTAGTGGAGTAAAAGGAACTTTTGTTAAGAACATAAGTATTTCTTCAACAATGGGACCTGGCGTAAAAATTGATTTAAATTTATTTAAATAAGGTATTTACAAAATTAAGTTTTTGTAGTAAAATACTTTACATGAGTTCGCCGTAGACAGTAGGTAACTAATAAATCCTACCGAGGAAAACTAAACTTTTAAAGAAGTTTTCCTTGTACGGAAAACTTTTTATTAATATTATGAGGAGGAAAAGAATGGCAAGCGAAAAGAATCTTAAACTAAAAAAAGACCTTGTAAGTGAAATTAATTCTAAGGTAGAAAATGCTAGTACTGTATTATTAGTAGACTATCAAGGAATGACTGTGTCAGAACTTAACGATCTTAGACAAAGTTTAAAAAACGCCGGTAGTGATTTAAAAGTATATAAAAATACTTTAGCATCACTTGCATTTAAAGATAATGGAATCAAATTAGATGATTACATGACTGGTCCTAATGCTTACATTTTTAGTAAAGACATCATTGAACCTATTAAAATAGTTAGTGAAGTAGCTAAGAAAAATGAAAACTTAACTATCAAAGCTGGTTACATTAATGGTGAATTTGTTGATACTAAAGTAATTGGTGAATATGCAAGTATTCCAAGTTATGAAGGACTTCTTACAATGTTTGCTGGTGGCTTAATTGAACACGTAAGAAACTTAAGTATTGCACTTAACTTATATGCCGAAAAATTAGAGAATGGAGGAAATGAATAATGGCAAAAATTGAAAACAAAGATATTATCGAAGCAATTAAAGAAAAAACTATTCTTGAAGTTAAAGAATTAGTTGATATGATGAAAGAAGAATTTGGAGTTGATCCAAGTGCTGTAGCAGTTTCTACTGCTCCAGTTCAAGCTGAAGACGAAGGAGATGTAACTAAGACAGTTGTTTTAACTAATGCTGGTGGACAAAAATTACAAGTAATCAAATTAGTTAGAGAAATTACTGGATTAGGATTAAAAGAAGCTAAAGACTTAGCTGACAATGGTGGTAATATTAAAGAAAACGTTTCTATGGATGAAGCTAATGATTTAAAAGCTAAATTTGAAGAAGCTGGCGCTACTATTGAATTGAAGTAAGCAATTAAAATAGCCTTTTACTTAAAAGGCTTTTTTGCGTATATATATAGCGGAAAATATAAAAAATAGAATTCTTAATAATTATTTAAGTTTTGATGGAAAAGAAAAAAAGGACTTAAAAAAATATTAAAGTAATGAAAGGAGTATGTTATGGAACATTATTTTACAAATAACGAAAATTTAAAAAGTGAATTTAGGAGTGTGAAGTATGTTTATAACGATACTCCTTTTACATTTACTAGTGATTTAGGAGTATTTTCTAAAGATAAAGTTGACTATGGTAGTAAATGCCTTTTAGAAATAATTCTAAATAAAGAAAGTAAAAACAAAAAAATACTTGATGTAGGATGTGGATATGGCTTTATTGGGATAGTTTTAAGTAAAATATTAGATAGTGAAGTTGATATGATAGATGTTAACAAAAGAGCAGTTCATTTATCAAACATGAACATTAAAAGTAATGAAGTAAATGCTAAGTCTTTTATAAGCGATGCATACATATCAATTACAAAAAAATATGATGTAATTGTTACAAATCCACCGATAAGGGCAGGTAAAGATAAAGTTTTAGAAATACTTGTTAATGCAAAAGACCATTTAACAGAAGATGGAACACTTTACTATGTAATAAGAAAAGATCAAGGTGCTAAAAGTATTACTAAAACACTTGATAATTACTATAAAACTGAACTGTTAGATAAAAATAAAGGTTTCTACATCTATAGTGCGAAAAAACTTTAAGAAATTAACTTTAGGTAGTTGACTTCTTTACAAAAATCAAGTAAAATTATATATTGCGATACATGTAGTTTCTTGACTGAATGTGTTTTAAATCTAAGGGATTGGGGTGACTAATTTTGGCTTATAAAGTTGAAAAATTCGGTACAAAGAGAGAAAGAAGAAATTTCTCAAAATTAAGAAACAAATTTGAACTTTCAAACTTGCTTGAAATTCAAAAAGATTCGTTTCAAAAATTTTTGGATGAAGGGATAAAAGAGGTATTTGATGACATTTTTCCAGTGGAGAGTTTCAGTGGAAGTTTATCGCTTGAATTTGGTGATTATACTTTAGAACCTCCTAGATACAGTGTAACTGAATCAAAAGAAAGACGTGTTACTTATGCTGCACCATTAAAAGTAAAAGCAAGATTATTTATTAATGAAACAGGTGAAGTAAAAGAACAAGAAGTATTTTTAGGCGACATTCCACTAATGACAGAAAATGCAAGTTTCATTGTTAACGGAGTTGAAAGAGTTATAAACTGTCAACTTGTTCGTTCTCCATCTATTTATTTCAAACGTGAAATAGATAAAAATGGAAGAAACATAATTACTAACGAAGTAATTCCAAGTAAAGGTACATGGTTAGAGTATGAACTTGATGCTAGAAATATTTTCTATGTAAGAATAGATAGAACAAGAAAAGTAACTATCACAACTTTCTTGCGTGCATTAGGTTTATCAAGTGATGACGACATTCTAAAAGTATTTGGAGAAGACGAAATTCTTGTTAATACTTTAGAAAAAGACTCAACTAAGAATACTGATGAAGCATTAATTGAAATTTATGAAAAATTAAGACCAGGTGAACCTGCAACACTTGATTCTTCTAAGAACCAATTAATTACTAGATTCTTTGATAAATTTAGATATGATTTAGCAAAAGTAGGTAGATACAAATTTAATAGAAAATTAAATGTAATGGATAGACTACTTAATAATCGTATTGGTGAAGATATAGTAGTAGATGGTGTTACATACATAAAAAAAGGTGAAGTTGTAACTAAAGAAAAACTTGAAGAATTAAAGCCTATCTTTGAAAATGGTTATGGTGTTCATGAAGTTAAAATTAATGAAGAACTAGATACATATAATAAAGTACAAGAAGTACTTGTGTATGCTAACGATGGAAGTGATAAATTACTTAAAGTTATAGGTAATGATCAAAGTATTGATACCAAACGTTTAACAATAAGTGATATATACGCTTCAGTTTCATACTATATTAATTTACATTATGGAGTAGGAAATTATGATGAAATAGACCACTTAGCTAATAGACGTGTTAGACAAGGTGGAGAATTAATACAAAACCAATTTAGAGTTGGTATTGCTAGAATGGAAAGAGTTATTCGTGAAAGAATGACTACACAAGATATTGATACAGTAACTCCTAAAACATTAATTAATATTAGACCAGTTACTGCTGCATTAAAAGAATTCTTTGGAAGCAGCCAATTATCTAAATTCATGGATCAAATAAATCCACTAGCAGAATTATATGATAAACGTAAACTAAGTGCTCTAGGACCTGGTGGTTTATCAAGAGATCGTGCAGGAATGGAAGTTCGTGACGTAAACTCTAGTCACTATGGTAGAATTTGTCCAGTAGAAACTCCAGAAGGACAAAATATTGGACTTATTACAAGTTTAGCAGGATATGCAAAACTAAATGAATATGGTTTCATAATGACACCTTATAGAAAAGTAGTAAATGGAGTACTTACAGATGAAATAGTTTACATGACTGCAGATGAAGAAGAAAGTTATTATATTTGTCCAGCAACAATTAAAGTTGGAGAAAATAATGCTATCATGGAAGATAATGTTCCAGTTAGATTTAATAGAGATAACTTAGTTGTTTCTAAAGATAAAGTAGACTTTAGTGATGTAAGTCCTAGTCAAATAGTATCAATTACAACAAGTTGTATACCATTCTTGGAACACGATGATGCTAACCGTGCACTAATGGGTGCTAACATGCAGCGTCAAGCAGTACCTCTAATGAAAACAGAAGCACCAATTGTTGCAACAGGTGTTGAATACTATGCAGCAAATGATTCAAGTGCAGTAGTTAAAACTAAAATAGATGGTGTAGTAGACTATGTTGATGCTAAAAGAATAGTAGTAAAAAATAGTAAAGAAAAAGCAGAATATCAATTAATGACATTTGAAAGAAGTAATGCTGAAACTTGTTATACTCAAAGACCTATAGTTCATGTGGGTGATAAAGTTAAAGCTGGAGACATAATAGCAGATGGACCTAGTACAAATGATGGAGAAATGTCATTAGGTAAAAACTTAACCGTAGCATTTATGACTTATAATGGTTATAACTATGAAGATGCTGTTATCTTAAACGAGAGAATAGTAAAAGATGATGTATTAACAAGTGTACATGTTGAAATGCTAGAAGTAGAAGCAAGAGATACAAAACTTGGACCAGAAGAGTTTACAAGAGATATTCCAAACGTAAGTGAAGAAGCACGAAAGAACTTAGACAAAGAAGGTATTATAAGAATTGGTACTGAAGTCAAAGAAAATGATATTCTAGTTGGTAAAATAACTCCAAAAGGTGTTCAAGAATTAACTAGTGAAGAAAAATTATTACATGCAATATTTGGTGAAAAAACTCGTGAAGTAAGAGATACTTCTTTAAGAGTTCCACATGGTTCTAGCGGTATAGTACATGATGTACAAGTATTCACAAAAGATAATTCTGATGAGTTACCAGCAGGTGTAATTAAAATTATAAGAATATACTTAATAAAGAAAAGAAAAATGCAAGTCGGAGACAAGATGAGTGGACGTCATGGTAACAAGGGTGTAGTAAGTTTAGTATTACCAGAAGAAGATATGCCTTACTTACCAGATGGTAGAACAGTAGATGTTATATTAAACCCATTAGGTGTTCCATCTCGTATGAATCTAGGACAAATATTAGAAGTTCACTTAGGTATGGCTGCTAAAACATTAGGTGTACATATTGCAACTCCAGTATTTGATAGTGCAACTGAACAAGATATAGTTGATATGACTAAAGAAGCAGGACTAGACCCTGACTATAAGACTTGGTTATATGATGGACGTACTGGTGAAAAATTCCATAAACGTGTAAATGTCGGAGTCATGTACATGATTAAACTTAACCACATGGTTGATGATAAGATGCATGCAAGAAGCACTGGACCTTATAGTTTAGTAACACAACAACCTCTAGGTGGTAAAGCACAATTTGGTGGTCAAAGATTTGGTGAAATGGAAGTTTGGGCATTATATGCATATGGTGCTGCTCATATCTTACAAGAAGTTCTAACAATTAAATCAGATGACGTAGTAGGACGTGTTAAAGTTTATGAACAACTTGTAAAAGGTAAACCAGTAGATCAAGCAGGAGTTCCAGAATCATTTAGAGTATTAATTAAAGAATTCCAAGCATTAGGTCTAGACATTAGTGTATTAACTAAAGATGGACTAAAAGATTTAAGAGAACTTGAAAGTGCTGAAGAAAGTGATGATGCTCCAGTATCAATAGAAGAAATTGATACAAATAGTAAAGAAGATTTCACAAGTGACTTTGATAAAGAAGACGAAGAAGATGAAGAAGACTTCAATTTAGATGATGAAGAAAGTGATGACTTTGAACTTGATGATATGGAACTAGATGATGAAGAAGATATGGAGGGTGAATAATTATGATGGATGTTAATATGTTTGAAGGAATTAGAATTGGTATAGCTAGTCCTGATAAAATACGTTCATGGAGTTATGGAGAAGTTAAAAAGCCCGAAACTATTAACTATAGAACACTTCGTCCTGAAAGAGATGGATTATTCTGTGAAAAAATTTTTGGACCAACAAAAGACTTTGAATGTGCTTGTGGTAAATATAAAAGATTAAGATATAAAAATGTAGTGTGTGATAGATGTGGAGTTGAAGTTACTCGTTCTAACGTAAGACGTGAAAGAATGGGACATATTGAACTTGCAACTCCAGTTGCACACATCTGGTATACTAAAGGAGTTCCTCCTAAAATAGGATTAGTACTAGATAAAAGTCCAAGAGATATAGAAGAAGTAATATACTTCGTTAGTTATATAGTACTTGACCCAGGTAAGGCTCCACTTGAGAAAAAGCAAATCTTAAGTGATAAAGAATACCGTGCATATTATGAAAAATATGGTAACTCATTTAAAGTAGGAATGGGTGCAGAAGCAATTAAAACTTTACTTTGTGAAGTAGATCTTGAAAAAGAAAGAGATACTTTAAAGAAAGAAATAGATTCAAGTGTTGGACAAAAGAAATTAAGACTTGTTAAAAGACTTGACTGTATAGAAAGTTTCATCGAAAGTGGTAACCGTCCAGAATGGATGATACTAGATGTACTTCCAGTATTACCTCCAGAATTAAGACCTATGTTACAACTTCCTGGTGGAAGATTTACAACAAGTGACTTAAATGACTTATATAGAAGAATTATAAATAGAAATAATCGTTTAAAGAAATTACTTGAACTAGGTGCACCTACAATAATCGTACAAAATGAAAAACGTATGTTACAAGAAGCAGTTGATGCATTAATAGATAATGGTAGACGTGGAAGAAGTGTAAGTGGCGTAGGAAATCGTCCATTAAAAAGTTTAAGTTCTATGCTAAAAGGTAAACAAGGAAGATTTAGACAAAACTTACTTGGTAAACGTGTAGACTATTCAGGCCGTAGCGTTATCGCCGTTGGACCAACTCTAAAAATGTATGAATGCGGTGTACCAAAAGAAATGGCTCTAGAACTATTTAAACCACATGTTATTCATGAAATAGTTGAAAGAGAACTTGCTCACAACATAAAAGGTGCTAAAAAATTAATTGATGCACAAGATGAAAGAATTTGGGATATTGTTGAAGATGTAATTCACGAACATCCAGTAATGTTAAATCGTGCACCTACACTTCACAGATTAGGTATTCAAGCATTTGAACCTAAACTAGTTGGTGGTAAAGCTATGAGACTACATCCTCTAGTATGTACAGCATTCAACGCTGACTTCGATGGAGACCAAATGGCTATACACGTTCCACTTAGTGAAGAAAGTCAAGCAGAAGCAAGACTATTAATGCTAGGTGCAAACAATATATTATCACCAAAAGATGGAAGTCCAATTGTTACTCCAGGACAAGATATGGTATTAGGTAACTATTACTTAACTCTTGAAATTGCTGGACTTGAACATGAAGGTAAAGCATACAAAAATTCTAACGAAGCCTTAATGGATTATGAAAGAAGAAATATAACTTTACATACAAGAATATGTATTCCTGCTAAAAGTTTTAAACATAAAGTATGGACAGATGAAAATACTGAAAAATATTTAGTAACTACACCTGGTAAAATTATATTTAATGAAATACTTCCAGATGCATTTCCTTATGTAAATGAAGCAACAAAAGAAAACTTTGAAGGATTAACACCTGATAAATACTTCCTAGAAAAAGGAACTGATTTAGTTAATGCTGTTAAAGATATGCCAGTGGTAAAAGGATTTGTAAAGAAGGACTTAGAAAACTTAATTGCGCAAATATTTAAGAGATTTAAAACAACTGAAACAAGTATATTCCTAGATAAGTTAAAGAATCAAGGATTTAAATATAGTACTTTATCTGGTATAACATTTAGTTTAAGTGATATTCCAGTATCAGATTACAAAGAAAAGATTATAAGCGAAACACAAGATACAGTAAATAAAGTAAATAAACAATTTAATCGTGGATTAATAACTGATGAAGAAAGACATAGAAAAGTAGTTGATTTATGGCTTGCTGCTACTAAAGATGTACAAAAAGCCGTAATGGATGAAATGGATAGAGAAAAAGATAGTAACCCACTAGCAATGATATTTACATCTAAAGCTCGTGGTAATGCTTCTCAATTAGGACAACTTAGTGGTATGCGTGGTATAATGGCTAAACCAGATGGTGAAGAAGTAGAAATTCCTATTACTGCATCATTTAAAGAAGGTCTAGATGTTCAAGAGTTCTTCTTAAGTTCTCACGGATCACGTAAAGGTACAGCAGATACAGCACTTAAAACAGCTGATGCTGGTTACTTAACACGTAGACTTGTTGATGTTGTACAAGACTTAATAATAAAAGAAGAAGACTGTGGTACTATTCAAGGACTTGAAGTTAGTGCATTTGTAGATGACAAGTCTGGTAGTGTACTAGAAAGTTTTGAAGAAAGAATAGTAGGAAGATTCACAAATCAAAAAGTAATAAATCCTGAAACTAAAGAATTGATTGTAGATAAAGGAGAATTAATTACTGAACAAATAGCAAAAAAGATTATTAAAGCTGGAATTGAAAAGATAGAAATAAGAAGTGTCTTAACTTGTAAGACAGTTAATGGATTATGTCAAAAATGTTATGGTAGAAACCTTGCAACTGGTAATGTAGTTGAAGTAGGTGAAGCAGTAGGTATTATGGCTGCACAAAGTATTGGTGAACCTGGTACACAACTTACAATGCGTACATTCCATACTGGTGGTGTTGCAGGAGCAGATGATATAACTCAAGGTCTTCCTCGTGTAGAAGAATTATTTGAAGCAAGAATTCCAAAAGCTAAAGCTACTATTGCTGAAATAAGTGGTAAAGTAACTAAAATTCAAGAAGAAAAAGGTAAATACAAGATTTACATTACAAATGATGTTGAAGTTAGAGAACATGTAACACTTTATAATGCTAAATTAAGAGTAGAAAAAGGACAAACTGTTGAAGCAGGTCAACCATTAACTGAAGGAAGTATAAGTCCTAAAGAATTACTTGCTGTAACAGATCCAACTACTGTTCAAGAATATATCTTAAGAGAAGTTCAAAAAGTTTATAAATCACAAGGTGTTGACGTTTCAGATAAACATATAGAAACTGTTGTAAAACGTATGATTAGTAAAATTCGTATTGTTGATGCTGGAGACACAGACTTTGTTGAAGGTACAAGTGTATCTCTAAGAGAATTTGGTGAAAGAAATAAACCATATATCTTAGAAGGTAAAATACCTGCAACTGGTAAGGCTGTAATGTTAGGTATAACAAAAGCAAGCCTAGAAACAGATTCATTCCTAAGTGCTGCATCATTCCAAGAAACAACAAGAATATTAACAGATGCTGCAGTAAGAGGTAAAATTGATCACTTAAGCGGATTAAAAGAAAATGTTATCTTAGGTAAACTAATACCTGCAGGAACTGGTGCCAAACAATATAGAGACATCGAACTAGAACTTCAAAAAGAATTCTTAAGTGATGATCCAACTGAAGCTTTAGAAGAAACATTTATGGCTGAAACAGAAAATAAGACTGATGAAGTAATAGATGAAGTTAACGAAGAAGCTAAAGAAGAAATACTAAGTGAAGAAGAGTAAAATCTTCTTCATTTTTAATTGTATATTGAATTATTAATTATTTTTTAAGAGCCCATTAACTTAAATGTGTCTAACGAATAATTTACTTCTATTTTTTGTATATATTTGTATATAAATAAATGTAAAGTAAATAATATAACTATAGAAAAACTTAATGTTTTCTAGTAAAATTATTACTATAGGAGATGGTTTTATGAAATTAGAAGGAAAAGTTGCAGTTGTAACAGGTGGTTATAAAGGAATTGGAAGAGGTATTACTGATACATTTGTTAAATATGGTGCTAAAGTAATTGTACTTGATTATGATGAGTCTGTTCTTAGTATGGAAAATGATAATGTTTTACCATTTGTGGTTGATATAAGAGATAAAGAAAGTGTAGAAAATGCAGTTAAAAAAGGAGTAGAAAAGTTTGGAAAACTAAGTATTATTGTTAATAATGCAGGAATTTGTAAATTATTTAGTTTTGAAGAAATGACTGATGACATTAGAAACTTACACTTTGGAATAAATATAAATGGAGTATGGAACACAACCAAAATATGTTTAAGTTACATGAAAAAAGAAGAAGGTAGTTCTATAATAAACATGAGTAGTGTAACTGGTCCGATGGTCTCTGATCCAGGAGAAGTTGCTTATGCAACCAGTAAAGCCGCTGTTTTAGGGTTTACTAAAAGTTTAGCTGCTGATTTAGCAAAATATAGTGTTCGTGTGAACTGTATTATGCCTGGTTATATTTTAACGCCTATGGTAAATGGTATGTCAGAAGAAACTGATAAAGAAAATCCAAGAGAAGTTATAGATAGTATTGCAGCTGCTATCCCATTAAAAAGACTTGGTTTACCAGAAGAAGTAGGGGAACTAGCATCTTTCCTAGCAAGTAGTGAAGCAAGTTATATAACTGGACAAGGAATAGTAATAGATGGAGGAAGTACTCTTCCTGAAACTTCAAGTATGGGGGTATAGTAACTTTAAATAGTTACTTTTTTTATGCATATTAAACTTTTAATAACATATAGTTAAATGAAAATAAAGGAGTGAATATATGGATAAAAAGGAAATATTAGAGAGTATAAGTAATAAAGGTAATGGAGAAATATACCTAGGAGTAGTAGGTGCAGTAAGAACTGGTAAAAGTACATTTATCAAGAAAGTAATTGAAACACTTGTTGTACCTTATGTAACGGATGAAAGTGAAAAGAAAAGATGCATGGATGAAATACCACAAACTTCAGGTGGGAAACAAATAATGACCGTTGAACCAAAGTTTGTTCCATCAAGTGGTGCTAACATAAAAATAGAAGAATTTACAACAAATTTCAAACTAATTGATTGTGTCGGATTTGTAACACCAGAAAGTATTGGCTACACTGACCCAGATGGACATGAAAGAATGATTAAAACCCCATGGTTTACAGAAGACTTACCATTTGTAGAAGCAGCTACTATCGGAACAGAAAAAGTAATTAAAGACCACAGCACTATAGGAATAGTTGTAACAACTGATGGAAGTATCTTAGATATGGGAAGAAACAACTATGTAAATGCTGAAGAAAAAGTAGTTAATGAATTAAAAAACATTAATAAACCATTCATAATAATAATGAATTCAATTCATCCAAACAGTCCTGAAACAAGAGACTTAACTAACGAACTTAAAACTAAATACGATGTACCAGTAATACCTATTAGTGTAACAGATATGACAGAAAAAGATATCATTTACATTCTAAAAGAGGCTTTATATGAGTTCCCAGTTGAAGACATAGAAGTAAACATTCCAGACTGGGTAGAAGTACTAAATAAGGATAATGAAATCAAAAAAACTTACATCAGTGCGATGAAAGAATGTGTAACAAGTGTAGATAAACTAAGAGACATTGATAACATAAATTTAAATTTTGAACAAAAAGACATCATAAGTAATGCATACATTTCAAACCTTAACACAAATACAGGAAGTGTAACAATAACTCTAGAAGCACCTGAAGAATTATTTGATGAAGTACTTAAAGAAACAATGGGAGTAAGTATTACAAAAAAGAGTGACTTATTAAGAGTATTTATTGACTACAAAGAAGGTAAAAGTGAGTATGAAAGTATTAAGTCTGCTTTAAAACAAGTTTACACTACAGGTTATGGTATAGTGTTCCCAAAACTAGAAGATATGAAATTGGAAACACCTGAAATAATCAAACAATCAGGAAGATATGGTGTAAAACTAAAAGCATTAGGTAGTTCAATTCATATGATAAAAGTAGATGTAGAAAGTACTTTTGAACCAATAATAGGTACAGAAATGCAAAGTAAAGAACTTATTGATAACTTAATGAAAGATAAAAATAACGAAAGCATATGGAAAAGTGAAATATTTGGAAGAAGTTTGGAAGTAATTGTTCAAGAAGGAATACAAGCAAAATTAAATATGGTACCAGAAAGTGTTAGATATAAACTAGGTACTACTATAACAAAAATTGTAAATAAAGGAAGTAATAACTTAATAGCTATTGTATTATAATAATTTTTTCTATATAATTATATCAGGAGGTGTGATTTTATGGGATTAGACTACGAATATTACGATATGATGGATAGTGGATTTGGTATTTCTAGTAGTTCAACAACTTGGATGATAGTAGCATTTATCTTAGCAGTAGTTGGAGGTATACTAACTTACTTCTTATTCCTAAAAAAAGATAATAATAATAAATTCACTGGGTTTGTAAACTACTTATATGAATTCTTATCTTTCAAAAAGATGTGGTTAGAAACTATATTAAAAGTATCTTATTTAATACTTACAATATATATAACACTTATGTCTTTTGAACTAATTGGTAAAAGTTTTATAGCATTCTTACTAACTTTAGTATTCGGAAATATCATATTAAGAGTAGTATATGAGTTATCACTTATATTACTAACAATATGTAGGAACACAACTGAAATTAACAAAAAACTTAAATAGAAAATGTAAATTATACATTTTCTATTATTCTTTGTACAATAGAAAATACTAAATAATAAAAAAATTAAGAAAATAATAAAAATCTATTTGCAAATTTTAAATTTTATAGTAAAATGAAGATGTAAGCATAAATATGTGCTTAGTAAAAAAATTTAAATGGAGGTAAATAATATGACTAAAAATGAATTAGTAGAATTCATCGCAGCAAAAGCTGGTTTAACAAAAGCAGATGCTAATCGTGCTTTAGAAGCAACTTTAGAAGGAATTCAAACTGGTTTAAAGAAAGAAGGAAAAGTTACTTTAGTAGGATTTGGTACATTCAGTGCTAAGAAAAGAGCTGCTAGAGAAGGAATTAATCCTTTAACTAAACAACCATTAAAAATAGCTGCTAAAACTGTTGCTAGTTTTAAAGCTGGAAGCAAACTTAAAGATGCTTTAAATTAAGAAAAGTCTTTTTGACTTTTTTTTTAGTCATTAATTAATTATGAAAAAGGAAATATTAAGTGTTTTAAATAAAATTGAAAATAATGGTTTTGTAGCATACATAGTAGGTGGGTATGTAAGAGACTACTTACTAAAGTTACCTTTAACAGACGTGGATATAATTACAAATGCAACACCAAAAGACTTGAGTGAAATATTTGATAATATTAAAAAAACTTATATAGAATATGGTTCAGTTAAATTATATATAAATAATCAAATAATAGATATAACTAGTATGAGAAAAGATTTATTATATAAAAATAATAAACCAGTTGAAATAGAATATACTAATGATGTTGAAAGTGATTTAAAAAGAAGAGACTTTAAAATGAACACACTTCTAATGGACAAAGATGGTAATATAATTGATTTATTAGGTGGAAAACTAGATATATATAATAAAATAATCACACCAGTAAACGAAGTTAGTACGTTATTTATGGAAGATAAAACACGTGTTTTAAGAGCAGTTAGATTTATGACTACACTAAATATGCAGCTAGATGCAAGTATCTTAAACTATATAATAAATAATAAAGAAGTATTTACAAAGATAAGTAATACCAAAATAAAAAGTGAATTAGATAAAATATTTAAATCTAAAAGAAGTGGTAAATTTATCTCATTCATAAAACAATACAACTTAGAAGAATATATTGGTATTATACCTACTAACAAATTTAAAAGTACTCACACATTAGTGTCAAGTTATGCAGAGCTTAAAATAACTAGAAACTTACCATTTACTAAGTATGAAAAAGAAAGTATTTCTAAAATAAAAAAACTAATAGAAAAAAAATCATTAACAAAATGGGATATCTATAAAAATGGTTTATATATAAGTATGTGTGCTTCTGAAGTACTAGGTATTTCAAAAAAAGAAATAAATTTAATATATACTAACTTACCAATTAATAGTATAATAGATATTGATTTAAAACCAGAAGAAATATGTTCATATTTAAATATTGAACCTAACTATCTTTTAGGAAAAATCTTACATAACTTAGAGTACGACATAATAATGAATAATGTACCTAATAAAAAAGAAATATTATTAGAAAGGATAAGTGATTATATAAATGAATGATATAAAAAAAGAATTTCTAAAAAAAGACTTTATAATAAATACAAACATAGTAAAAACAATTTCTAATTTAGACATAACTATAAAAGAATTTATGTTACTTTTGTATTTTATAAATATAAATAACTCGTTAGACTTAAAAAATATAAAAGATAAAATAGGACTTAATGATGAAGATATACTTAATACTTATAGTAGTCTTTTAACAAAGAAATTAATAAGTGTTAGCCTAGTTAAAACAAATGGTTTATCAAGCGAAGAAATAAATCTAGATATGTTTTATGATAAACTTATAATGAACACTAAAACTGAAGAAGTAAGTACTGATATATATTCTAAGTTTGAAAGTGAGTTTGGTAGAGTTTTAAGTCCAATAGAATACGAAACAATAAATAGATGGCTAAGTAGTGGTGTAAAAGAGGATTTAATATTAAGTGCGCTTAAAGAAGCAGTAGTAAGTGGTGCATGTAATTTAAGATATATAGATAAAATAATATATTCTTGGACTAAAAAAGGAAAATCTGAAGAAAAAGAAGATTATCAAGAACTTTTTGATTATGACTGGTTAGGAGACGAAAGTGAAGAGTAGTTTTATATTGAGTGAGTTAGAAAAACTTTTTCCAAATCCTAAATGTGAACTAACTTACAACAAAGATTATGAATTACTATTAAAAACCATGTTAAGTGCGCAAACTACAGATAAACGAGTAAATATGGTAACTGACCCATTATTTAAAAAATATGATAGTTTAGAAAAACTAAGTACTTTATCACTTACCGAAGTAGAAAACTACATTAAAAGTATTGGAATGTATAAAACAAAAGCAAAAAACTTTGTTAGTATAGTAAGTAGTTTATTACCTTTAGGTTATGTTCCTTGTGATAGAACATTCTTAGAAAGTTTAAAAGGAGTAGGTAGAAAAACAACTAACGTAGTTTTATCTAACTTATATAATATACCTTGTATAGCAGTAGATACTCATGTACATAGAACTAGTATAAGACTAGGTCTTGTTAAAGAGAATGATTCAGTCTTAGAAACAGAAGAAAAACTTATGAAGAAATTTCCAAAAGAGAGTTATTCCAACTTGCATCACTCATTAGTATTATTTGGTAGATACATCTGTAAAAGCAAAAATCCTAGTTGTAATATTTGTCCCTTTAAAGAAAATTGTAAGTATTATAAATGTGTTAACCAAAAAAATCAAACTTTTTCCAGTTAACACTTTTACTTTTTTAAAATATTTGGTATAATTACATTTAGAAAGTATATAGGGAGAGTTTATGAAACAGATAATAACTAGTTTGGATATTGGATCAGATAATATAAAATTAATAGTTGGAGAAATGTATAAAGAAGAATTATTTGTCTTAGCATCTTCAAATATAAAAAGTAAAGGTATAAAAAAAGGACTAATTGTAAATGAAGAAGAAGCAACTAATGCTATAAAAGAAACATTTAGAATAGTAGAAGATATTTTAGGAATAAAACTAACTAGAGTAATACTAACAGTACCATCTTACAGTGCAACATTTGTAAAAAGTGAAGGCTATACAACAATATCAAGAGATGATATGACTGTAACTGGTGAAGACATAACAAGAAGTTTACAAGCAAGTGTTTATAATAGAGTTAGTCCTAATATGGAATTAGTAAGTATTACACCAGACTATTTTATATTAAATGAAAAAGAAGTAGTAAATGATCCTAAAGGAAAAGAAGCTTTTAAAGTTTCAGTTAATAGTATTTTAGGTATTGTTCCTAAAAAAAATATATATCCATTAATAACAATATTAGAAAATATGGGTATAAAAGTAGTAGATCTTGCTTTTGGAGGATTATCTGACTATTATGAATTTAAAACTAAAGAAATGGATTCTTTAACAGGTGCTGTAATAAATATAGGGCACTATAAAACAGAGGTAAGCATAATAAAAGAAGGTAAAATAAAAAATGTTGAAGTGCTTGAAATTGGTGGAAGAAATATAGATAGAGATATAAGTTATATATATGATCTTAATTTAGAAACTAGTAAAAACTTAAAAGAAAACTTTTCTTTAGCACATAAAGAAAATGCAAGTACTAGTGAAATAATAGAATGTATAACAAAGAATGAAGAAAAAATTAAAATAAATCAATACGAATTAAGTGATTTAGTACACTCTAGAGTAAGAGAAATACTAGAATTATCAAAAAAAGAAATAAATCTCTTAACAAAAGACGAAATTAGTTATATAATAGTTACAGGAGGTACAACAGAGATAGAAGGATTTAACTCTGTACTTAAAGAAGTATTTGGTAAAAATATTAAAACTTCTAGGGTTAATGAACTAGGTGTAAGAAATAATATATATAGTACATCACTAGGATTTATTAAGTTGTATTATGATAAATTAAAGTTTAGAGAAAGATTTGCTTCGACAATCACTGAAAGTGAACAAGAAGAATTATTTAGTGAGAAAAAGAAAAATAATGATAATAGTATATTAGGAAAAGTATATAGTTACTTTTTCGATAATTAGGAGGTAAAGGAATGCAAAATCCATTAGAAATGTTACAAATAGCAAAAATTAAAGTAATAGGTGTAGGCGGAGGCGGCTGTAATGCCGTTAATAGAATGATAGAAAGTGGCTTAAAGGGAGTAGAGTTTATTGTTGCTAATACAGATTTACAAGTATTAAATACAAGTTTAGCAGAAACTAAACTTCAAATAGGTGCATCTATCACTGATGGCTTAGGTGCTGGTGCTGATCCTGAAGTAGGTAGAGAAGCTGCACTTGAAAGTAGAAACGAAATAGAAGATGCTTTAAGAGGAGCAGACATGGTTTTCGTTACTTGTGGTTTAGGTGGAGGAACAGGTACAGGTGCTGCACCAGTTATCGCTGAAATTGCTCAAGGACTTGGTGCTCTTACAGTAGCAATAGTTACAAAGCCATTTAAGTTTGAAGGAAAGAAAAGAATGGATCATGCACTTCTTGGACTAGATGAATTAAAAAAGCATGTTGATACATTTGTAGTAATACCAAATGATAGATTAAGAGATATAATTGATAAATCAACTCCAATGATGGATGCATTTAAAGAAGTAGATAACGTTCTTAGACTTGGTGTTCAGTCAATTAGTGATTTAATTAGTGTGCCAGGACTTGTTAACCTAGACTTTGCTGATGTTAAAGCAATTATGGAAAATAGAGGACAAGCACTTATTGGTATAGGCGTAGGATTTGGTGAGAATCGTGCAATAGAAGCGGCTAAACAAGCAGTAAGTAGTCCACTTCTTGAAACAACTATCAACGGAGCAACTGATTGTATTATAAATATTACTGGAGGAAATAGTTTAACATTATTTGAAGCAGAAGATGCAGCAGAAGTAATTCGTGCAGCAGCTAATACTGATATTAACATAATATTTGGTGCAGTAGTAAATGAAGCACTTAGTGATGAAGCTATAGTTACAGTAATTGCAACAGGCTTTGAAGATGAAAGTGAACCTCTTTATCAACCATATGGTGCAAATAAAGAAAAAATAGAAGTTCTTAACAGTGATGACGATGACCTTCCACCATTCTTAAGAAACAGAGATTTATAGGCTAGTCAAAAAAACTAGTCTTTTTTAAGAAAATTTTAAGTGAAATAAAAATGTACACACCATAATTATTGCCTAATATGATACTAATTAATAATGAAAGTATTTATTACATAGATGACTTAGAAGAAATAATAAAAGAAAGGAGGTAAGACTTATGAAAAAAATAATACCATACTTATTATCAATTATCTTATTAGTTATACTTATAACTATAATTATATTAAATAAAAAAGAAGTATACAATTTAAAGAACAAAGTGAATAGTTATAAAAACAAAGTTGAAGCTTTAACTAATACTAATAAAGATGATAACGAAAATATCCTAGATGAAATAATTTATAAAGAATGCACATATACTAGAACTTATGAGTTTAAAGATTATTATAATTACAAAACAACTGATAAAAATAACTATTACATAGTCTTAGACACATACTTATCTAAAACAGGACCAATTATCGAAAAAATAAGTACAGATATATTTCCTAAAAACTTTAAAAAAGATAATAGTTATGAAATAACATATCACACAGAAATAAGGTATGATACTAATAAAAAAATAATTAGTGCAAATAAAGAAATAATAAGTATTAAAAAGACTGATAAGACTGGAATGGACCAAGAACAAGGCGCTTGTGTACTAAAATAAGAATTCTTATTTTTTTTCTTGACTTTTATATTGCAGAGTTATAATATAACTAACTAAGAGAAGATATTTTGTTCTCTTGTAAAGCGGTGAAGAACAGTTTTTATATTTTTATTTGTCATTAGCTATTAAATTAATTTTAGTGAGGAGAGTGAAAAAATGGCAAGAAAGACTTTAGAAGATTTTGATGGAGATTACCAAGCATATGCTGATTATTTAGAGTCACCAGAATGTACAAATGACGATGGAATTGATATTGTTGCAGATGAAAAGGGAAATATTTTCACACCAACAGATGGTGACTGGACAAAAGGTCATGGCCATAATAATGTTCATGACCCTAGACCAGCTAGAGATTCCGAATCTTCAGAATCACGTGGAAGAAAATGGTTTAATAGGTGGTTAAAGTATTCAAATAAAATCGTTATATCTCAGGAAGAAATAGAATTACTTAATTCGATGTTCGAAGATAAAAATGTACTAAGACTAAATAAGTAATATAAAATCATATATTTATGGAAAATGTTTTTAAAATAATTTATGATAAAACTAAAGCAAAAAAAATTATTGGTATTAATGATATTGAAAATATTTTGGCATTAGTTATTAATGAAAAATGTTTAAATTATTACATTAAAAATATAAATGTTCAACCTAAAAGAAACAATTATCTTGCTTCTTATTCTGTTAAATATAATAATATTACAATATATTCAAATACTATTGAAAAGATGAAAAATGACTTGATTAATCAATTGATAAATATTGGTGATTTTGACAAACTTTTATATATTAATCTTTTGCTTCTCCAAATTGTTTTACATGAAATAGAACATGCTAATCAACAGAAAGAATTGAAATTTATTACAACTTTAGAATCGTTTATAATTAAATTATCATATTTAGTTACTTATGATATAAAAATGAATGAAAAATTGTATGAATGTTCACCGGAAGAAAGATTTGCTGAAATCAGATCAATGTCCGAAGTTGCTTTTATGATTAATTATATCGAAAGAAAATCTTTAACTTTGGAACGAGTATTTGAACTGGAAAAATTAAAAAGGTATTTACGTGGTTATCATTTTCAAGAAACAATGTTAAAATCTCCTATCATAGAATATTTTTCTATAGGACGAAAAGAAGAATATCTAGATTTATTTAACATGGATTTAAATAATAATGAGAGGTTATATTATGGCTTTCCTATAACCATAACTGAATATTGTAATAGTATGAAAAAAATTATACAATATTCAAACAAGTATTATTCAAATAATATTATTATAAAATAAAATGTGATATAATGTAAAAAGAATATATAGGAGGAATATATGGAAATAAAAGGATTAAATAAATTCAAAACTAATGTTATTTATAAAAGTGGTTTTAGGGTAGTGTATTACTATGAAGTGTATCATGAAGCATTAAAGGGAGTACATGTAGAAAACTTGAGTGATTTTGTAGAATTCTTTAAAGAAAAAGATGAAGATATTAAATATATTGGAGTAGATGATTTATTAAAAAGGTTTTTAGAAAAAAATAGCAGTGCTTTAGGAGTTGCTATTTATGATGTTGATCAAAATTGTATTGGAAAATTAATTAAAGATGGAGTTAAAAAAATTAACAATAGTACAGTTTATAAAGAGGAATTAATTTATGATTATAACTATACTACTGTTAATGATGGGTTTAGAATTGTTTATTTATACAATGATGGTTCTTACAAACTTGGGGTTGGTGCCAAAAACATAGAAGATTTTATGGAAGAGTTTGCACCTTATGAACCAATTGATGATCCATCGATAATACCACCATTCAAATCTGTAGAAGACTTATTAAATAGATATTTAATAGACTGCAAGGGTATAGATGGAGTAGCCATATATAAAGTTGATGGTACCTTAGTTGAACAAAAGTACAGAATAAAATCCAGCATAAAATAAACACAGTTCATTGACAAAACTGTGTTTTTTGATGCATTTATATATAAAAAAACCTCCATTTCTGGAAGTCTTTTACTATCTGTTGTAGTATTCAACGATTAATGACTCATTAATATCAGAATTTAATTCTTCTCTTTCAGGATATCTTACATAAGTACCTTCTTTTTTCTTAGAATCAAAAGTTACATAACTAACATTACTTAATTTGCTTTCAAGACATTCATTAATAACTGGATGATTCATTGAACTTTCTCTAACACTAATAATGTCACCTGGTTTAACTTGATATGAAGGAATATCTACACGTTTACCATTAACTAAAATGTGTCCATGATTAACGATTTGTCTACTAGCTCTTCTTGTTTTAGCTAGTCCCATACGATAAACTATATTATCAAGTCTGCTTTCTAGCATAATTAATAGGTTAGTACCATGCATACCTTTTTTCTTACCAGCAGCTTCAAAAGTTTTCTTGAATTGTTTTTCAGTAAGACCATACATAATTCTTACTTTTTGCTTTTCAGCAAGTTGAATTCCATATTCACTTAATTTCTTTCTACTAGTTCCATGAATACCAGGAGCAGAAGTTCTCTTTCTAAGTTCTTTACCACTCTCTAAAGTACTAAAACCTAATCTTCTACTTTTCTTAAAAGCAGGTCCAGTGTATCTAGACATATTTTTCGCCTCCTTTACAATATTTGAAAGAAGCATTTTCTTTACTCTCATAAGTAGGGTGTTTACTCTCACTTTCGCTAATGGCTTTAGTTACTAGTTAAAATAATCAGTAAACGCGTTACTTAATAAATAAAGTAGCCATTTCTTCCATGAAATAAATTATACTAAAAATATTACCATTTTTCAAGATATTTCTTTATTTTTTTACTTTTTCGTGCTAATATATAGTGTACGAGAGGTTAAAAAGATGAAAAATAAAGAATTTTACTTAATAGATGCAAAAAATGTTACAAAAGGAATAGATTTCATTAAAGAAGATAACATTATAAAATTTACATCAAGAAAATGTTTATGTGATACATTTAATAGTTATGGACTTCCAGGTGATGCCCAAGTAATTATAATTGAAAAATATCCTTATAAACTTGGGTTAATGAATGCAAATGCTAAAGAGTTTATAACTGATTATCACTTTCATGTAACAAATGAAAATAATATTGTATGTGGTTATGGTACTAATGACTTTGAAATGATTAAATTTAAATCAAACATTGCTAAAAAATGTACATATGAAGAAGTATTAGATTTTTTAAAAAAACTAAAAAGGAAAAATATTTTAGAAAACTATGTATATGCAGTTGAAGAAGCATTTAGAAAAGACTATATAATAGATGAAAAACTTGAAAATATAAAGTTACTAATAAAATAGAAGTAACTTTTTTTCATTTTATACTTTTAGAATTGCCTTTATTGTGTTAAAATAGATTATAGAGAGTAGGTGTTACAAATATGTCAAAAAGCATGGCTATATTAATAGGAGCGTCAATATATATAGTAGGAATTATATTAATAATACTAACAGTATACTTAATAGAAAAACAAAATAAAAAGAAATTAGATAAAGAACTAGCAAGACTAGAAACTCTAAAAAATCTTATAATATCTTCTGGAATACTAACAGAAATGGAAAAAGTAAAATCATTAATAAATAATGAAAAATTATTATCCACGTATGAAAAGTGGGAAAAAAGATATAAACAAATTGAAAAAGAAAGTATTCCTAGACTTACAGATAGTCTTTTAACATGCGAAGAATTAATAGATAATAAAAAATATAAAGAAGCCAGTTATGAACTTGCTAAAACTGAAATAGATATATATTATGTTAAAACAGATATGGAACTACTTTTAGAAGAAGTAAAAGAAATAACTTATAGTGAAGAAAGAAATAGAAATGCTGTAACTAAATTAAAAAGCATATATAGAGAAGTAGTAACAAAATATACTAATAACCAAAATGACTATAAAGGCATGGAAGAAAGAATTAATTTGCAATTTGATAACATAAATAAACTCTTGAGTGCTTTTGAAGTAGTAATGGAACAAAATGATTATGAAGAAGTAGGTAAAATTGTACATGCTTTAGATGATTTAATAAATAATATAAAAATAGTAATAGATGAAACTCCTACAGTTATTTTACTAGGTAAAATGGTTATTCCTAAAAAGATTAATGACATAAAAAATTATGCAAGTAAAATGAAAAAAGATGGTTATAACATTGAATACATAAATCTAGACTATAACATAGAAGAAGCTGAAAAGAAAATAAGTGATATATTTGATAGATTAAAAATGCTTAATTTAACTGACAGTATATTTGATCTTAAAACAATACTTGATTATTTTGAGTCACTTTATACTGATTTTGAAAAAGAAAAGCAGGCTAAAGGAGAATATGAGTACTACATAAATAATTTAGGTAACAAATTAAGTAGATTAACTTCGGTAATTAAAAGTATTTATGAAGAAGTTAGTGTATTAAAAGAAACTTATGCATTAACTGATGATGAAATAAAGTCACTTGATCTAATTAGTAAAGAACTAACTGAAGAAAAAGATTCATTTAAAAGTATTAACGATAGAACATTAACAAGGACAACTCCGTATTCTCGTTTAAGTAAAGACTGTGAACTAATTAGTGTAAGAATATCTAAAACAGAAGACAAACTAGAAAGTATAATGAAAAGTCTTGGAAGTTTAAAAGAAGATGAACTTCGTGCAAGAGACCAATTAACTGAAATAAGAACTATTTTGAAAGATGCTAAAAATAAAATTAAAAGTTATAAGTTACCAGTAATTCCTAAAAACTATTTTATTGAATTGAAAGAAGCAAAAGAAGGAGTATCTTTAGTAATAGAAGAATTGGAGAAGAAACCAATTGTAATAAATGACTTAAATACAAGGGTAGATACAGGTAGAGATTTAGTGTTAAAGTTATACACTCTAACAAATGAATTAACTAAAACTGCAGGAATGGCTGAAATGGCTATAGTTTATGGAAATAGATATAGAAGTACATATAAAGAAATAGAGTTTAGTTTAATAAAAGCAGAAAAAGAATTTAGAAGTGGGGATTATAAAAAAAGTTTAGAAACAAGTTTAAATGCACTTAATATGGTAGAACCAGGAATACATAAAAGACTCATGAGTGCATATGAAAGTTAAGAAAGAAGGAAGTTATGGCAAAGAAAAAAGTTTCAAATGAAGTTAAAACTGAATTTCCTTATGTAAAAGAACTAGAGGGTTTAGGTTTAATATTAATAGGAATATTAGGTATAGGTAGATTTGGACCAATAGGAAGAATTATAAGAAGTTTTGCAGTATTCTTATTTGGTACATGGTATTTACTTTTTCTAGTTATGTGTTTATTAATTGGACTTATTATATTAATTAAAAGAAAAAAGCCTACATATGTTACTAGTAGACTTATTGGTGTATATATAATTATTGTAACCATTCTCATAATCGCACATCTAGATTATATAAATGATAATGACTTAAAAGGAGTACAAATAATTGAACAAACTATAAATAATGTAGTACATACCTTTGATAACTTTAGTATGGTTAAGTATACAGGTGGCGGCATAATAGGTGCACTTCTAAGTGCTGCTTTTGTAAGTATGTTTGATATAACAGGAACACTTATTGTATGTGGAGTATTCTTTGTATTTGGAATAATTATGTTATTTGATATTACCTTAAGTGATGTATTTAAATTCATAATAAAACCATTTAAGAAGAAACCTAAATCTATTGAAGAAATGGCAAAAATTGGAGAAACAGAACTAGATGATAAAGAGGCTGAAGAAGATAATAAAGTAGTAATTACTAATATAAATGAACTTCCAATACAAAAGCCTCCAATGACACATTTAGAAGAAGTAACTTATGAAGAAAAAGAAATAAAAAATAATGAGCCTTATGTTTTACCACCACTTGACCTTTTGGTTGGTAGTAAAAATAGAGGTAAAGTAGATTCAACTGAATTTATTACTAGAAATAATAAGATACTTGAACAAGTATTTAATGACTTTGGAATAATGGGCAGAGTAAAAGAAGTACACGTAGGTCCTACTGTAACACAATATGAAATTGAAATAAAAGCAGGTACTAAAGTAAACAAAATACTTAGTATAAATAGAGAAATTGCTCTAGCACTTGCTGCAAAGGATGTAAGAATACAAGCACCAATTCCAGGAAAGAGTACTATTGGTATAGAAATACCTAACCCTAAAACTAGTGAAGTTAAAATGAAAGACATTCTAGCAGGTATACCTAAAAAGTTAGATTCATCAAAACTTTTAGCGCCTCTAGGACTAGACATAATGGGTAATATTCAATATTTTGAAATCAATAAAGCACCACACATGCTAATCGCAGGTTCCACAGGTAGTGGTAAATCAGTTTGTATAAATAACATAATAACTTCAATTCTAATGCGTGCAAAACCTGATGAAGTAAAAATGATTTTAGTTGACCCTAAAAAAGTAGAACTTAACTGTTATGAAGGAGTTCCACATTTAATGCGTCCAGTTGTCACTGACCCTAAAAAGGCTAGTGTAGCGCTTCAAAAAGTATGTTTAATAATGGAAGAAAGATATGAAATGTTTGCAAACACTGGTACAAGAAACATTGCTAGTTATAATGAATATGTAGAAAAAAATAAATCTAGAAAACCAGAACTAGAAAAACTTCCATTTATATTAGTAATAATAGATGAGTTAGCAGACTTGATGATGGTTGCTAGTAAAGAAGTAGAAGAAAGCATAATGAGAATCACACAACTTGCTCGTGCTGCAGGTATACACCTAATTGTTGCAACACAAAGACCTAGCACAGACGTAATTACAGGACTTATCAAATCAAATATTCCTACAAGAATAAGTTTTATGGTATCAAGTAATGTTGACTCAAGAACAATACTTGATATGGGTGGAGCAGAAAAACTTCTTGGTAAAGGGGACATGTTATTCTTACCTCCTGGAGAACCTAGTCCAATAAGAATTCAAGGTTCATTTGTAAGTGATGAAGAAATCAACAGAGTTGTAGAATTTGTAAAGAGAAGTGGTACACCAAAATATGATGAAAAAATGACTGATTTAGATAAAAGCCCTCAAGAAGAACAAAAAGAACTTGAAAGTACTAGTAAAATGGATGAAGATGATCCATTATATAACGAAATAGTTGAGTTTGCAGTAAGAACTGGAAAAATAAGTGCAAGTCTTATTCAAAGAAAATATCGTTTAGGTTACAATCGTGCTGCTAGAATAATAGATTTACTAGAAGAAAGAGGCATAATTGGACCACAAAATGGTAGCAAACCAAGAGAAGTACTATTTAAAATGAATAAAGAAGAAACAGGAAGTGAAGAAGAATGACACCACATATAGAAAGTAAATTAACAGATATATCTCCTTTAGTAATCATGCCAGGAGATCCAAAAAGAGTAGAATATATTGCAAATAATTATTTAAATGATGCTTATTTAGTAAACTCTGTAAGAGGAGAACTTGCATACACTGGTTACTACAAAGGGAAAAGAATAACTATATTTTCAAGTGGAATGGGCATTCCTTCGATGGGAATATATAGTTATGAATTATTTAAATATTATAATGTTGAAACAATAATAAGAATAGGAAGTGCAGGAAGCTACAAGGAAGACTTATTAGTAAAAGATATATTCCTAGTAACTTCTTCTTATTCTAATTCTCCTTATTATAAAGATTTAACTAGTAAAAATGATACTACTTTATATACTTCAAACGATATAAATAAAGTAGTTGAAGAAACTTCTAAATCATTAAATATTAATTTAAAAGAAGGACAAGTTTATTCAACAGAAACATTTTATAATGACTTACTTGATATAAAAGAAATAAGTTCACTTTGTGATTGTGTAGAAATGGAATCATTTAGTTTACTTGCTAATGCTAAATATTTAAATAAAAAAGCCTCATGTTTACTTACTATAAGTGATTCATTTATTACAAAAGAAAAATTAACAAGTGAAGAAAGAGAAAAGAATTTTAACGATATGATTACTCTTGCTTTAGAATCAATAATTAAATTATAGGTGTATTATGAAAAAGAAAATTTTAATTTTAGGAATAATTATTATTCTAATAACAACCATTTATATCTATATATCTACTTCTTCAAGTAATAATTTTAATATAAGAACAATTGAAAGTATAAACTGTTCTTATAAACCAGAATTATATTTTGAAACTAAAAGTTTTAATATCTATACATATTGTATAGATGATATAAGTGTTATAGATAGCAGAATTACTTCTTTAAAAGATAAGTTAGATAATAATCAAAACTTTATAAATAAGATATTAAATAAATTATCTTATGAAATAGTATTTGATACTGCATCATCAAAAATATATAAAGACTATAAAACAGAGAAATTAACTAATAATGGTATTACAATAATAAAATGTGGTGGTAAAAATAATATTACAAATGATATTTATATTGGTCCAGACTCAATGGAATATAAAAGTAATTTTTGTTTAAAAGATAATTCTACATTTGTAAAAACATATAAAGTTACAGATGTTACTGAGTACTTTAGTTATGTAGAACTCACGCTAAGTGATGACATTTCTACATACAGAACTACATTAAATACTAATTACAAGTTTGAAGAAGGCAATATATATATGATTTTGAATTTAAGAAAGAAAAGGAAAATAACAATACAATTAAATCGATTATAGAAAATTCTACTTTAGTCGAAATTAGAAAAAAATAACTAATAATTAAAACTCTATAACTCTTAAAATATTTTTATAAAATTCTTGCATAAATTATAAAAATATTATATACTATTAATGAAAGGAACGTTCATTGATTGAATGTAAGCCTTTTAGTGCTTAACACTTATCTTTATTACTAAAGATAGGTGTCTTTTTTTCTTACGATTTTGTAAGAAAAAGATAACCCCTTTGATAAGGGACTCCAAGAGAGCTCTTACCACGTCATCACCTCCCCAACCTTAGCTTCCCCTGAAAGGAGCCAAGGTGAAAAGACAGTCACCCAATATAAGAGTTCCTAAGAAGCATTCTAACATGTACATACATGTATGTCAAATAGGACCAATTTTCAAAATTGAAGCCATTTTTTATCACAAAATATGAGAGTTTTAGAAAAAAACATCTTCAATTTTTAAAATCGATAAGAAAAATTTTTTTGAAAAAAATGCATCTTTTATATATTTGTGTATATATTTTAATATTTACCAATGTAATTACTATACAATAAAGTGAAGGAATGGGTAATTCTACAGTAAATAGTTTTTTTAGTTCGATTTCTGTTAATAGTTATGCATTGATAAGACCAGTATTATCAGTAAAAGGTAATACTAAATGGCTTAGTAAAGACGGAAGTGTTGAAAACCCATACGAAATAGAAACAAAGTAAACTTTAATGACAACAAATGTAATTAAAGTTTTTTTATGCTTGAATTTTCTTTCGTTACTAGGGTATAATAATACAGAAAGGAAGAGTTTTATGGATTACAAAAAAATAATAAAAGATAACTACACATTACACTTAATAAAAACAGATAGATTTAAAACTATTAATATTGGTCTTAAACTTACTAAAGAATATAATAAAGAAGAATTTGCATATCTAAATTTACTTGCAAGAGTATTACCTATTAACGGAACACAAAACTATAAAACAGTAAATGACATAACAAAAAAACTGGAGAGTCTTTATAACACAGGAATATACTTTAAAAGTTTGCAAACAAGTAAAAACATGAGTTTTGAAGCAAGTCTTAGAATAGTTAACCCAAAATACACAGAAATATCTATGTATAAAGAATCTATTTTAATGTTAAAAGAAATAATAACAAACCCATTAATAAAAAATAATGAGTTTAATTATTTTGATGTAACTAAAAATAACTTAATAAATAACATAAAAAATATAAAAGATAACTTACCAATTTATAGTTCTTTAAAATTTAATGAAATATTTTATAAAGGAACTATATATGAAGAAAACTCTTTAAAAAATTTACCACTTTATGAAAAGTTAACTAATAAGAATATGTATAAATACTATCTTAAACTATTTAATAGTTTCAAAATAGATGTATTTGTAATAGGTGACTACTTAGAAGATGAAATACTATCTAATGTTGACGACTTATTAAAAGATTTCAGACAAAAAGACACATCTAGTAAAGAATTATATATATCATTTAACCCTAAAAAAAGTAAAGATAAAGATAAATTTACAAGTACTCAGTCATCTCTATTAGTAGGACTTACTATAAATAATTTAACTGAGGAAGAAAAATTTTACACATTACTTTTATATAACACAATTTTAGGAAGTATGAATAACTCAGTATTATTTGTAAACGTAAGAGAAAAGAATAGTTTATGTTACCACATAAGTAGTACAATAAGTAAATATACTTCTTCAATAATAATTAATTCTGGAATAAATAAAACTAACTATGAAAAAGCAGTATCATTAATTGAAGAAAGCTTAAAAAGTATGACAGATGAAAAAATGGTTAATGGATTAATAACTAACGCTAAAAAAACACTTAATCTGGCATTTAATGATTTTTATGAAAATCCAGCAAAGATAGTAGGCTATTATTACTTAAAAGAATTTGATGAAGTTAAAAGTATTGAAGAAAGAAGAGAAAAAATTAATAATTTAACAAGCAAAGAAATATCTTCTCTTGCTAAAAAAGTACAAATTAAAGAAATATTTTTAATGGAAGGAGTAAATAGTGAAGAAAATTGATTTTAACTATGGAGAAATAGTATACAAAGAAGTATTAGATAATGGTTTAACAGTGTACTTATATCCTACAAATAAAAGTAAAAATTTCTATATAACGGTAAGTACTCATTTTGGTGCTGAAGTAATGAGTTATAAAAAAAATAATAAAGTATATGATGTTACTAAAGGAAGTGCACATTTTCTAGAACATCGTGTAATGGATTTTACTAAAAATGTTGATGCAATGAATAAAATAAATGAATTAGGTTCAATAGTAAATGCATACACTACATACAAAGGAACTAACTATAACTTATATGGAGTAGAAGATATTTACACTAATATGGGACTTCTATTTGACAGAGTTTTTAAAGCTAACATAAAAAAAGAAGATGTAGAAATGGAAAGAGGTATTATATTAGAAGAGTACTATATGTATGATGCAGACCCATACTATAAAGCACAAACTACATTACTTAAAAATTGTTTTAATAGTTCATTTATAAAATACTTAGTAATTGGAACTGAAGATGGTATAAAAACAGTTTCATATAAAGAGTTAAATAGACTCTATAAAGACTTTTATACTTTAGATAATATGTTTATAGTAGTAACTGGTAATTTTATTCTAGAAGATGTTTTAAATTATATTAATAATTATATGAAAGATATAAAAACTACTAAATGTAATTGTAAAGTAATAAAACCAGTTGAAAACTATAAAGTAAATGTAAGTTATGAAGAGTTAACTGGTAGTACTGACGAAGCAAAAATAGTAATAGGTTATAAAGTAAAAAATAGTAATCCAAAGAAAAAGATAGTTAATAGATTATTAATGGATATGATTTTAAGTGAAAACTTTGACAAAACTGGTTCTTCATATCTAAGACTTATGAATGAAGGTTTAAATAGATTTAGTTATTTTGTAGAAGAAGTAGATGATTATTTTTTAATTGCATTTACAGGAAGTACTAATGAATATGAAAAGTTTACTAATATAATAGATGAAGAAATAAAAAATCTTGATTTTACTAAAGAAGCATTAGAAAGAAAAACTAAAGGTTATATTAGTAACTTAATATTAAGTTTTGAATACATTGAAAATGTTGAAGATAATATAACATCTGGTTTATTTGATTACAACAAAGTATTAAATGATATGGAAAGTATTATTAAAAAAGTAACACTTAATGATGTAAAAGAAGTTATTAAATGTATTGATACCACTAACAAAAGTGTTTTAATCATGAAAAAATAACTTTTTTTCATTTTTATGTAGCATTTTTGGTACTAATGTGTTATAATATAAACCATTCATAAAAAAGAAAGGGGAGTTTTGTATGTATTTAATAGATTATTATTTAGCAAGCAAAAAGTTTTATGAATTAGATGTTAATGATCAAAAAACAATTATTATGGGAGAATTAAATAATTTACTTAAAAGTAAATTAGGTGGTAAATGTCCTAAAAATGCATCTATTAGAACCATGTTAATGTTAATAGATGATGAAACCTTTAATAGAGAACTATTTAAAAGAATGGTTACACTTATGGAAAATATTCAAGGTTTAGTAGTAGAAGTAGATGTTATAAGAAATAAAAGTGTTAGAAAAACTCCAGAATTTACTTATAACGTTAACGGAGAACTTTTAAATATTAAATTGGATAATAATTATGAAAGCATAAATTTAGTATCAAATACCATAGATTCTTTTAATAATCGTTTTAAAGTTAGTATGAATAAAAAAGTACTAAGATAACTCATTTTGTGTTCTTTGTTTTCTATAGTTATCTATAACTTTTTAAAAAATATTAAAAAAATGAAAATTTATACTTGATTTATTTACAAAAATAGTATACAATGGAATAGGTTCTTTAAGAGAACGGGCTTGTAGCTCAGTTGGTTAGAGCGTGCGTCTGATAAGCGCAAGGTCGATGGTTCAAGTCCATTCAGGCCCACCATTGTAATGGCCAGTTGGTGAAATGGTTAACACACACGCCTTTCACGCGTGCATTCACGGGTTCAAATCCCGTACTGGTCACCAATTAAAAATGTTAACTCCATTTATTGGAGCTTTTTTATTGACAACATAATTAATAAAACTAAATAAAAACAAAAAACTATTTTAACCTAGGGTGTGATAAACATCCTTTTTAATTTTTATGCCATAATTTGTAGACTTTGCCAAAGATTTTTGATAAAATTATACTAGTGATGAGTTATGAGAAGTGTTTATATACATATACCTTTTTGTTCAAGCATATGTAGTTATTGTGATTTTTGTAAATTTATACATGATGAAATATGGGCTAGTGAATACTTAGTTCACTTAGAAAAAGAAATAAAAAAGTATTATGACAATGATGAAATTAAAACAATTTATATAGGTGGAGGAACTCCTAGTACTCTTAGTATTGAAAACTTAAATAAGTTATTTGAAATAATTAAAATATTTAAAAAAGATAACTTAAAAGAGTTCACATTTGAAATGAATGTCGATGATATAACAGAAGAAAAATTATCATTATTAAAAAGAAATGGAGTAAATAGAATAAGTATTGGAGTACAAAGTTTTAACAAGTACAACTTAAAATATTTAAATAGAAAGCATACAAAACGAGAAATAATAAACAATGTAAATCTTGTGAAAAAATATTTTACCAATATAAATGTTGACTTAATGTATGCACTTCCCATCGAAAACTTTAGCATACTAAAAAGTGACGTAAAAGAGTATTTAAAACTAAACATACCTCATATCTCAGCATATAGCCTAATTATAGAAAATAATACAGTACTAGGTATAAATAAAGTAAAACCTTTAGATGAAGACTTAGATTATAAAATGTATAAATATATAGAAAAGAAATTAAAATCAAAAGGTTACCATCACTATGAAGTAAGTAATTATAGTTTACCAGGTTATGAAAGCATACACAACTTAAATTACTGGTATAATAATGAATACTATGGTTTTGGACTAGGTGCCCATGGTTTTATCAGTGAATTAAGATATGAAAACACGAAAAGTTTTAATACATACTTAAAAGATGAGTATCGTTTTAATGAACTAGTTATGTCTAAAAGAGAAGACATGGAAAATGAAGTAATACTAGGTTTAAGAAAACTTGATGGAATAAACGTAATAGATTTTTATAACAAATATAACACTAATATACAAGATGAGTTTAATATAACGCCATTACTAAAAAAAGGTATACTAGAAATGAAAAATAATAACATACTAATAAAAGAATCACAAATATATGTGATGAATAGCATACTAACTGAAATATTAAAATGAAAGTTAAGAAGTAAATCTTGACTTTTTTTATTTAAGTTTGTAAACTTATTATGGTGATGAAAATGAAAGAAATAAGTAGGTGTTTACTAAAGTATAAATGTCATATATTAGCAGTAATAGCCCTTCTAATTGTACAAGCATACTGCAATTTAGCACTCCCTACATTTACTAGTAACATAGTTAATGTAGGAATAGAAAGTAGCGGAATAACTAGTGTAGTACCCATTAAATTAACAAGTTCTACTTTTAATAGCTTGCTACTTAATGCGAATGATGAAAGTTTAATAAGAAGAAGTTATGAATGTAATAACTTTGTATGTACTAAAATCAACGATAACTTAACTGAAAAAGAAGTGTTGCCATCATTAGAAAAAATCTATAATACTACTAATAGAAGTGAAATAATTAATAACTTAAAAAAAGAATATAAAATAGTAGGAATAGATGTTGACGATATGTCTATGTCTTATATTAAAACTACTGGTATAAAAATGATTTTAGTTGCAATACTTGCAATGGGAATAACTATACTAAGTGTATTTATTTCTAGCAAAGTAAGTACTATGTTTAGTAGAGATTTAAGAAAAAAACTAGTAGAAAAAATAGTTTCTCTAGAAACCTCAGACTTAAATAACTTTAGCAGTGCATCTTTAATTACTAGATGTACAAACGACATAACTCAAGTTAGTAGTGTAGTAACTATGATACTTAGTGTTGTATTATTTGCTCCAATTATAGGAATTGGAGCGATTACTAAAGTAGTAGGTAGCCCTATATCTTGGATAATTGTTCTTGCCGTAATTTTAGTACTTATCTTAATTCTTACATCTTTTATGTTACTATCTCCAAAGTTTAAAAAATATCAAGATTTACTTGACCGTGTTAACTTAGTAAGTAGAGAATCCTTAACAGGACTTCAAGTAATAAGAGCATTTGCAAATAAAAAGTTTGAAGAAAATAAGTTTGATAAAGCCAACAACGATTTAACTAGTAATGCATTATTTATAGATATTGTATGGAGTTTATCAATGCCAACTTTAACATTCATAATGAATGGAGTTGCTATACTTATTATTTGGGTAGGAGCATATAAAGTATCATCTTTCACTATGCAAGTAGGTGATTTAATAGCATTTATTACATATACAATGCAAATAATAAGTTCATTCTTAATGATGTCTATGTCTGCAATTATGATACCTAGAAGCTTTGTAAGCATTAAAAGAATAAGTGAAATATTTAATACTAAGAGTACAATAACTAATAAAGAAAAAACTAAAAAAATTGTTAATATCGATTCTTTAGAATTTAAAGATGTATATTTTAGATACAATAATGCAACAGAAGATGTATTAAGAAATATAAGTTTTATAGCAAAAAAAGGAACAACGACTGCTTTTATTGGTAGTACAGGAAGTGGTAAATCAACCCTTATTAATTTAATACCTAGACTATATGAAGTAACAAGTGGAAGTATATTAATTAATAATGTTGATATAAGAGACATTAGTATTTCAGACTTAAGAAGTAACATCGGTTATGTTCCACAAAAAGGTAAACTATTTAAAGGTACTATTATGAGTAACTTAGCATTTGGACAAAAGAAAAAGAATATTGGATTAATAGAAGAATCTTGCAAGTTAAGTGAATCTATGGAATTTATTAATGAAACAGAAGAAAAATTTAATAGAGAAATAAGTGAAGGCGGGTCAAACGTAAGTGGTGGACAAAAACAAAGATTATCTATCGCTAGGGCTTTAGCAAAAGACCCAAGTATTCTTATATTTGATGACTCATTTAGTGCTCTTGACTTTAAAACTGATGCTAAAGTTAGAAAAAATTTAAAAACTATTTCTAAAGATAAAATGATATTTATAGTAGCGCAAAGAATTAGTAGTGTTATTAATGCTGACAATATAATAGTTTTAAATGATGGAGAAATAGTTGGATGTGGTACTCACGAAGAATTACTTAAAACATGTCCAATATATAAAGAAATAAAAGTTAGCCAATTAGGAGGTGAAGAATAATGAATAACTTACCAAATAATACAAAACCAAAGAATTTTACTACTTCACTAAAAAAACTAATTAAATCTCTTTTCCCTTATAAAAAGGGAATAATAATAGTATTTATATTTAGTATATTGTCTACCTTATTTACAATAGTTGGACCAAAAGTACTAGGTAATGCTACTACTGAATTATATAATGGAGTAGTTAGAAAACTAAATAATGCTGGAAATATAGATTATACAAAATTACATACTATACTTTTAACATTACTTATACTTTATATAATAAGTGCTATATTTAACTATATACAAGGTATAGTAGTTGCAAAAATAAGTGCGAAATACACATTAGAATTAAGAAAAAAAGTAAATAGAAAAATGGAAAAGTTACCACTTAAATACTTTGATAAAAAGAGTCATGGAGAAGTATTATCTCTAATAACTAATGATATAGATAAAATAAGTCAAAACCTAAGTAATACATTAACTGAAACAGTAACATGTATAATAGCCGTATTAGGTATGCTTATAATGATGTTTAGCATAAATGTAACAATGACTCTAGCAATAATTATAATACTACCAATATGTATGATATTAACTGCAATAATTGCAAGTAAGGGACAAAAATATTTTACTCTTCGTCAAGAAGGACTAGCCAAAGTTGACACTAAAGTAGAAGAAATGTTAAGAAACCATAATATAGTTAAAGTATTTAATTCAGAAGATAAAATATTAAAAGAATTTAATAAAGAAAATGATTTACTTGCAGATAGCACTTGGAAGAGTAACTTTATTGGTGGAATAATGCACCCAATAATGATGCTTATAGGAAATTTAAGCTATGTTGTAATTGCATTTTTAGGTGGTTTATTTGTAATACAAGGAAAGATTACAGTAGGTAACATTCAGTCATTTATAACATATGCTAAAAACTTTACAAATCCAATAGGTAGTCTAGCAAGTATTATGACAGAATTAGAAAGCATGATTGCTGCTAGTGAAAGAGTAGAAGACTATCTAAGTGAAGAAGAGGAAAAGAAAGTAGAAAATCCAGTACCTTTAAATAATGTTCAAGGTAATATTACTTTTGACCATGTTAAATTTGGATATGATGAAAACAAAATTATTATTAAAGACTTCACTGCACATATAGAAAGTGGTAAAAAAATAGCAATAGTAGGACCAACTGGAAGCGGAAAAACTACATTAGTAAAACTTCTTATGAGATTTTATGATGTAAATTCAGGTAATATATTAATAGATGGTGTAAACATAAAAGATGTAGAAAGGACTAGTCTTAGAAAAAATATTGGAATGGTTTTACAAGATACTTGGCTTTATAGTGGAACGATTATGGAAAACATTAGGTATGGTAGACTTGATGCGACGGATGACGAGGTTATTGCTTCTGCTAAAGAGGCTCAAGTACATCACTTTATACAAACTTTACCAGATAGTTATAACTTAGAAATAAACGAAGAAACTAGTAATATTAGTGAAGGACAAAAACAATTACTTACAATTGCAAGAGCAATACTAAAAAACCCTAAAATTCTAATTTTAGATGAGGCTACTAGTAGTGTAGATACAAGAACTGAAGAACTTATTCAAAAAGCAATGGATACTCTTATGAAAGGAAGAACTTCATTTATAATTGCACATAGACTTTCCACAATTAAAAATGCTGACTTAATATTAGTACTAAAAGATGGAGACATAATCGAGCAAGGTACACATGAAGAACTATTAAAGAAAAATGGTCTTTATAAGTCACTATATAGTAGTCAATTTGAAAGTTAAAGCATCACTTAACTAGTGATGTCTTTTATTAATTGAAAGTTAACAAACATAATTAATACTTATTATAGATAATTATTGTAGAAAAATAGTTGATATAAATACAAAAAAGAACTAAAGCTAAACAAAAAATAAAGTACCTATTAAAAAGTTTGTAGTTCATAATAAAATTACAAATTTAAAGCGAAGTCAACAATTATTTACTGATAACACAAATATTAAAGCAAATTATTTCTTATTATTATCAATGAGTTCTCCATCTACTAAAAATATACCACAAAAAAATCACTCTTCTAAGTGATTTATTTTTCTAAACTTCTAATTTCTTTAGTAGTTAATCTAACTTTCTTTCCGTCAATTTTAACAGTTTGTAAATTAACTTTTTGAGTCTTTTTAGTAGCCTTTAAACTGAAAGGTCTATTATTACTGCTCATATTTTTTCTATCAGATAAATTTTTTGCCATCTTTTTTGCCTCCTTAAACTTCTATAATAATTTACCACAAAATACTGGTTTAGTCAATCAATTTTTGATATAATTACACTATTGGAGGTAAAATTTATGTTATATATTGGAAGTCATACAAGTTATTTAAAAGATAAAGGACTACTTGGAGTAGTGAATGAGAGTATTAGTTATGGTGCAAATATATTTATGTTTTATACAGGAAGTAACCAAAGCACATTAAGGTTTCCTATTGATAAAGAACTAACTAAAAAGGCACATGAGAAAATGTTAGAGTATGGACTAGATAAAACTAAATGTATTGTACATGCTCCTTTTATAATAAATCTTGCTAATAACACAAGTGAAGAAAAGTATGAGTTTTATATTAATTTTTTAAGGCAAGAACTAAATAGATGTATAGAACTTGATATAAGAAATATTGTTCTTCATCCAGGAAGTTATACTACTCTTGATAGAAAAACTGGTATAAAAAATATTGCAAATGGTTTAAATATTGCATTAGATGGTATAGATGGGGTTAATTTACTTTTAGAATTCATGAGTGGAAAAGGAACAGAAGTAGGAACAAGTATAAGTGACTTAAAAGAAATAATTGACTTATTAGATCAAAGTATAAAAGAAAAAGTTTTTGTTTGTTTAGATACATGTCACATGAACGATGCAGGCATTGATATAAGTAAGTTTGATGAGTTTTTGGATGTTTTTGATAAAAGTATTGGAATTAATAAAATTAAATGTATTCATGTAAACGACAGCATGAATCCAATTGGTAGTCACAAAGATAGACATGCAAACTTAGGATATGGCACTATTGGATTTGATAACTTAATCAATGTAATTTATAATCAAAGACTAGATAATATTCCTAAAATACTTGAGACTCCTTGGATAAATAGAAATGAAAAAGATGCATATGCACCTTATAAATATGAAATAGAAATGATTAAAGATAAAAAGTTTAACGACTATATTAATTCTAAATAAATTTAGAATATTTGTTTATAAGTTCATTTAGTTTAAAATAAACACTTTCACTAAAAGAACTTTTTTTACTTTCTAAAACCTCTTTAGCATGTCCATCAAGTATATAGTCAACATTTGCTTTAACAGTACTAACAAATATTTCTGCTTCACTTGTTGTTACTTCAACTCCTTCTTTAAGGCCATACTTAATAACATCTTCGCTAGTTAAATTAAGTACATAATTTTTAACTAAATTCTTTATAATAATCACGTATAATCACCTCATTAAAATAATATGTATAAAAACATATTTAATACATAAAATAATAATGGTAAGGACGTATCCTTTCCAACTTGTTAGATTTAATCGGAAGATTAGTTTTATTCTAACAAAAAAACACTTAAGAAATATCTTAAGTGTTTATTTTTTTATTATGGCGGAGTGAGAGAGATTCGAACTCTCGCGCCAGTTTCCCGACCTACACCCTTAGCAGGGGCGCCTCTTCGGCCTCTTGAGTATCACTCCAGCTGACTACTTAATCTTACCTTATTTTTCTAATAAAGTCAAGTTAATTAATAAAAAAATTTAAAATTTTAAAATTATATGATACAATAATTCTAGGTGAAGTACTATGTATTTAAAAATAACAAATGGAAGTATAGAAATAAATAACAAAGTAATATTAGAAGACATAAATTTCTTAATAAAGAACAATGAAAAAGTAGGTTTAGTAGGAAGAAATGGAAGTGGTAAGACAACACTTTTAAAAGGAATAACCGGACAAATACCTTTTACTAACGGTTATGATAAATTACATATAGAAAAAGATAAATTTAAAATAGGTTATGTCAGTCAAGAAAACTTAACTGACCCAGATACACTTTTAATTGATTACATAAGGTCTTCATATAGAGAAATAATAAATATTGAAAAAAATCTTGAATCTTTAGAAAAAGAAATGTCTAATAGTTATAAAGAAGAAACATTAATAAAATATAATGACTTACTTGAAAGTTATGAATTTTTAGGAGGATATATTTACAAAAAAGAATACATTACTGCCTTAAATAAATTTGGATTTAATACTGATGTATATAATAAAAAAATAAGTGAATTTTCAGGTGGAGAACTAACTAAACTATCGCTACTAAAGCTACTTTTATCACGTCCTGACTTACTTATACTAGATGAACCCACTAACCACTTAGATATAACAGCAATTGAATGGTTAGAAAACTACTTAAAAGAATATAAAAATAACATTATTCTAGTTAGTCATGATAGAATGTTTTTAGATAGCATCTGTAACATTATATACTTAATTGAATATGGAACAACTAAAAAGTATGTTGGAAATTACACTAGTTACATTAAACAAAGAGAAGAAGACTATATAAAAGCATTAAAAGACTATAATAGACAAAAGAAAGAAATAAAAAGACTTGAAGAATTAGTTGATAGATTTAAGTATAAACCTACAAAAGCAAAAATGGCAATGAGTAAATTAAAACAAATAGAAAAAATGGTTAAAATAGAAAAACCAGAAACATTTGATAAAAAAACATTTAAGATAAACTTTAATCCAACAACTACTAGTTATAAAGATGTATTAAAACTAAAAAACTTATCAGTTGGGTATACTAAAGAATTATTTAACATTGACTTAAATCTAGAAAGAGAAGATAAACTAGGAATAATAGGCGATAATGGAATAGGAAAAAGTACATTGATTAAAACAATAACAGGTGTTATTCCACCTATAAAGGGAAAAGTAATACTTGGTCAAAATGTAAAATATGCATACTTTAGTCAACAATTAGAAAACTTAAACAAAGAAAACACTATATATGATGAAATAAAAAATACTTTTAATGAAATGACTCCTCTTGAAGTAAGAACTCTTTTAGGAAACTTCAATTTTAAAGGAGATGACGTTTTTAAACAAATAAAAGACTTAAGTGGTGGAGAAAAAGTAAGAGTAAGTTTATGTAAAATATTAAATTCAAAACCAAACTTGCTAATATTAGATGAACCAACAAATCACTTAGATTTGATTAACAAAGAAACTATAGAAAGTTTATTAAATGATTACAAAGGTACATTAATAATCGTAAGTCATGATAGATACTTGATTAATAAAGTGTGTACGAAACTATTAGTTATAGAAAAAAACAAAACAACTTTATATAACTATGGATATAAGGAGTATTTAGAAAAAAGAGTAGTATCTGATAGTACTAAAGCTAATAAGGAAGAAAAACCAAAAAAAGAAAAGAAAAATATTGATAAAACAAATGGTAAGAAAATAATAGAAAAAGAAATAAATGATTTAGAAAAGAAAGTTAATTTATTAAATAATGAACTACTTAAAAGTGAAGTATATATGGATCAATTAAAATCAAAAGATATACTTCTTCAAATAGAATCATTAAATAAACTAATCGATAAAAAATATATAGATTTAGAAAGCATAGAAGATTGTGGAAATTAAAAAAATATGTTATATTATTATTGGAGGAATAATATATGAATAAAAAAGGATTTACGTTAATTGAAGTAATTGCTATTATAGCAATATTAGGAGTTATAATGACACTAGCAGTGCCTAGAATACTTTCTTCATTAAATGGTGGAATTGAAAAAACTATGAAAGTACAAGAAGATGAAATAAGAGAAGCGGGGCTTTTATATTTAGAAGATATGTGTAAAAACCCGATAGGATATGGTACTTGTCCTAGCACAATAACTTATGATGATGCAACTAATAGTTATAGTGGGAAAGTTTCTTTAGATATTTTAGTAAATTCTAAATATATTGATAAAGTAATGCATAGTGGTGAATCCTGTTCGGCTTGTGTAGTATTTAATAACAATGATGCTACTGCTTATTTAAAATGTGGAACAACTTATGAAAACCCAAATTATAGTACGAAATGTAATTAATTTTATACAAAAAGGCTTGACAACTAGCCTTTTTTTGTTTAAAATATAGAAATTGATAAAAGAAGGGAAGTGTGTTTATGATGGAAAACATAGTATTAAAAGAAAAATTAGAAAAACTATTTGACAGATTAACTACTGAAATTGTTTATACGGCTTGGATGAATAGAATTAAATTTAAAGATAAAAGTATTAGTGAGTTAATGATTTTAATTAATAAAAAAGATAAGAATTTTACCGCTAAGATATTTAAAAAAGCGTTAGTAGGGTTACAACTTTTACAAAATAAAGAAATTGAATTACAAAAATGTTCTCTTGTACATTCAACAATTAAATTTGAAAGAGTAGCATCTATTGATACTCTTGGAAAATACCCATTATTTACATATAATAATGAAGGTAAATTAATTAAGATCCAATATGGTAAACATTGTAGTTTAGTAAATTTTACAAATAGTTTATTATATGTTATAAGTAAAAGATTACCATCTATACTAGATGAAATAGAATCGAAGAAGGTGTTATCAAAGTGATAAAAGATAAAATAAAATTATTTACTTATTATGATTTTGAGTTTAAAAGAAACTTTGTATTAAATGAATTAAATAGAGTATTAGATAAAAAAGTGAGTGAATTAACTGCTAATGATTTAAAGTTAACTTCATTAAAGGATAAAGTAAAGCTAATTGATAGTTTAATTACCGATGAAGAAGATAAGTTTTTATTTAACACATATAAGGATTTACATGAAAGTCTTGAACTAATAGAAAATAGAACTATTCCTTTTGAAAATTTATATATACCAAAAGCAGAATATTATCATTACTATAGAAAACTTAAAAAAATAGATTTATATCCAGCATTTAAATATGATGAAAATGGAGTGGTTTCTGTATTTAAAAATATAGCATTGAGTGATAAGAATATGTTACTTTCATATATTGATATATATGAGACTAAATTAGTTGAATTAAAGAAATTTTATAAAAAGAAAGCTTTGCAATTAAAATAAAGTTTTTTTTTATAAAAAAATATATCAAAATAAAGTGTAAAATGATCAAAAATGTTTGACAAACATACATTAACGTGATATATTATAAATGTTTGAGTTTTCATGTAAAACTCTAATTAAAATAACAAATACGATACACCAGGAAGTGTGTACGGGAAAGGAGTTAATATGACTACTATTAACCAATTAGTTAGAAAAAGTAGAGGACAAAAAGTTAGAAAGAGTAAAAGCCCAGTATTAAATGTTGGATTTAACTCAAAAGATAGAAAAAGAACTAACAACATGAGTCCTCAAAAACGTGGAGTATGTACTCGTGTAGGTACTAAAACACCTAAGAAACCAAACTCAGCATTAAGAAAATATGCTCGTGTAAGATTAAGTAATGGTTACGAAGTAACTTGCTATATTCCTGGAGAAGGACATAACTTACAAGAACACAGTGTAGTATTAATAAGAGGTGGACGTGTTAAAGACCTAATCGGAGTTAGATATCACATTGTTCGTGGTACATTAGATACTGCAGGTATTGACAAGAGAAGACAAGGTAGAAGTAAATATGGTACTAAAAAACCTAAAAACAAATAATTAAGAAGGGAGGATTAAACTATGCGTAAAAGACAAGCAGTTAAAAGAGAAGTATTAGCTGATCCTATTTATAATAGCAAAGTTGTTACTAAATTAATCAATAGAATTATGATTGGTGGTAAAAAAGGAACTGCTCAAACTATTTTATATGATGCATTTAACATAGTTAAAGAAAAAACTGGAGAAGAACCAATGGACGTGTTTATGAAGGCTTATGAAAATATTAAACCTCAATTAGAAATAAAGAGTAGACGTATTGGTGGAGGTAACTATCAAGTTCCAGTTGAAGTTAGAGAAGAAAGAAAACAAACTTTAGCACTTCGTTGGTTAGTACAATATGCTAAAAATAGAAGTGGTAAAGGTATGGCTGAAAACTTAGCTAACGAAATAATAGATGCTGCTAACGGTGTTGGTGGTGCTGTTAAGAAACGTGAGGATACTCACAAGATGGCTGAAGCTAATAAAGCTTATGCTCATTATAGATGGTAATATATAGAAGGGAGAATGAATTATGGCACGTGATGTATCTTTAGATAAGCTACGTAATATTGGTATTATGGCACATATAGATGCTGGTAAGACTACATTTACAGAGCGTGTACTTTTCCATACAGGTATAACACATAAAATCGGTGAAACACATGATGGTGAATCACAAATGGACTGGATGGAACAAGAAAAAGAAAGAGGTATCACAATTACCAGTGCTGCAACTACTGCACATTGGAAAGGATATAGATTAAATATCATAGATACACCAGGACACGTAGACTTTACTATTGAAGTTTCTCGTAGTTTAAGAGTACTTGATGGTGCAATTGCGCTTATTGATGCTCAAGCTGGTGTTGAAACACAAACTGAACAAGTTTGGAGACAAGCTAATGAATGGAAAGTTCCAAGAATGATATTCGCTAATAAGATGGATAAAATGGGAGCTAACTTTGAATTTAGCTTAGAAACAATTAAAGATAGACTAAGTGAAAATAGTGCACCTATTGAATGGCCTATTGGTGCTGAAGATAACTTTAGTGGTATTATTGACTTAGTTACTATGAAAGCATATCATTATGATGGGGATCAACATGAAAATGCTACTGAAATAGAAATTCCTGCTGAATTAAAAAGTATTGCTGAAGAAAAACGTATGGAACTTATTGAAACAGTTAGTATGTTTGATGATGAGTTAATGGAAAAATACTTAGAAGGAAATGAACTTAGTGTTGAAGAAATTAAGTCTGCTATAAGAAAAGGTGTTATAGCTGGAGAATTCTATCCAGTACTATGCGGTACTGCTTTAGGAAACAAAGGTGTAAAACTTGCACTTGATGCTGTACTTGATTATTTACCAGCTCCAACAGATATCCCTCCAGTAAAGGGAATTGATATGAATGATAATCCAATTGAAAGAAAAGCAAGTGACTCTGAACCATTTAGTGCACTAGCATTCAAAGTTATGAACGATCCATTCGTTGGTAACTTAACATTCTTTAGAGTATACTCTGGAACATTAAAGAGTGGTTCATATGTATATAATAGTTCTAAAGGAGAAAAAGAAAGAATTGGACGTATTTTACAAATGCATGCTAATCAAAGAAAGGAAATTACTGAAGTTTATGCAGGAGAAATTGCTGCTGCAGTAGGACTTAAAGACACATTTACTGGTGACACTTTGTGTGATGAAAAATCAAAAGTTATACTTGAAAAAATGACTTTCCCAGAACCAGTTATTGAACTTGCTATTGAACCAAAATCAAAAGCAGACCAAGAAAAAATGAGTCTTGCACTTCAAAAGTTAGCAAAAGAAGACCCATCATTCAGAGCTAGTACAAACCATGAAACTGGTCAAACTATTATAGCTGGAATGGGTGAGTTACACTTAGATGTTCTAGTTGATAGAATGAGAAGAGAATTTGATGTTGAGTGTAACGTTGGTAAACCACAAGTTGCTTATAGAGAAACTCTTACAGTACCAGCTGACTGTGAAGGTAAATACATTAAGCAAAGTGGTGGACGTGGACAATATGGACACGTTTGGGTTAAATTTGAACCTAATAAAGATAAAGGATATGAATTCGTTGACGCTGTTGTTGGTGGTGTAGTACCACGTGAATACATTGGTGTTGTTGATAAAGGACTTCAAGAGGCTTTAGCTGGAGGAGTACTTGCTGGATATCCTATGATAGATGTTAAGTGTACATTATTTGATGGTTCATACCATGATGTAGACTCTAACGAAATGGCATTTAAGATTGCCGCATCTATGGCACTTAAAGAAGCTAAAAATAAATGTAAACCTGTTTTACTAGAACCAATAATGAAAGTATCTGTTGTAGTTCCTGAAGAATTTATGGGAACAGTTATGGGAGACTTAACTAGTAGAAGAGGAAGACCACTTGGTAATGAATCAAGAGGTAAAGACCTAGAAATAGGTGCAATGGTACCTTTAGCAGAAATGTTTGGTTACATGACAGTATTAAGAAGTAATACTCAAGGTAGAGGACAATATCAAATGGTATTTGACCACTATGAAGAAGTACCTAGAAACATTGCTGAAGATATTATTAAGAAAAATAGTGTTGCCTAATTAAAAAAATGTAAAACTTAATAGTTTAGACTTGAAAAAGTTTAAACTATTAGGTAAAATAATAATGTATATAGAAAAAGGAGGAAATTTAAAATGGCAAGAGAAAAATTTGATCGTTCAAAACCACATGTTAACATTGGTACAATTGGACACGTAGACCATGGTAAAACAACATTAACTGCTGCTATTACCAAAAGACAAGCTGAAAAATTTGGAGGAGAATTTGTTGATTATGCAAATATAGATAAAGCTCCAGAAGAAAGAGAAAGAGGTATTACTATTAATACATCTCACGTTGAGTATCAAACTGAAAAACGTCACTATGCTCACGTAGACTGTCCTGGACACGCTGACTATGTTAAAAATATGATTACAGGTGCTGCTCAAATGGATGGTGCTATCCTAGTTGTTAGTGCAACTGATGGACCTATGCCTCAAACAAGAGAACACATCTTATTATCAAGACAAGTTGGTGTACCTAAAATGGTAGTATTCATCAACAAATGCGATATGGTTGATGATCCAGAACTACTTGATTTAGTAGAAATGGAAGTTAGAGAATTATTAACTGAATATGGTTTCGATGGAGATAACACTCCTATCATAAGAGGTTCAGCATTAAAAGCTCTAGAAGGTGATCCTAAATATGTAGCTGCTATCGATGAATTAATGGATGCAGTAGATACTTGGATCGATACTCCAGTAAGAGATACTGAAAAGCCTTTCTTAATGAGTATTGAAGATGTATTCACAATCACTGGTCGTGGAACAGTTGTTACAGGACGTGTTGAAAGAGGAATACTTAAATTAAATGACGAAGTTGAAATCGTTGGATTAAAAGATACAAGAAAAACAGTTGTAACTGGTATCGAAATGTTCAGAAAGTCATTGGACTTTGCTGAAGCAGGAGATAACGCTGGTGTACTTCTTCGTGGTATCAACAGAGAAGATGTTGAAAGAGGACAAGTACTTGCAAAACCAGGTTCAGTTACACCTCACAAAAAATTCAAAGCAGAAGTTTATGTTCTATCTAAAGAAGAAGGTGGAAGACATACTCCATTCTTCAGTAACTATAGACCTCAATTCTACTTCAGAACAACAGATGTTACTGGTGTAATCGAATTACCTGCTGGTGTTGAAATGGTTATGCCTGGTGATAATGTTTCTATGACAGTTGAATTAATCAACAAAATCGCTATCGAAAACGGAACAGAATTCTCTATCCGTGAAGGTGGTAGAACTGTTGGTGCTGGTAAAGTAACTGAAATCATTGAATAATTAAATATAAAGATTCCCATTTTGGGGATTTTTTTTTTACTAAAATAGTATAATAAAACCAACAATAATTAAAGTAATATCATAAAAAATAAAAGAAAAGATTTTATCAAAATACAAAAAGGTACTTGAAATAAAAGTACTTTTTTTGTATAATAAATTTAGTTAAGGTAGAAGGAGGATATACAATATGACTAACAATTATGTAAATAAATTAAGTTATATTTCTCTTGTAGTACAAAATAATGTACAATGGGGGGGGGGTATTATCTTCTAACTAACTTAAAAGTAAATGATTTTTTGCATGAAATAAAATGGATAGAATGAGTCTACCCATTTTTTTGTTATGTAATAAAAGGAGGGAGAAGTTTATGCAAAAAAAACAAACAATATTAGTGGTTGCTAGTTTACTAGTAGTAGTACTTAGTGTAACACTAGCATACTTTACAGCACAAATAATAGGAAAGGGGAAAAATGTTACCATCAACAGTGCAGACTTAAAAATAATATTTACTGATAGTGATGGAGCGATATCTGGAAGTAACATTGAACCAGGATGGAGTGATACTAAAACATTTACTGTAGAAAACAACAGTAAAAGTGAATACAAATATAACATAGTTATACAAGACTTAGTAAATACTTTTGTAACTAATGGATATTTACAATACAAGATAACTAGTACTAATGGTGGATACAATATGACTGAGTTTAAAGATGTACCAAAGTCAAGTGCACCTAAAGATACAATACTTGCTTATAGTGTTAGCATTCCAGTAGGAGTAACACAAAGTTATACAATTGAATTTAAGTATGCAAACGATGAAAGTGTAGACCAAAGTGATGATATGGGAAGAAAACTAAGTGGAAATTTATTTATTACTGAAGGAACAGAAAAACTTACGCTTTTAAGTCAAATATTAAAAGATAACCCAACAAGAAACACAAGAGATACTTATGATTCAGTATTTACAAATAATACAACAGGAACATTATTTACAGCAACAGAAAAGAATGTACATAATATAACAGATACAACAGTATATTATTATGCAGGAAATACAACAAATAACTGGGTTAAATTTGCAGGGTACTACTGGAGAATAATAAGAACAAATGCAGATGGAAGTGTAAGAATGTTATACTCAGGAACAGCAACAGATACAACAAGCGGATATTTAAGTACAGGTACTACTGCTTTCAACACTCCATCCAATAGTCCAAAATATGTAGGATATATGTATGGAGAAAAAGATGATACATTAGTAAATGCAAGAACAAATACAAATAACAGCACAATAAAAACAGCAATAGATAATTGGTATGCAAGTAACATGACATCATATACAAAATACCTAAGTACAACAGCAGTATATTGTAATGATAGAACAGAACAAACAGTAGGAACATATAACACAGGTAGTACAAATTTCAACTATGCACCATATGCAAGAGCAACTACAAGTCATCTCCCTACATATGACTGTACAGAAGCAAGTGATGCGTTCAGTGTAGATAATACAAGTGCAAAACTAACATACCCAATAGCATTAATGACAGCAGACGAAATAATGCGTGCTGGTGGAAAAGGTAACACAAGTTTAACAAGTCCATACGCATGGTATTATTTAAATAGTGCAAATGGTAGTATAACAGGCTCAACCGTATGGTGGTTGTTGTCTCCTAGCTGTTGGCTTAGCGGCAATGCTTACGTGTTCTTCGTGAACGATTCGCACTTCCCTGGCGCCTTGAACGGCGGCGGCGTCGGCAATGCTGATGCCATGCGTCCCGTCGTTTCTCTCAAATCTTGCACTCTATATAGTACAGGAAATGGGACATCAGAGACACCATATGAAATAGACTATGACAATAGTAATTGTTAAGTTTAAAAGAGGTACTTGAAAAGAAGTATCTCTTTTATATATAAATATCCACTTAAAATAATTTTGTTTCTATTATAGAATAAAAGAATTTTTACTGGTTGCTAAGGAATGTTTGAAACATTCCCTTTATTATGGTATAATTTAGACATGCAACAATATTTTAGTAATAAAAAAGAAAATAATATATTGTATTTTGATAGTGAAGACTTACATCATATTAAAAATGTAATGAGAATTAAAGAAGAAAGCGAGGTAATAGTTAACTTTGAAGGAACTTCTTATATATGTAAAATGTGTGAAGACTTAAAAAGTGCTTCCATAATAAGTGTATATAAAACTAAAGAAGAAGGTCCTGTCGTAACCGCATACATTCCAGTACTAAATGATGAAAAAACAAGTTTCATAATTGAAAAATGTACTGAACTAGGTGTAAATAATTTCATACTAGTACAATATGAAAGATGTAAATTTATAATTAACAAAGATAAGTTAGAAAAGAAGTTAATGAGATACAATAAAATAGCCAAAGAAGCCAGTGAACAGTCACGAAGAACTTCTATTCCTAAAGTAACTGGAGTAATAAAAGTTGACAGTATAGAAAGTTCTAGTAGTGTAAATATTTTATGTTCACTTGACGAATATAATGTAAAAAGTATTAATAAGGTGTTAAATAGTAATTCTATATGTGATAAAATAAATATAGTATTTGGACCAGAAGGAGGTCTTACTAATAAAGAAGAAGATTTGTTAGTAAGTATTGGTTACACAAAAACCTCTTTAGGTAATAATGTACTAAGAACTGAAACAGTTTTATTAACTGTATGTTCTATTATTAATTATGTGAAGGGTGAGTAAATAATGAAAGATGGAATTAATAATTTTATAGAATTACTAGTAAAAGGAGATTTCTTTCTAATATTTTTAATAATAATGATGATAGTAATTTTGTCTGTAATAATATATTTAATTAAATTACAAATAAATGAAAAATATTATTATGATAATGAAGAAGATGTTGATGATGATTTTATTGATAAGTTTGAAAATAAAGAAGAACTTCCAGTAAAAGAGAGTATGAATAAAGAACCTGTTACAGAAACAATAAAAGAAACTCCTAGATTAGTAAATCAAACAAAATTTGATTTTGAAAAAAATGATGTAGTTGATTCCATAAAAAGTTATGAAACTGATCAAGAAGAAATGGCTATAATATCTGCTAGTGAACTAGAAAGTAGAATAAAAAACATGAAAGAAACTGGAGAATATGAAAAACATTTTGATAAAATAAACGAATATGAAAGTGATCAAGAAAATCAAGCAATTATTAGTTATGATGAATTATTAAGAAGAGCTTCCTCTAACAACATTAGTTACGAGAGTGAAGAAAATTTAGGTGGTATCAAAGTTAGTAAAGTTGATACTAGTAAAATAGAAATTAAAAGCGAAGAAAGTAATAAACCTTATTACAGGGAAGAATCTTTCTTAAATGCTTTAAAGGAGTTCAGGGAGAGTTTATAATGAAATTTTGTATTAAAACATTAGGTTGCAAAGTTAATACATATGAAAGTGAATTTATCCATGGCCTTTTCATTAGAAAAGGCTATACTTATAGTGAAGAAAATGCTGATATATATGTAGTTAACACATGTACTGTAACAAATATGAGTGATAAAAAAAGTAGACAAATAATTAATAGTCTTAGAAAAAATAATGAAAATAGTATAATTGTAGTATGTGGATGTTTTTCACAAAATGCATTTAATACTGGAAGATTAGAAGAAATAAATGCAGATATTATACTAGGTAACAAAGATAAAAGCAAAATAGTAGAATATGTAGAAGATTATATAAAAAATAAAAAACAGAAGAAAGTGTTTTATAATATAGAAGATGTTCCTTTTGAAGATATGGAATTAGATAGTATGAATAATAGAACTCGTGCTTTTGTTAAGATAGAAGATGGTTGTGAAAACTATTGTACTTATTGTATAATCCCTTATGTAAGAGGTAAAGTAAGAAGTAAAAGGCATGAGTTTGTAATTGAAGAAGTAACTAAGTTAGTATCTTTAGGGTATAAGGAAGTAGTATTAACTGGAATACATACTGGTCACTATATAGATGGTGAATATAAATTTGCAGATTTACTTAAAGATTTAGTTAAAATTGATGGCTTAGTAAGATTAAGAATAAGTTCTATTGAAATAAATGAATTAACAGATGAAGTATTAGATATATTCAAAGAAAGTAACATTCTAGTACCTCACTTACACATACCACTTCAAAGTGGAAGCAATCATATATTAAAAGAAATGAATAGAAAGTATGATAAAGAATACTTTATAAATAGAATAGACTATATAAAAAGTATAAAAGAAGATGTAAGTATTACAACTGATGTCATAACTGGTTTTCCAGGAGAAACTGATGAAGAACACATTGAATCTATAAAAACAATTAAAAGAATAGGTTTTACAAAAGTTCATGTTTTTCCATATAGTGATAGATATGGTACTGTTGCAAGCAAGATGCCTAATAAAGTTGATGGAAATATTAAAAAATCTAGGGTTAGAGACTTACTAGAACTTAGTCAAGAATTAGAAAGTACTTTTTATAAAAAGTTTTATAATAGAACTATGAAAGTACTTATTGAAGAAGAAAAAGATGGCTACTTCTATGGACACACAGCTAATTTTATAAAAGTAAAGGTAAGTGGAAACTTTGTTCAAAATGAAATATATGATATATTATTAACTGAAGATAATATAGTTAGTTAAATAAAGCCTTGTAAAAGGCTTTTCTTTTTGTACCAAATATGGTATAATCAATACATATGAGGGGGAAAACATGAATTATAAATTATTAAATGATATAGATAAACTAAATAACTTTGGCGAAATAGAATTAAATGAAAGAGTATATATTTTTAAAGAAAATGATAAGTTATACATTTCCTCATTACTTGAAGACTACAAAGAAGCAAAAGAAGTGTATCATTATTTAAAAAATAAAGGTTTTGATGTAATAATTATTAGTAGTGGTACTAAAATTCTAATCAGTAAAAAATTAAATAAACTTTATAATGGTATACCTAAAAAAGATTTAATTTACGCATATAATATATTTGAAGAAGATTTTGCGCGTTACACCTATGATGAACTTATAGGAGTAGAAGCATTAATAAAGTATTATAAAGATTTTATTCCTAAGACATTTTCTCCATTAGAAAAATTAATATTTGCATATGATATAGTTAAATCAGTTAAATGTAAAGAAAAAGAAGTAAACGAAGTATGGACAGGTAACATTAACTATTTTATGGATACAGGTTACATTGCATGTGCAGGTTTTAGTTCATTACTTACTATGATTTTAGAAGATATTGACCCTGATTTATCCGTGAAAAATAACAGTTTAATGATAAATAGTATAGAAGGACATGCTAGAAATATAGTTTTAATAAATGATAAAAAGTATAACTTCAAAGGAATATATACTATGGATGCAACATGGGATAGAAGTGAATTTAATAATGATAACTATAAATATTTCTTATTAAATAATTCAGAACAAAAGAATAGTTATAACAAAATATCTAGTTTAATATTTAGTGATTATGATCATATCCTAAAAGAAAACAAAAAAGAAAATAAATTAAAATTAACTAAAAGTTTTGAAGAAACTTTTTATAAAAGGATGAATAGAAAGTTAATGCTATCATACCTTAATGAAGAAAAAGATACTTTATTAATATTAAAAGCACTTATAATAGTAAAAAAAGAAGAAGGCTATTCTGAACTAGATACAATTAGAAGTTTACATAGATATTTAAAAAATGATGAAGAAAGTAAAAAGTTATATAGTAAAAAAGTTAGATCTTTAGTAAGTCAAATTTTTTAACAATTATGACTTTTTTTCTTTTTAAATAAATGTTATAATTTACTTAGGAAGAGAAATAAAATGTTTCGTAAGGAGGTTTAACATGAAAAAAGAAACAATAATCAGTTTAATTATTACTCTTGTGGTTGGATTAGTCACATTTTATATATTTTTGCCACCAATAAATTTACATAGTTTAGGTTTTCTAACTTATTTATTATTTTTACTAATAGTATTTACTATCTGTAATTCACTAGGTAGTATTGTTTCAAGAAGAAAATTTAAAGACATAATGTTTGCAACTAAATATTTAGTAATTGGATGCATTATAATTTTTGCTTACATTTTTATAGGTAATATTGTATGTAGTCCAATATTTATGAGTAAAAGTTATAGTGAAAGAATAACTATAAATCAAGATAATGATTTTGTAACAGATGTAAAAGAAGTAGACTTTAATAAATTACCATTACTTGATAAAGACAGTACAGAAAAACTAGGAGACAGAGTAATGGGTAGAATGCCTGAAATGGTTAGTCAATACTATGTAAGTGATTATTATACACAAATTAATTATGATGGAAAAATAGTTAGAGTAACACCATTAGAATACAATGGTTTCTTTAAATGGATTAAGAATAAAAGTAAAGGTATAGTAGGTTATATCACAGTAAATAGTGTAGACGGTTCTAGTGAGTTAGTAGAGTTAAAGAGTGGTATAAAATACTCTAACAGTGCATACTTTAGTAAATATTTAAAAAGACACTTAAGATTTAATTATCCAACTTTCATTTTTGGAGACGAGAACTTTGAGTTAGATAATGATGGTAATCCTTACTGGATAGTACCAGTTATAAAATATACTGCTGTTGGTTTAAAAAGAGATGTTAAAGGTGTAGTAATAGTAAACCCAATTAATGGAGAAACTAAATATTATTCAGTAGGTGAAGTGCCTAGTTGGGTAGACCATGTGTATGACGCAGACCTTATAATTGAACAAGCAGACGACTGGGGAATGTATCAAAAAGGATTCTTAAATACAATATTCAGTCAAACTGGAGTAGTAATGACAACTGATGGGTACAATTATTTAGTACAAGATGATGACGTATACTTGTATACCGGAATAACTTCAGTTTCAAGTGACGAAAGTAATATTGGTTTCATATTAACTAATATGAGAACTAAAGAAACTAATTTCTATCAAGTACCTGGTGCAGAAGAATATTCAGCAATGGCAAGTGCAGAAGGACAAGTGCAACAAATGAAGTACACAAGCACATTCCCACTTTTAATAAATCTAAACAACAGACCTACTTACTTAGTAAGTTTAAAAGACAATGCAGGACTTGTTAAAATGTATGGATTTGTTGACGTGGAAGACTACCAAAAAGTAGTAGTAACTGACGCTTCTCTAGGAATAGAAAAAGCAAAAGAAAACTATTTAAATAATATGCCTTCAACTAGCACTGGAAAAGAAGAAAATAAAGTTATTACAATAGAAAATATAACTAGTGTAGTAATAGATGGTAATACATATTACTATATAACAGATACTGAAGGTAGTAAATATAAAGTTAGCATAAAAGTAGAAAAAGACATCTTACCTTTCTTAAATAAAGGTAGTGTAGTAGAAGTGTACTATAACTCTAAAACTGATGTAACTAGCATTACAAAATTACAAAAAGCACTAGATTAAAAGTGCCTTTTTGTATGTTAAACACAAAACTACTTGACAAACAACTTAAAAGTAACTATAATTTAAGTATATTATTTATTTAGAGGAGTAATGTATTTACTATTTATAGAGAGTTAACGATAGGTGTAAGTTAATATTAAGTGGTACATGAAGACACTAAACTAGAAAGTAATCGTAATTTCTGCGTTAAAGAATTAAAGAGTATAGTATGACTATAAATTAAGGTGGTACCGCTGCTAACAAGCAGTCCTTAAGTTTATAGTCTTTTTATTTTAAGGAGAGTGAAAAAATATGGAAAACATTTACAGAAATGTATATTCAGGTGAAGTTGACGAAACTTACGCTGGAAAAGAAGTCAGAGTCGCTGGTTGGATTAATAGCATTAGAAAACTAGGTGGTTTAACATTTGTTACTTTAAGAGACGAAAAAGGTATCGTACAAATCATAACAGAAGACGCTGATATGTTTAAAGGAATAACTAGGGAAAGCACAGTTACTATTACAGGTACAGTAAGGTTAAGAACTGAAGATATGATTAACCCTAACATGAAAACAGGAAAAATAGAAATTCTTGCAAGCAGTGTAGAAGTACTAGGAGAATGTGCGAGCATTTTACCTTTTGAAATAAATAGAAGTAGAGAAGAAGCAAGCGAAGAAACTAGATTAAAATATAGATATCTAGATTTAAGAAACCCAAAAGTACATGATAACATGGTATTTAGGTTTAAAGTAATAGACTATATTAGAAGTCTTATGAAAAGTATGGACTTCACAGAAATATCTACACCAATAATTACAACATCAAGTCCAGAAGGTGCAAGAGATTTTATAATTCCAAGTAGAAAATATAAAGGAAAATTCTATGCGCTTCCTCAAGCACCACAAATATATAAACAATTACTGATGGTAAGTGGATTTAACAAATACTTCCAAATTGCACCTTGCTTTAGAGACGAAGACTGTCGTGCAGATAGAACTTTAGAGTTTTACCAACTAGACTTTGAAATGAGTTTTGTTACAGAAGAAGATGTATACAAAGTTGGAGAAAAAATATTCTATGATGTATTTAGTAACTTTACAGATAAGTATGTAAGTCCTGCACCATTTAGAAGAATTCCTTATAGTGAAGCAATGCTTAAATATGGAAGTGATAAACCAGACTTAAGAAATCCATTAATTATAAGTGAGTTAACAAATATCTTTAAAAATACTACTTTCACTCCATTTATTGGCAGCACTGTAAGAGGTATTAAAGTTTCAAATATAGAAAAATCTAATAGCTGGTACAAGAAAATGGAAGAGTATGCTAAAGAAATCGGAATGAGTGGGCTTGCTTACTTAAAAGTAACAGAAGAAAATGCTTTAAAAGGAAGTTTAGACAAATACTTAACTGATCAAGAAAGAAGTGAGTTATTTACTAGTCTTGAACTTAAAACTAACGATACATTATTTATTATAAGCGATAAAAAGAAATGTGAAAAATATGCTGGACTTTTAAGAACTAAACTAGGCGAAGAACTAGATCTAATTGATAAAGATAGATATGAATTTTGCATAGTAAACGATTTTCCATTCTATGAATGGAACGAAGAAGATAACAAGTGGGATTTTGGACACAATCCATTTAGTATGCCACAAGGTGGGTTAGATGCACTTAACAACGAACCTATTGAAAGTATTCTAGCATATCAATATGACTTTGTATGTAATGGTTGTGAAATGGCTAGTGGTGCAGTAAGAAACCATAGTATTGAAATAATGAAAAAAGCCTTTGAACTTGCTGGTTATGACGAAGAAGTAGTTAAAACTAAATTCAAGAGCTTGTATACAGCTTTTCAGTATGGTGCTCCACCACATGCTGGTATGGCTCCTGGAATAGATAGAATAATAATGCTTTTAACTGGAGAAGAAAATCTAAGAGAAGTTCAAATATTCCCACCAAACGTAAGTGGCCAAGACTTACTTATGGGTGGACCTACAGAAGTAACAGAAACTCAGCTAAGAGAAACTCACTTAAAAATTAGAGATTAACTATAAAAAATGATAAATTTTGTCAAAAAAAGCAGAAAATCACACACTTGAGACAAATTTATCATTTTTATCTTGCATTTTCATAATTTATAGTATATAATACTAAATGAAAAGAGAAAGAAGTGTATCCACACTCGCCTGACTTACGAAAGTTCGTAGGCATAAAGCTTAAAGATTTATATCTTTTTTGTTCTATTAAAAAGTGGATGCATTTTGCATTCACTTTTTATATGTTTTTGGAGGTGTTTACAATAGCTAAACAAAATGATAATGTTCTAATAAATGAACAAATAAAATTCGATGAAGTAATGGTAATTGGACCTAACGGAGAAAAATTAGGGATTAAAAAAAGAGAAGATGCTCTAACATTAGCAAATTATGCTGGATTAGATTTAGTACTTATGTCTTCAAATGGAGTACCAGTTTGTAAAGTAATAGACTATAACAAATTTAAGTACGAAAAATTAAAAAAAGAAAAAGAGGCTAAGAAAAAGCAAAGAGAACAAAACCTTGAATTAAAAGAATACAGATTATCAGTAACAATTGACGTTCATGATTTTGAAACTAAATTAAAAAATGCAAAAGCCTATATTGAAAAAGGACATAAAGTTAAAGTATCAGTTAGGTTTAAAGGTAGACAAATTGCTCATCCAGAACTAGGACGTGAAGTAATAGTAAAGTTTGCTGATAAGTTAAGTGATGTTGCAAGCATTACAGAACAACCAAAATTAGAAGGTAGAACTATTAGTTTAGTAGTAGCACCAAAAAAATAATGAAGGAGGGTGGCATCATGCCAAAACAAAAATCACATAAAGGAATAGCAAAAAAAGTAACTGTAAGACCTGGTGGAAGTACTAAAATTGGTAAACCAGGAGCAAATCATATGAGTGGTAAAAAACCAACAAGTTTCAATAGAAAATTTAGAAAAGGATCTGCTTTAAGTCAAGCTGACACAAACAGATACAAGAAAGCGTTATAAGGGGGGATATAGATGACAAGAGTTAAAGGTGGAACAGTTTCAAGAGCAAGAAGAAAGAAAGTTTTAAACAGAGCAAAAGGTTATTTTGGAAGTAAACATAGACTTTATAAAACTGCTCAAGAACAATTAATGCACAGTGGTGTATATAGTTTCAATGATAGAAAGAAAAATAAAGGTAACTTCAGAAAATTATGGATAACAAGAATTAATGCTGCTTGTAGAATGAATAATATAAGTTATTCTAAGTTCATTGATGGTCTTAATAAAGCTGGAGTTGAAATCAATAGAAAGATGCTTAGTGAATTAGCAATTCAAGATATGAATGAATTTAATAAACTTGTAGAAGTTGCTAAAAAAGCATTAGAAAATGGAAAAGTTGAGACTGAAACTAAAACTGAAAGTAATGATTTAAGTAGTAAAACAGTTGCTGAATTAAAAGCACTTGCTAAAGAAAAAGGTATAGAAGGTTACACAACTATGAAAAAAGCAGATTTATTAAATGCTTTAAAATAGAAGAGTAAACTTCTTTTTTTATATATTAATTTGCATTTCTGTACCAAATATGGTATAATATAAACAACTAAGGGGGAATGTAAGTGACACATGAAGAAAAATGGTTAGAACATTATAAATATGCAGTAGAATACTATAATAAACATCATGATTTAAAAATACCTACTAGTTATGAAGTAACAACAAGCCAAAATAAAACACTAAAGTTAGGTTGGTGGATATTTTATCAAAGAAAAGCTTATAAAGGAGACAAGTCCCCACTATCCACTGAACAAATAAATTTATTAAATAAAATTGGCATGGTTTGGCAAATATATGATAAAGAAAAAATAAATGATACAGAAAAAATAAAAGAAAAAGAAATGAAAACATGGCTAAAGTATTATAAGGAATTATTAATGTATTACAAAAAACATGGAAATGTTCTAATGAATATTGATTATAAAGTGATAGATGAAAATGGAGAAACTTTAGAACTTGGTAATTGGCTAACTATTCAACAATTTAAATATGAAAAAGGTAAATTGAGTTTAGAAAAAATAAAACTATTAAATGAAACTGGGATGAACTTAAATACTAGTGTTAAAATGAAATGGTTAGAAAACTATGAATATGCACGTCTTTATTATCTAGAAAATAATAACCTATTAGTACCACAAAAATTTAAAGTATACTTACCTAATAAAACTATTAATTTAGGTTCATGGATCAATACTCAAAGACAAAATTATAAGAAAAACATTTTAAATGTTGAACAAATAAATTTACTAAATGATATTGAAATGGTATGGGATGTGAAAATATATAATAAAAAGTTATAAAGGAGAAAATATGTCCAGTGTAAAAAAAAGTCCAAATTATTTAAGTATTATTAAGAATAAATATATTACAGAAATTCCAGAAAAAAAGAATTTATTATATTTGTTATGTTATATTATTGTTAAAAGAAAAGATTTAAGAAACTACGAAACTGCTTTAGCAAAATCTATACTTTTTGAGCTAATAAATAATGATAATAGATTTTTAATAGAAGAAACTAATCCATTATATAATGAATTCAATATAAATGTGTTATGTTACTTAATGGATTATGCCAACTGGGCAGACTACACATTGAAAGAAACAAAAACTTCTGAAGGTATTTTATTAACTATTAAAAGAAAAGGAAAGTTTTTAGGATTAAAATTTTAAAGGAGGGAAATTTATGAATTACGAAAAATTACTTACAAGTAAACAAAAATTATATTTAAAAAATTTATATTTTACTATTAAATTGAGAATACTAAATACTGTTAGAGAACAAATTAAAACAGATAAAAAAGTAGATTTAAATGTTTTAGAAACAGAATTAGTTTTAGATAATATTAAATATAACTATTTTGAAGAACTATATCTAAAAAATTTAGCAGCTATAGATGGTATACAAATATATACTTATTTCATAGATAATAGAACATTAATAAAGGCTAAATATGAAGAAATAGAAAAAACAAATACTAAAATAAAAAGAAGTGCTAGATAAAAATGCACTTCTTTTACTATCTAATAAAAGTTTTATTTTCAAATTCCTTATGAAGCATCTTAGTACTCCAAAGTAAACTATATTTTGTCTGATTAATAATAAAATCAAATTCACCAATATACTCATATACTTTAGGATTCCAACTTAACTTAAAATCATTAAGTCCTCTATATGGATTATCTTTACTAAAGTCTCCAGTAATACCATTTAAGTCTAAGAAAGAAAATCCTTCGTTTTTATAATGATTAATTAAATTATAATGCAAGAAATGATTTGGAAGTAATTTACTAAATGTTTTATCAAAACCACTTGTATGAATATAAACTACATTATTATTTTTAATTACTAAAGCACCCGCAACTATCTCTTTAAGTACATTTGCTTGTATCTTTTTATTAACCCCACTTATTTCTTCATTAATTTCATATAACTTTCTATCACTAATCATTTTTTCATTATAAATATTTTTATCACTTGGTTTCATCTGGAATATTCTATTAATCTTTTCATTAATAGTAGCCTCAGTTTGATAATCATCTTGTAAATTTAATAAGTACTCATGATAATCAACCTCAACCAAAAACAAATCTATCATATTCTTTTCATCAAACAATTTATACATAGTTTTATAAAAATCGCTTGTAATATCATCTTTTCTCTTAGTAAGTTCATATAAACTATTTAAATTATAAAAGTCTCCTTTAATAAGATTTAAACCTTTAGTACTAATTTTACTAATCTTATTTTGAAGTTTAGAATCAAGTAACTCATATTTAAAATTCTTTAAATTAACAATGGGATTATATTTAGGTAACATACTTTCAAAATATACGTTATCCTTAAGTTTTTTATATCCTAAGTTTTCTAAATCAACAACTAATTTATTAGAAAGTGAATTAAGCATCTTAGTTCCATCAGAGTTTACTATATTTAATGTAATAATAGGATTTATTTTAATAAAAGCAAACCCTTTCTTACTAAAATATTTTTTAATAGATAAACTAAAATCAGTAAGTAACTCATTATCAAAGTAGTCAAGTAAAAAACCACGTGGACTATATCCATACTTAACATTAATAGAAATAGACTTAGTTAACATCATGAATGCACATACTAATTTGTCGTTTTTATATCCCCCAACATACATATCTGTATATCCATATTTTCCAAGTAAAGTTCCGTATGTACTAGATTGAAAAAAACTACCTAACACATGATTCTTACTAAATGAATCAAATTCACTTTTTGATATCTCTTTAATTACCATAAAATCCCTTCCTTTTTACTAAACAATTATACCATAAAAAGTACATAAAGTAAAAGAAAAAACACTATTTTCTTAATTTTAGTGTTCTTACTTCTTTTAAAAGTTCTAAATAAGGACAACCCCACATATAGTCAGATTCTTCTTTATCATAAATAGTCTTATTTAACACCTTATCTAAATATTCACATTTTACTTCATACACTCCTAAATTAGTCTCACTTATAGTTTTAGAAAACTCACACGTTTTACTAGGTGAACAATTAATATTAGATAACTCACTCTCTAACATAAGAAGTATTAATTTTTCATTTTCTTCACTCAAATTATAAGTATTATTCTTAATAGCATCAACTAAATTTCTAAGACTTTCTAATGATTTTTTCAAAAAAATTCCTCCTTTGTATTAAAATATTATACTATATTTACACAATTTGTCAATTTTCCTTGTTAAAATGAAGAAAATTATAGTATAATTTAACTATAAGGGAGAGTGATTAATATGAGTAAAATTACTGATATTAAAGCCAGAGAAATATTAGATTCAAGAGGTAATCCTACGGTTGAAGTTAAAGTTTTCACTGAAAAAGGAAGTATTGGAGTGTTTTCAGTACCAAGTGGAAGTTCGACTGGTAAAAGAGAAGCCTTGGAACTAAGAGATAATGATGAAAGATATTTTGGTAAAGGAGTATTAAAAGCAGTTAATAATGTAAACACTATTATAAAGGAACATTTAATTGGAAAAGAAGTAACTGAACAAAAAACAATTGATGATATAATGATTAAATTAGATAATACACCTAATAAAAGTAATTTAGGTGCTAATGCTATACTAGGAGTAAGTGTTGCATGTTTAAAAGCTTCTGCAATGGATAATAATGAAGAAGTATATAGATACTTAAATAAAAGAGAAGTAAAAATACCTTTTTGTATGTTTAATATAATTAATGGTGGAAAACATGCTTCAAATAATATAGATATACAAGAATTTATGATAGTACCAAAATTTAATACATTTAAAGAATCTTTAAGAGCTGCAAGTGAAGTATTTCATGCATTAAAAGGAATACTACTTGATAAAGGCCTTAATACTAATGTTGGAGATGAAGGAGGATATGCACCAGACTTAAGTTCAAACGAAGAGGCACTAAGTGTAATAGTAAAATCTATTGAAACAGCAGGATACATTCCAGGGAAAAACATCTTTATTGCTCTAGATATAGCAGCAAGTAGTTTCTATAACGCTGAAACTGATACATACAATATTGATAACACAAATAAAACTAGAGAAGAACTACTTAATTATTACATCGATTTACTTCAAAAATATCCAATAATAAGTATAGAAGACCCATTTGATGAAGACGATTATCTAGGATTTAAAATGATTACTGACTCTCTTGGAAAGAAAATAAGCATAGTAGGAGATGACTTATTCGTAACAAATAAAAATCTATTAAAAAAAGGAATAGAAGATGGTTTATGTAATGCAATACTTATTAAACCAAATCAAGTGGGAAGTTTTTATGAAACATTAGAGACTATTGTTCTTGCTAAACAAAATAAATATACTTGTATAATGAGCCATAGAAGTGGAGAAACAACAGACACATTTATAAGTGATTTAGCAGTTGCTTTAAATATTCCTTTTATGAAAAGTGGTTCAACTTCAAGAGGTGAAAGATTATCAAAATATAATAGACTACTTGAAATAGAAGAAGAATTATAGTAAAATATAACATGAGGGATGAAAAATGGAAATATTATTAATAATAGTAAGTATAGTTTTAATAGCATTAGTATTACTTCAAAGTAACAAGGCTAGTGAAGCTGGACAAATCATTACTGGAGGCAACTCTATGTTAATGGGTCAAATGAAAGAAAGAGGAGCAGAAAAGTTTATAACAAGACTAACATATGCAACTGGTTTCTTATTCATTATACTTTCAATGATTATGGGATTATAATTTCTTAGAAATAAGAAATTTTTTCTTTTACCTGAATTTAACACATATATTTTACATAAGGAGTAAACTTGGTACTAATACGCCTGTTATAAGACCAGTAATAAGCATAAAAAGTAACTCCATATGGAAAAGTGAAGATGAATCTGCTTCTAATCCATATGAAATAGAAATGAATTAAAAAAAACAAGAGAAATGTCTCTTACTTTTAACTTTATAAAACTTACAAAAGCTACGAAACAATTGACATTTCGTGCTTTTTATGGTACAATATATACATATTTATGGGGGATATATGTTTAGTAGTGAATTAGAAAGTTTTATATTAAATAATATTTATACCAAAGATTTTATGAGTAAAGATGTGTTAGAAAATATTAGAATGCTTATAATAAAAAAAGTACCTGATATTAAATATGTTTTAAGAGATACTATTATAGGAAAAGAATTCCAATGTGTAGGAACATATACTAATGGGAAAGTATACATTAATACTATAGAGATGAATGAATTTTATTCTAACACACTAGAGATAAATAGAATTCAAAGTAATTTACTTGTAAAAAACTTACTCGTATTAAGTATTTACTTACATGAAACTGTACACGCTTTTCAAACTATGATTGATCTAACAGAAACAAAAGGTCTGATGAACGATTTAATAATAGACTCAAATAAAGTTTTGGATAGTAAACTATTTAGTGAAAAGAAATATGACTACTATCATGATATAATTCCAATTGAAAGAATAGCAGATGCATTTACTTTTGGTTTCTTGCTTAATATATATGATAAACTTGAATGTACTAAAGCTTATCCAAATTTTAAATCATCTGTAGTAAAACTAATGATGAAAGATTACGACATAATGCCTAGAAAGGTAGTGTCACCCATAGAAAAGTTTTATAAAATATTCTTCATAACAAAAAGTATAAAAAGATATAATTTTGATTATTTTAGTGATAAAGATAAATTTCTACTAGGCGTATTAGATAGCGAAGAAAAAATAAATAAGGTAGTAAGCGAGATAATAAATAATGATAGTTATTCTAAAAAGAGGGGTGTTTAGGATGTTTGAAAAAGAATTTATTAATTTTATAGCAGAAAATATATGCGAGACCGATTTCTTATCAGAAAGGTTTATTAAATATTTTAAAGAATATTTATATAGATATAGTATATTTACTAATAAAGAAATTGAAACAATTGAAATAAATGATAAAGTAAAAAGTTATGTAGGAGGATATGAAGATAAAAATATAGTACTTTATAAAAATTCAATACAAAAATCATTTCCTTCGTTTGTATCAATGTATCATATAAATGAAGTTAATCAGTTCAGCAAAAATACAGTCACTTTAATGTTTCTAATTCATGAAATTGCTCATGCTTATCAAGATAGTGATTTATGTACTGGAGACTTATCCAAAATGTTTACTTTTGGTTATAAAGTACTAGCTGGTTTAAATTTAGAAAAAGTAGATACTTTATTAAACCATTTAACAAAACTAAGTGAAAAGGTATCTAAGGAAATAGCAATGTATTTAAAAGGTGTTGAAGGTATAAATATATATAACAAGTATTATGATATATTTCCTAATGAAAGACATGCTGATGGGGTTTCTTATTCATTTTTATTAGATATTTATGACAAACTTGGAAGTGATAGTTTTATTTCTTATGAGGACTTTTTACACACAATTTATACTTATGTAACAAGAAACTACTATGTAAATGGTTCCTTAGTAATAAGTCCAGTAGGAGAGTTTTATAAAAAAATAGGTAAATATGATGTATTCAAAAATTATGATTTTAATTCTTTAAGTGATAAAGATAAAGTATTATTTGGTTTATGTGAAAACAAAAGTAGTTTAACAGAAGTAGTAAATACTAATATTTTAAAAAGAAAAATCTAACAAACACTTGCAAAAATCACGTATTTGTAGTATATTATATATGCTTAATCCGATGCATGAAGTTGTATGATTAAATAAAGCAAAAGAAAGGAAGATTAGAATGAATTTAATCGATAAGATTAACAAGAAACAAATTAATCCTAACGTTCCAGAATTTCGTGTTGGAGATACTGTAAGAGTAGATGTTAGAATTAAAGAGGGAAAAAGAGAAAGAATTCAAGCATTTGAAGGAATTGTAACAGCTAGAAAAGGTGGAAGTGTTAGTGAAACATTTACTGTAAGAAAAAAATCAGGAAGTGTTGGAATTAACAGAGTATTCCCAGTTAACAGCCCATTAATTGATAAAATTACAGTTATTAAAAAGGGTAAAGTTAGACGTGCTAAACTTAATTTCTTAAAAGATATTAAGGGAACATTCAAAATTAAAGAAAGAAACTAGTTATCTAGTTTTTTCTTTTTAATAAAATATCAAACAAATATATGAAAACACATTGACAATACTATTCAGTTGTGGTATAGTTTTAAGTGTTAGGAGAGTATGTATGAATAAGTTAAAAGAATTATATCCTTATATAGGAATAGTAATAGTGGTAGTATTAATTAGAAGTTTTTTATTTACACCAGCCATAGTAAATGGTTCATCAATGGAACCAACACTAAATGATAAAGAATTAGTTATTGTAAACAAAATTGCGCTTAAAACAAGTGAGTTAAAAAGATTTGACATAGTAACTGCAAAATATGAAAGTGATACCCTTATTAAAAGAGTTATAGGTCTTCCTAATGAAACAGTTGAGTATATTGATAATGAATTATATATTAATGGAAAAAAAGTAACATCTGACTTAGATTTTCAGTATACTCATGACTTTAAACTTGTAACTAAAGATGATGAGTATATACTTTTAGGCGATAATAGAAACATTAGTAAAGATTCAAGAGTTATAGGTGCATTTAACATAAAGAATATAAAAGGTAAAGTAGGATTTGTTTTATTCCCATTTACTAAATTTGGAAGTGTTAAGTAGAGAATGTTATGAAAAATATTTTTATAGGTGGAGTTAGTAAGTCGGGTAAAAGCACTCTTAGTAAAAGATTAAAAGAAAACAATTATAACCATATACCACTAGATTATTTTGCATCGAGTTTTAAAAGAAACTTTCCAGAGACAAAAATAACAAGTAATGTATTAGTGACGAAAGAGTCTAGTGAGAACTTAAGTTTATTCATATCAAGAGTAATAGAAATAATAAATACAACTTCTGAACTTTTTATAATTGATTCAGCACATATATTACCAGAAGATATAATAAAGTATTTAAATGCTGATAAATGGGATATATATTATTTAGGATACCCAAATACAACTAAAGAAGATAAATTAAAAGAAATAAGAAAGTATGAAACTGAAGAAGACTGGACTTATAAGAAAAGTAATGTTGAACTTTTGAGTATATTTGATGAATTGATTTCATTAAGTAAAAAAGAAAAAGTATCATGTGAAAAACTAGGTATCAAATATATTGATGTAAGTGAAAATTTAATTGAAAAGTTAAACATAAATTAAGGAGGTACTAACGTGATAGGAAATTATAAAATAGTTACCTTATGTGGTTCAACAAGATTTAAACGTGAATTTTTAGAAGTGCAAAAATGTCTTACACTTGAAGGAAATATAGTGATTTCTGTAGGTTTGTTTAGTCATTCAGGAGACTTTGAAGTATGGGAAAATATGGATGAAGGTACTCTTACAAAAACTAAAAATATGTTAGATGATATGCATAAAAGAAAAATAGATTTATCTGATGCAATTTATGTAATTAATGTAGGTGGATATATTGGTGACAGCACTAAAAGTGAAATAGAATATGCAAAAATGACTGGTAAAGAAATAATGTATTTAGAAAGTACGAAAGTTTTAAAGAGGTAGTATGATATACAAATATGAACATATAACACCTAATAAATTTTATGTATAATTACTCCGAACCATAGAGTAATTGGTACAAATAATAAATTAATTGGTTATGGTGGAGGAATAAATAACAAAAAAAGAATTATTAATTCATGAGGTAAGTTATAATGAATAGATGTAAATGGTGTAATTTAAAAAATCCTAAATATATTCTTTATCATGATAATGAATGGTGTCGTCTTAACTTTAATGAAGAATATTTAATAGAAATGTTTATTTTAGAAAGTTTTCAAGCAGGTTTATCATGGGAGTGTATTTTAAATAAAAGAGAAGCATTTAGATTAGCATTTGATAATTTTGATATAGATAAAATTAGTAAGTATAATGAGTGTAAGATAAATGAGTTGTTAGAAAATAAAAATATAATTAGAAATAAGTTAAAGATTACAAGCGCAATAAACAATGCTAAGTTAATTAAAAATATTAAAAAAGAGTATGGTTCATTTGCTAATTATATTAAAAAGTTTACAGGTAATAAAATAATATATGAGACCAATTTAACTACAAATAGTTTATCAGATACTTTATCAAAAGATCTCCAAAAAAGAGGTATGAAGTTTGTAGGAAGTACTATAATATATTCTTTTTTACAGGCTATTGGTATAATTTATTCTCATGATGAAGAATGCTTTTTATACAAAAATAAATAATTTAATTAATTGTTAGTAAGGATGTGTGAGGTTATGGAAGAGTTTTATTTGGAAAAACCATCAATTAAAAGAGAAAAAGAAAGAATTGAGTATTGTGAAGAGTTAGTAAAATATAATTCTGATATAAATGGTATAGAGGTATTAACAGGTATACTTCATGGTCAAACTTTTCAAGAAACATTAGATTACTGTTTAAAATTAGAAACTGAAGAATATGCAAAAAGATTAAAAAAAGCCCAAGTGAAAACTTATTTACTGGTAAGAAAAAGTGACAATTCAGTAATAGGTGCTGTAAATATTCGTTGGAATCATATTGGTGGTATGAAAAAGTTTGATGGGAATATCGGTTATGGAATTAAGCCAACTGAAAGAAGAAAAGGATATAGCAAGGTTGCTTTATACTTGAGTTTATTAGAATGTAAAAAGTTAGGATTTAAGGAAGTAAGTTTAACCTGTGAAAATAGTAATATAGCATCAAATAAAACTATTTTATCTTTGGGTGGAATGTTAAAATTATCAGAAGTTGACCCTAGTGATCAAATACTAACTAATGTATACACTATTAATACAGAAAAAATAAAAAATAATAAAATTGATTTTAAATAAAATAATCAATGGAGCAGAAAAACATATAGATAATAAAAACTTACAAATGACTATCATGATAAATATAATGTTAGAGTTGGTTCCTGATGAAAATAACATCGTCGGAAAACTGACACTGAAAAATTGAATTACTATAAAAAAAGTTATAAAAAAGTGTAAAATTTTTTTACTAAATAAGTTTTAATTTAAATTGATAAGTGTATGAATTATGAAAAACAAAAGGAAAGGAGAATATTTATGGAAGACAATAAATTAATTATATATAAAAATAGCGAAGGTAATATTGTAGTAGATGCTATTTATAAAGATGAAACATTATGGCTATCACAAAAAGGAATGTCAAAAGTTTTTGAATGTTCTACAGATAATATAAGTTTACACTCGAAACATATATTTGAAGAAAAAGAGTTAGATAAAAAATCAGTTACCGAGAAATGCTCGTTAACTGCCGATGACGGAAAAAATTATAACACAACTATTTCTAGTTTAGATGCCATAATCGCTGTGGGTTATAGAATTAATTCGAAAAATGTGCAAGGTGAGAAAGAAGCAAAAGATGTACATTATGAGGTAAGAAAAAAAGTTAGAAAGGCAATTGCTGATATTGGTGTAAATCTTCGTATCGTAAAACAGGTTGTAATTTAAAATCAATTAGAAAAGATATGCTAAAAATATGATACTAGTTGATATTAATGATAAATATAAAAAAGATTATAAAAAACTTAATAAGGATTTGGTAAATCAATATATAAAACAAATAGAAATATTTGATAAAAATAGAGTAAAAATGGTATATAAATCTGATAAATAGTGATATAATCAGTTTGCAAAGTTTCCAAAAACAAGTATTAACTATAAAATGAAAGAAGGTGAATATATGTCAAATAAAATAATAGAAGTTCAAAACATCAAAATAAATGTTACAAATATAGATGATACTGATTATATTTGTATTTCTGATTTTGGTAAGTTTAAAGCAGGAAAATCTAAAGCAGATGATGTTATTAGAAACTGGTTAAGAAATAGAATCACTTTAGAATTCTTAGGAACATGGGAATCTATTTATAATCCAAATTTTAATTCCGTCGAATTCGACGGGTTTAGAAAAAGTGCTGGACTTCATACATTTACTTTAAGTGTTACTGAATGGTGTGAGAAAACAAATGCTATTGGCATATATTCAAAACGAGGAAAATATGGTGGAACATATGCACATAAAGATATTGCATTTGAATTTGCATCAGCAATAAGTCCAGTATTTAAATTGTATTTAATTAAAGAATTTGAGAGATTAAAAGAATTAGAAAATCAAAATAGAGAATGGGATGTAAAAAGAATACTAACTAAAAATAATTATTTAATTCATACAGATGCCATTAAGAATTATATCTTACCAGATAATGATTTTTTCAAAAATAAAGAATGGTTAAAATATGCCGAAGAAGCTGATATCCTTAATGTAGTATTATTTAATACTACTGCTAAAAAATGGAGAGAATTAAATCCAGAGTTAGCTAAGAACTCAAATGTAAGAGATTATGCAACAATAAATGAATTAACAGTTTTATCTAATTTAGAATCTCATAATGCGGAATTAATCAAAGAAGGTAAAACAAAAGAAGAAAGATTTGAAATATTAAGTAATATATGTAAATATCAATTAGATATACTTAATAATGCAGAAAAAATTAAGTTATTAAATGAAAGAAGTAGTGATTGAAATGTCAAATGAAGAAAAAAGTTTCCAAAAAACAAATATTAACTGGTATCCAGGCCATATGGCTAAAACTAAAAGACAAATTAAAGAAAGAATAGATTTAGTAGATGTAGTAGTGCATGTAGTAGACTCTAGAATTCCAAAAAGTTCTTTTATAAATGATATAAACAAATTTACTAAAAATAAAGAAAAGATATTAGTATTCAGTAAATATGATTTATGTGATAAAGAAGAAACTTTGAAATGGAAAAACTATTATGAAACTCTAGGCTATACTGTTATATTAAGTGAACTAAACGATAACAAAGTTAAAAACAAAATAATAGATGCTGTTAATGTTTTAATGGAAAAAGTAAACTTAAAAAGGAAAGAAAAAGGTTTGCTTCCAAAGAAAGCAAAAGTTATGGTAGTAGGTGTATCTAATGTTGGTAAAAGTACATTAATAAATAAACTTGTGAATAAAAAAGTTCAGACAGTTGGTAATATGCCAGGAGTCACAAAGAGTATAAATATGATTAAAATTAATGATAAAATAGATTTAATTGATACTCCAGGAGTATTATGGCCAAAATTTGAAAGTGAAGAAATTGCATTAAAATTAGCAAGTATGACAATTATTAAAGAGGAAGTTTTACCGCTAGATGAAGTATGTATATATATACTTGAAACATTAAATAAGTACTATAAAGAAATACTAAAAATCACATTTGGATTAGATAATTTTGATATTAATGAAGTATATGAAGTATACGAAATAATAGGAAAATTTAAAAACTTTCCAAAAGTTGGTGGAGAACCTGACTTTGATAGAATAAATAAATATATAATTAATTCCATTAAAAATGGTACCTTAAAAGGTATTACTTTTGATAGATGTAATTAATTTTATACAAAGTGTTGACTTATTGTACTTTATATGGTATAATTGAAATCAGTTAAGGGGGATAAGAATTATGGGATTTAAAAAAAATATTGATAATGCTCGTTTAGTAACACCTGAAAGAGCAGAATCCATAATGAATGAATGTATTGAAATTAAAGAAAGGTTTGGATTAGATAGATTTTCAATTGATAAGATTAGTAAATTTTACTTATATAATATAACTGTCAGAGTAGGTACTGTACAAGATACATTAAAGTATTTAGTAGACACTTTAAAAGCACTTGGTAAAGATGAAGATGATATAAGATATTATTTAATTAAAAATGGTTCAGTTTATTTAGCAGATGTTGCTGACTTTAAAGCAAGACTTTCCATATTAAATAGATGTGGATTACTAGAAGATACACTATTAAATCATAGTAATATATTAACTCATGCAACTTCTACAAGAATTTTATCTACTCAATTTTTATATTCTATATGTAAAAGCAAAGAATTTAAAGTAGATATGAATGAAATAAATATATTAAAAGATATGTCTTTAGAAAAGAAAAAAGAGTTATTAAACAAATATAGATTAACTGCAGAAGAATTATTTACATTAAATTATACTCTTAGAAAAAGTATTAATCAGATAAGAAAAGAAAATACTGAAAATAGTTTAAAATTAAAATAGGAAAAAAAATCCTATTTTTTTATTGCATTTTTAATACTAATTTTAATATTATATTTATTATTGTTATCAGTGTATTCTATTCCTTCATTTAACTTATATTCATAAATATCACCAGTGGTAAACAAGTTATAAGTACTAGTTGGAGTCTCACCATAAAATACTGCAATACTATCAGAAAGAACCATAACTGCTAAACTTGCCAAATTATCATCTTTATCGATATCAATTTCAACATAATCCTTTTCAATGTTAAATTTATAAGTATTTTTAGTCTCTGTACCAAAAACGATTTTAAAAGTAGTAGAACCAGTACTTGCTTTAACATTAACTCCAGTTTTTTGATATTCTAAAATTGTCTGATTATTATTGAAAATATTTGCAATATTGTCTAACATGATTTTATTGTCCTTAACAATTTGCCTTTTTCTTATAAATCCCAAAGTTCCTAAAACCATAAAAATAATTATAAATAAAGCACATAAAATAATCCTAACTAAATTTTTCACATTTTCACTCCCTTATTCTATTAAGATTATACTATAAAAATTAAAAAAATAAAAGAGAAGAAATTAAATACTTCTCATTTTATCCATATCTTTATAAGGATTATCTTTATCAATTCTATCAGTAAACATAATTCCATCTAAGTGATCCATTTCGTGTTGAAAAGCAACACTAATTTCTTCTCTCACACGTTCTTCCTTATAATTACCATTTATATCATAAAATCCAACTGTAATTCTAGCATGTCTTGGAACAATACCATCAACTTCTCTGTTAACACTTAAACATCCTTCTCCTTCTTCGACATAAATAAGCTCATTAGAATAACTAATAAGTTTTGGATTAATTACTGTATACTCGGTAAAACTACCATCTTCATTTTTATATGAAATAATAAATATTCTTTTTAAAACACCAAGTTGACAAAAAGCAAGTCCCATTCCAGGTCTTAAATCCAACTCTTCACATTTTTTATCATCTTGACTAAGTCTTAAATATTCATATGCATCATCAATTAATTCTAAATATTTTTTATCTAATGGAAAACTAACTTCTGTACTTACTTTATGTAAGACACTTTCCTTTTCATCTAATATATCTACTAATTTTAGCATGAACATCACCTCAATTACGCTAGTATTGTACCAAAAAAATTACTAAAAATCAATATTTTCTGCAAATTAAAATAATTCATTGATTTAAAGAAATAAAAATGTTATTCTTTTATTGGAGGTAATATAAATGCTAAAATGGGATGAAGAATATTTAAGACTATGTAGAAAAATATTAAGTGAAGGAAAAGAGGTTGAAAATAGAACTATTAATAATACCATAAAGATACCTAGTTATAATTTTAATTTAGATGTAAGTAAAGAGTTTCCAATTTTAACTATAAAGAAGTTGTATAGTAGACAGGCTTTTCTAGAATTACTTTGGATTTATCAAGTTGGAAGCAATGATGTTAATTGGCTTCAGGATAGAAAAGTTAGTATTTGGGATGAATGGAAAATAGATGAGTCTGGTTATTGGAATGCTTTTCAAAAACAAGTAAATATAGATGGGTCACACGAAATCAAAGAAATTCATAAATACTTTGGTAAAGAGTACGCTGGTACTATAGGTGAAGCATATGGCTATATTGTAAACAAATATAAAGGTGTAGATAGAGTACTTGATATAATTAAAAATCACCCTGAAGCAAGAGATAACGTAATGAGTTTATGGTATAATTGTCACTTAGATAAAGGAGTTATGAGACCTTGTGTGTGGGCACATGAAGTAGACATAACTAATGGAACACTAAATATGTATGTACATCAAAGAAGCTGTGATGTACCTTTAGGTCTACCATTTAATGTAACACAGTTTGCAGCCTTAATGCAAATGTATGCAAGAGTAGGTGGATATAAAGTAGGAACACTTAGTTGGAGTATCAAGGATGCTCATATCTATACAAATCAAGTAAGTATGATTAAAGAACTTTTAGAAAGAGGAAAAAGTCTTGCAATATATGAAGGTTATAAAAATAAAATGTGGATGGAAGGACAAATAGAAAACTACAAAGAAGAGTATGAGAAAATATTAAAAACCTTAACAAAAGAAGAGCTTTTAAATTTAAAGAAAGGTGTAGTACCTGAAGTATTAAAGGATGTTGATTTAAAACTAAAAATATGTGATTATGTACTTAATCCACCAAGTCCGGAATTATGGTTAAATCCAGATGTAAAAGATTTCTATAAATTTAATAATGATGATGAATGTAAAGATATTAAAGTACTAAACTATAAAGATTTAGGAAAAATAGATATACCGGTAACAGAATAATGAAACTAACAATAATTGCAGCCATAGGTAAAAATAACGAACTTGGAAAAAATAATGATTTAATCTGGCATATAAAAGAGGACTTAAACTTCTTTAAAGCAATAACTGAATTTAATTATATTGTAATGGGAAGAAAAACATTAGAAAGTTTACCAAAAAAACTAAAAAATAGAAAATATATAGTTATCTCTAGAACACTTAAAAGTTGTGAAGATTACATTGTATATAATAGTATAGATGACTTTCTAAATAATTTCACTCCAGAAAAAAATAGAAGTGTATACATAATTGGAGGTGCTTCTATATATAAAGAAATGCTTCCATTTACAACTAATATGTTAATAACACATATAAATAGCGAAAGTGAGTGTGATGAATACTTTCCGGAAATACCTGTGTCTTTATTTAAAGGTATCGAAATTGGTAAGTATTATGATGAAAAAAATAACCTCACTTATACAAGAAAATTTTATATACAAAAAAAGGAAGACTGAACTTCCTTTTTTTAGTTATTATAGTTTAAGAAACCTGCTCCAAAAACTACAACTAATAAAATAAATAGAACTAATATAATAGCGGCACCATAACCATATCCACCATTACCATAACCATAGTTTCCATAACTAGGACAGCAGTAATTATTGTATCCAGTGTTTCCATATCCACCACTATAACCATAATAATACATAAAAACCCTCCTTTTACTTTCTATAATAATATAAGCAAATTTGTAAATTTTGACATTATTATAGACTATTTTAAAAAAAATATTTTGAAAAACTATTTATTTGTGTTATTATATATATAGTGATAATATGAAGAAAACAAGTATATTTAGTAAAATTGATAAACCACTATTTATAATGTGTATTTTATATAGTATAGTAGGAGTGATTATGGTACTTAGTGCTTCTAGCGTAAGTGCTGTTTTAAAATACAAAGAAAGTCCATATTACTTTTTTACTAGACAACTTGTTTTCATCGTAATAAGTTACATAGTAGGCTTATTTATAATACTAAGAATGCCCATTAAAACATATAAAAAATTAGTACCATTTGCTTTATTTGGAGTATTTTTATCACTTGCATACTTACTTATAAGTGGAGACTACACTAATGGTGCCCGTTCATGGATAGACTTAGGTTTCTTTAGTTTACAACCGAGTGAATTTGCAAAAACAGTTCTAGTTCTCTTTATGGCAATATATTACGGTAATATGGTAGATAAGAAAAATGTTAAATATGAGTTTTTTGTCCCACTAGGTATTGCGATAATTATATTCTTTTTAGTAGCCTTACAACCTGATCTTGGAACGGCTATCATAATTGCAGGTATAGTATTTCTAACATTCCTAGCAATTCCATTTCCTAGTAATCAACTAGCAAAAACCCTAAAAATAATCGGAGGGACAGTTGCAGTTTTAATGATGGTATTCATTCTAAGTGGGAGTGATTTCTTAACAGATATGCAAAAATCACGTCTAACATTTAAAGCACCATGTACAAGATACACAGAAGAAACAGGTTACCAAGTATGCAATGGATTTATAGCAATAAATAACGGAGGCTTATTAGGCAAGGGACTGGGTAACTCAACACAAAAATACTTATATTTACCAGAAGCACATACAGACTTTATATTTCCAATAATGGTTGAAGAAATGGGTCTAATATTTGGAATAATATTTATATTTGGTTATATGTATATATTATGGAGAATAGTAAAAATTGCTAAAAGAAGTTATAACTTGAGAAACTCAATAATATGTTATGGAATAGCAATATATTTATTCTTACACTTAATGGTTAATTTTTTAGGTATACTAGCACTTATCCCTCTTACAGGTGTACCAGTACCATTCTTAAGTTATGGTGGCTCATTTACAGTTAATGTAATACTTTCAATGTTTATAGTACAAAGAGTTTCCGTAGAAAATAACATAACAAAACTAAAAAGAGAAATGTCAAGAATATAAAAATAATAAAAATCTTCAAATTTTGTAGAAGATTTTTTCTTTTTAAGATATAATAATATACGTGATGTATTATGAAAATGAGTGAAGTAGATATTAATATGTTAAGTCCAATGATGAAAGAATACTATAAAACTAAAAGTGAATACATGGATGTTTTATTATTCTATCGTCTAGGAGACTTTTATGAAATGTTTTTTGAAGATGCAATAACTGCAAGTCATGAACTAGAACTAACATTAACTGGCAAAAATGCTGGTTTAAAAGAAAGAGTACCAATGTGTGGAGTACCACATCATGCAGTAAACGTATACCTAGAAAAACTAATTGACAAAGGTTACAAAGTTGCAATATGTGAACAAGTAGAAGACCCAAAAACAGCAAAAGGAATAGTAAAAAGAGAAGTAGTAGAAATAGTAAGTAAAGGAACTCTTACAAATACTGAATCACTTGATGAAACAAACTATAACTTTATAGGTTTCATTACTGACTATAACTATGTATATGCATTATCATATTTAGACTTATTAAGTGGTAAAGTTTATTGTACTTTTATAAGTCATGACAAAGAAAAACTACTTAGTGAAATAGTTAGTTTAAGTATAAAAGAAATAGTAGTAAATTCTAACTTTGATAACGAATTAATTTTAAATCTAAAAAAATATAACATATTTGTAAGTTATTATGACAAAGACACATCTAACATAAATAGAAATAAAGTTAGTTGTTTAAACGATGCGAAATTAGAAAATAACACATTAAAACTAATTAGCTATATTACATTTAACCAAAAGAAAGAAATAAAACATCTTATGGACCCAGTAATAGTAGACTCTAAAATGTATTTAAGTTTAGATAAAGAGTGTATAAGAAATTTAGAATTAGTAGAAACAATAAGAAACAAAGATAAAATGTATAGTTTATTATGGTTTCTAGATAAAACAAAAACAAGTATGGGGTCTCGTTTATTAAGAAAATTTATATTAAAACCTAGTGTACAACTTGATGAAATAAATCATCGTCATGATTTAATAGAATTATTTAATAAAGAATATCTAATTAGAAGTGAATTAAGAGATTATTTTTATCAAATATATGACTTAGAAAGATTAGTAGGTAAAGTATCAATTAACAGCTTAAATGGAAGAGATTTATTACAACTTAAAAGTAGTTTAGGAGTACTTCCTGATATAAACTTATGTTTAGAGTCCCTACATTTAGATAAACTAGAAACATTTACCGACCTATATAACTTGCTTGAAGAGTCTATAGACTTAGATGCACCTATAACTATTAAAGAAGGAGGTATCATCAAAGAAGGTTATAATGCTGACTTAGATACTTTAAAAAACATTAGAAAAAATGGTAAAGATTATATAAGTAAATTTGAAAGTGAAGAAAGAGAAAGAACAGGTATTAAAAACTTAAAAGTTGGTTATAACAAAGTATTTGGTTATTATATAGAAGTTAGTAAAGGACAAGCAGATAATGTAAAAGAAGAATTTGGATATATTAGAAAACAAACAATAAGTAATAGCGAAAGATTTATAACACCCTCTTTAAAAGAAAAAGAAGATATGATACTTAATGCCGAAGATAAAATAAAGGAATTAGAATATTCTATCTTTTTAGAGATAAAAGAAACAGTAAGTAAATATATTAGTAGTTTACAAAAGTTGAGTGATAGAATTGCATTTTTAGACTGCATGATAAGTTTAAGTGTAGTAAGTGATGAAAATCATTTTGTAAGACCAACAATTAGTACTAATCATGAATTAAGAGTACTAGAAGCAAAACATCCAGTAGTAATGAAAGTGATAAAAGATGACTATGTAAGTAATGACATAATTATGGATAATGATACATCTATTCTTATGATAACTGGACCAAATATGAGTGGTAAAAGTACATATATGAGAACTCTTGCAATAATAGTAATATTAAATCAAATAGGTTGCTTTGTTCCAGCAAGTACTGCAGTTTTACCAATTTTTGATAAGATATTTACTAGAATTGGAGCATCTGACGACTTAGTAGGTGGAGAAAGTACATTCATGGTTGAAATGAAAGAAAGTGCAAGAGCCCTTAAAAATGCAACAATAAATAGTTTAATACTATTTGATGAATTGGGTCGTGGAACAAGTACATATGATGGAATGAGTTTAGCAGGTAGTATAATAACTTACGTAAGTAAATACATAAAATGTAAAACAATGTTTAGTACTCACTATCATGAACTTACTAAAATGAGTGAGTATATGCCTGATATTAAAAATGTGCATGTAAGTATTAACGAAACAGAAAGTGGAGTAGTATTTCTACATAAGGTTCTTGATGGAGCAGTCGATAGAAGTTATGGAATAAATGTCGCATTGCTTGCTGGTCTTCCTGAAGAAGTAATAGATGAAGCAAAAAAACTATTATCAACTTATGAAAGTACAAGTAAAACTGAAAAGAAACACATAAAACAATTTGAATTAGACTTAGAAACTCCTGTAAAAGACCCATTGAGAGAATTTTTAAGAAACATAAATCCACTTGAAGTAACACCAATGGAAGCCTTAAAACTCTTAGATGAAATGAAGAAAATTAAATAGTCTTCTATAGAACATAAAAAAACACTGATTAGGAAATAATCCTTTCAGTGTTTTTAAAACTAATTTTAGCAATATTATTAAGTATATCTTTACCTTTTTCTTTAACGATAAGTTTACCAACTTCATCTACCTTAACTCCAGCACCTTTAGGAATAGACATGTCTAGTTCCTTTTCTAGTTTTTCTTGTTCCTTTAAGAAAAGGTATCTACTTATAATACTTGCACATGCAACACTCAAGTTTTTATCTTCTGCTTTAGTAATAAAAGTAATACCAGTAACTTTATTAGGTACCTCTTTTAAATAGTTATAATATACACCAGGCAAACAGAATTGGTCAACTATTATCTTTTGGTAATCATAACCTTTATTCTTCATTTTATATAACATCTTATTGTGCATTATTGCTTTAACCTTATTCATGTTAATTCCTTTATTAACCCATTCATTATATTCTTTATTAGTAAGTATAATACTTTCATAAGGAATTTTTTTCATAATAATAGGTGCTGCACTAAGTATCTTTTTATCAGTAAGTTTTTTTGAGTCATGTACTCCTAAACTTTCTAAGAATTTAATATTAGATTTATCCATATAACAAGCTGTTACAACTATTGGAAGAAAATAGTCTCCTGTTCCAACTTCATCACTACCAATACTAGAGTAGTAGTAATATGTTTTATCTATACTATCTTCTTTCTTTTCTTCAGTACTTCTTGTGTCAACTTCTACATTATTAAAAAACTTTTCTTGATCTTTCCACATATTTGCGTCCACGTCAGCACTAATTCCTTGAAACATAACTTTACCACTTTCATATAAAGTAACTACAGTATCCGCTTCCACTGCTTGAAATATAGCATAAGGTGGAGTTTTTTCCTTTCTTTTATCCATATAATATTCTATCATTTTCTCTTTAATATTATCACTTACTTTAAAAACTATTGTCATAAGTCACCTCTAGATAAAATTCTATCATAAAATTGTTTATTTTTCTATTCTTTTGTTATGAAAACCTAATGATTTACAAATATAAATAAGCATATTGAGTCATAAAAGTGTTTGAAAATATTGGTATTATATTAATAATTATTTTCATTTTTCTCTTTTTCACATTCATATATTATAAAATTCATAATAAAATATATCAAATGATAAATGAACTCAACAAATTTGATTTCCAAAACTAAGCAAAAAGATACACTTTTGGAAAAATCTTTCCAAAACTTTACTTTGATTTTTTGTAAAAAATCATTATTGTATTGAACAACGTATTTACTTGTGGTAAACTATGTATGAAAGTGCTAAACAAAAAAATATGAAAAAAATATTTGATTTAGTACATATTATAAAAAGGAGGAAAATTTATGAATATTGTAGATGCTGTCTTAATAATAATTATTATGATAGGTGCATTAGATGGTGTAAAGAAAGGGGCTGTAAGAAGTTTAGTAGGACTTTTTGGTAGTATAGTTGTTATCTTCTTATCATGGATACTAAAAGGAAGTTTAGCAAATATTTTAATAGGTGCTTTACCACAACTTGGAGGAAATGCTGCTCTTAGTGTTGTAGTTTATCACATACTATCATTTATTATTCTTTTAATAGTATTTAGTTTAATCTATCAATTAATACTTAAAGTCACAGACGTTATTGAAAGATTATTAGACGCTACTGTTATATTAGGTTTTGTTTCTCGTATAGTAGGTGGATTAGTCGGAGCTATAACAACATATATAGTTTTATTCTTTATACTATTTATAATTAGTGTATTTAATATTAAATTTATAAATGAAAGTAAAGTAAATAACTTTATGCTAGAAAAAACACCAATTGTCGCACCAGTAGTAAAAGATACATGGGAAGGTATAAAAGAAGTATATAAATCAAATAATACCGAAGAAGCACTAAGAATACTTTTTGAAAAGAATTTAATAAATGAAAAGAATATGAATAAAATATTAAAGAAAGGTGAATAAAAATGATATATTATAAAGGAGAAGATTTTGATAATTTAATTAGTAAAGGAAACTATTTAGTTGACTTCTATGCTGACTGGTGTGGACCATGCAAAATGCTTGGAAGTGTTTTAGAAACTATTAGTGACATTGAAATAATTAAAGTAAACGTTGATGAATATCCAGTACTTGCAAGTAGATTTAAAATAATGAGTATTCCTCATTTAAAGTTCTTTAATGATGGAAAAGAAATTGACCATATAGTAGGTTTTGTTGATAAAGAAACAATAGAAGAAAAAGTTATGGAATTAAATAATTTATAGTTATTATATGTTAGAAATTAAAAAATACTAAAAGATGTATTTCTAAAATGTATTTATTAATAGTAATAATGAATTAGTATTAATAAAAAATTGACAAAATGTACAAAATAAGGTATAATACACCTCATTAAATGGGGTGCTTTTTAATGAAAGAATATTTAAATGTTAATAAAAGTAAATTTGGGGAAAATATGATAAAACATTATGAAATGAAAAATGTTTTACAAATGTTTGATGCATATAATAAGAATGATTTAAAAATTAAAACAATTATATTGACTGATGATGCAATATTAGAAATGAATAACTTGATTAAAGAAGAAAAAGAAATAATATTAGATAAAAGTGTTTTTAAAATAGATAAAGTTATTAGAAAAAATATAAACCCATTAACTAGTAATTATATAATAATGTTAAAATTAGTAAACTTAGATATTGTAACTACTAAAGATATCAGTTCTTATTTTATTATAAAAGAAGTAGATATTTATCTAAAAGAATTTACTAAAAAAAATATTAATATTACTTTAAAAATTGTAAGAGATTTATTAAAGAGTAATTTAAATGAAATTAAAAGAGTATTTGATATTACTAAAGTAAAAGATTATGATATTACAAGTGTTAATGAGTATACTTATAAATTAACAAAGATTAAATAATGTGGTATAATTTTATGGGAGAAGAAATATGAAAGAAGATATATATGATATTAATTATTATGATTATGACTTACCAGAAGAGTTAATCGCTCAGACACCACTTAAAGATAGAAGTAGTTCTAAGTTACTAGTGCTTGATAAAAATACTGGTGAAATAAAAGAAGAAGTATTTAAAAATATTGTTAATTATTTAAAACCTGGGGATGTTTTAGTTTTAAATGATACTAAAGTTATACCAGCAAGACTTATTGGAGTAAAAGAAAATACAGGTGCAGTTATAGAACTTTTACTTTTAAAGAATATTCTAGAAGATGAGTGGGAAGTTTTATCTCGTCCTCAAAAGAGGTTACATGTAGGTGACATAGTTTCTTTCGGAGAAGGAAAGTTAAAAGCAGTTGTTACTGAAAAACTAAGTGACGGGATTACTCATGTTAAGTTAGAATATAATGGAATATTATATGAAATACTTGACACACTTGGAACAATGCCACTTCCACCATACATTCATGAAAAGTTGACTGATCAAAATAGATACCAAACAGTGTATGCAAAAAACATAGGTAGTGCTGCTGCGCCTACTGCAGGACTTCATTTCACAAAAGAGTTACTTGAAAAAATTAAAAGTATTGGAGTAGATATAGAATACGTTACACTTCATGTTGGGCTTGGAACATTTAGACCAGTTACTGAAAGTAATGTACTTAACCATGAAATGCATAGTGAGTTTTATATGATAAGTAAAAGTGTTGCTGATAAACTAAACCTTGCTAAGAAAGAAAAAAGACGCATTATTGCAGTGGGTACAACTAGTACAAGAACACTTGAAAGCAATATTACTAAATATGGTGAGTTTAAAGAGTGTGCTGAAAACACTAGTATATTCATATATCCAGGTTACGAATTTAAGGGAATAGATGCACTTATAACAAATTTCCATTTACCAAAAAGTACTTTAGTAATGTTAGTAAGTGCTTTAGCTGGAAGAGACAACATAATAAACGCTTACAAGTATGCAGTAGATAATAAATATAGATTTTTCTCATTTGGAGATGCTATGTTTATAACAAATGATATTAATTCTAAATAATTCAGTAGTTGCAAAATTTGCAACTACTGAATTTATTTTTTAAAAACGAAACAAATAATTGATAAACAAAACTATCTATGCTAAAATGTAAACATACACATAATAAATAAACACTTTTGTGTAAAAGTTTAAAATTATAATAATTTTATGATAGGAGGTTTTGCAAATGAAAAATGAAATTATATTATTTGAAAATCAGGATGTCAAACTAGAAGTAAATATGAAAGATGAGACTGTGTGGTTGTCACTAGATCAAATGGCTAAATTATTTGATAGAGATAAATCGGTTATATCTAGGCACATCAAAAATGCTTTGGAAGAAGAAGCAGATAATTCAACTGTTGCAAAATTTGCAACAGTTCAAAATGAAGGAAATAGAAGCGTAACACGTAATGTCGAATATTATAACTTAGATGTTATAATCAGTGTTGGATATCGTGTTAAAAGTCAAAATGGTATTATATTTAGAAAATGGGCTAATAAAGTATTAAAAGAATATTTATTAAAAGGTTATTCCATTAATCAAAAAAGACTAGAATATCTTGAAAAAACAATTAAATTAATTGATATTGCAGGCAGAATTGAAGAAAATATTAGTGGTAATGATGCTAAAGAAATTATAAAAGTAATAAACACATATGCCAATGCACTTACTTTACTAGACGATTATGACCATAGAACTGTTGTTAAACCAAATGGAATTAAAGACAATAAACAAATTACTTACAAAGAATGCATGGAAATTATTAGTAAATTAAAATTTAATAGTGAAAGTGATATTTTCGCACTTGAAAGAAACCACGGTTTAAAATCTATAATAAATAATATATACTTGTCATTTGATGGCAAAGATGTTTACACAACCATAGAAGAAAAAGCAGCAAATTTCTTATATTTAATAATTAAAAATCATACTTTTATAGATGGAAACAAAAGGATAGCCGCAACTTTATTTATATACTTTCTTAAATATTATGATATATTAATACGTGATGGCAAACAAGTAATAGATAATAATACTTTAGTTGCTATGACTTTGTTAATAGCGCAGTCTAATCCAAAAGAAAAAGAAATACTTGTAGATTTAGTAATGAATTTTTTAAAAGAAAACTAGTATGTTCAAATCTAATAAAGAACATACTTTTTAATTGTAAAAATTACTAATTTATGATATTCTATATATGGAAAGAAAAGGAGTACAAAAAATGAATTTAAACTACAAAGTATTAAAGAAAAGTAATAAAAATATGGCTCGTTTAGGAGAATTTACAACTAAATGGGGACTAAGCAAAACTCCAATGTTCATGCCTGTTGGAACTCAAGCAACAGTTAAAACGTTAAACCCTGAAGAACTAATAGATGCTAAAGCTAATGTAATACTATCAAATACATATCATTTATGGCTAAGACCTGGAGAAGATGTAGTAAAGAATGCTGGTGGCTTACATACATTCATGAATTATAAAAATGGTCCAATACTAACAGACAGTGGTGGATTTCAAGTATTTAGTTTGGCTAAAAAGAAAGACATACATGAAGAAGGAGTATACTTTAAAAGCCATATAGATGGAAGTAAGTTATTCTTAAGTCCTGAAAAAAGTATTGAAGTACAAAATAAATTATCAAGTGATATTGCTATGAGTTTTGACGAATGTCCACCATATCCTGCAACTTATGAATACATGAAAAATAGTGTAGAAAGAACACTAAGATGGGCTAAAAGGGGAAAAAAAGTACATTCTAATGAAGAACAAGCATTATTTGGAATAGTACAAGGTGGAGAATACGAAGACTTAAGAAAATATAGTGCAGAAGAAACTGTTAAAATGGATTTTGATGGTTATAGTATTGGTGGAACAGCAGTAGGAGAAACAAAAGATGTTTTATATAAAGAAATAGAATATACTACAAAATACTTACCTGAAGACAAAGTAAGATATCTAATGGGTGTAGGAGATCCAATTGACTTAATTGAAGGAGTAATGCGTGGAGTAGATATATTTGACTGTGTTGCACCAACTAGAATTGCAAGACATGGTAATGCTCACACAAGAAATGGTAAAATTAATATAAGAAATGCTAAATTTAAAGAAGACTTTACTCCAATCGAAGAAAGTTGTGACTGTTATGCATGTAAAAACTTTACTAAAGCTTACATTAGACACCTAATAATTGCAGAAGAAACTTTAGGGCAAAGATTACTTAGCATTCATAACATTAGATTTTTAACTAAACTTATGGAAGACATAAGAGAAAACATAGAAACAGATACTTTAGAAGAATTTAGAGACGATTTCTATAAAAAATATTATAATAAATAGGTGAATATATGAGTAAGAATAAATGTGGGTTAATACTTACTATAACAGGTATATTAGTAATAATAATTACATCAGTTACTATAAGTATAAAAGAATATAATAAAAATAAAAAAGAAGACATAATAAAATCAAATTTACTAAGTTACTCTAAAAAATGTGTTTTAGATAAAAAATGCAGTGATACAGTAACAGTAAAAGAACTAATAGAAAAAGATTACATTAATGAAGAAACAATTAATTTACTAAGTGATTATAGTACTAATAGTTATGTAATATATAGTTTAAGAGAAGTGTATTTAAAGTAATACACCTTTTTTCTTGACTAAAAAAATATTATATTCTATAATAAACAACATTCAGGAGGTTTTATGAGTATATTTAGTAAATTATTTAAAAAGAAAACAAACACTAATTTTAACCTAATTAACTTAAATGATATAATTATCTTTCCTAAGAAAGAATTTTATAAAGAAAACAAAGAAAAATATAAAGAATATATGAATACTTATAACCTAATACTATCAAGTAAAAAATATATAACAAGTTTAGATTTAGAAATAAATAATATTGATATAAATTTTTATACAAATATCATTACTAAAACAACTTTAGAATTAGATAACATGTTAGATTTAGTAAACAATAGCATTGAAAGAAGTGAAGAACTAGCAACAATATTAATATCAAAACTAAAATACTACCATAATGAATTAAATACATATAAAAATATATTATTTATAGAACTAAAAGCATTAAAAGACATATTAAAATCAAAACCATTTCTATCAAAAAATAAAAAAGATACTATAAAAAATAGTATTAATTTAATAATGAATAAACTAATTATAATAGAAACAAATATAAATGCAATAAATTGTGAAGTCTCTTCATATTTGAGTCTTATTAGTATAAGTAATTTACCTAGTAAAAATGAAGTAATAATGACCAGATTTAATAAATACACAAAATACATGAGTGTATTTAATTTACCATATGAAGAACAAATATGCATTGATAACATTGTATATATGGAAGTACTTTTAGAAAAACATATACATAATTTAGAAATAAATATAAGTAACATCAATAGTACTGATATAAATTTGTTAAATGAATTAATACTTAAACTAACATGTCTAATAAAATTTAAACACACTACTTTAGATAATGCCAAGTTAGAAAAAGTTGTTAATTTAAAATGGAATATAATTAAAGAAAATTATAAAAATAATATATATAATTACACTTTTGCTACTGATAACAAATTAGAAAAAGATATACTTAAACATCTTCTAGAACAAGAAATCAATAATGCTTTTAATCCAAAAACATATTTAGTAGAGGATGAAAAATACAAAAAAACTTTTCTTACATTATTAAGTAAAGTATTAAAATATAATGGTTTTTATGACATAGATAAATTACTATATGATGAATTAAAACTAACTATATTATTTAATAGAAATAATATTCACAAAATAGAAAGTACTCTAAAAAAATTTAAAGAAGACTTAAGAACTTTTAAATTATTTGATGGAAAAACATATCCAGTTCCCACTCCTTGGGATAGAGAACTAGAGTCCTTTGATATAAGTATATATAGTTTATTTACATTAATTAAATATTCTAAAATAGATAAAACTAGTTACTATAACTTAAGAAATAGATTAGACTATTCTATTGTTAAAATCATTTTTTCTTCAAATAAAACACCTTCAAATTATGAAGAATATAAGTCAGTTTACAATAAATCTATAGAAGACTTTCCATATAAAGACTTATATAACTTATTCTTGTACATTGATGAAAAAAATAATAATCAAACATTTACACCAATAAATGAAATAAAAATATTTGATACATCTTGGAAGTTAAAAACTCAGTTAGAATTAATAATTATAAATAATATATGTAAAGATTTAAGAAAGAAAAAGGCTTTTATAGCTAACAAAAGTCTTGAAAAAATAAATATAGAATATAATCTTTTCACAAATGAATTATCAAACGATACTGGTGAATTATCTTTTTATTTAAATAGTAGTGATAAACTTAAAACAGTATATATAGAGTTAGGTAATAGAATGTATAATAAAAAAATTGATCGCATTATAATTAGCCCAAATATACAAACCTTGAGTATTTTAAGCCCATGCTCTAGTATTGAATTTACTGATTACAGAAATAGTTACATTTTAAATGATGATAAGACCTTAGAAAATTTTATATCAACTTATCTAATACAAAATTATTCTTTCTTAATCAAAAAAAACTTAGTAGAAACATACATAGTATTATCATCAAATGATAACAAACAATATAGTGTTCAAATTAATTTAAATAAACTAATAAAAAAATATAAACGCATTTCTTCTGAAAAGTACACAAGCAAAATAACTTGTTCTAAATACATAACTTTAGAACTAAAAAAACTTATGAAGAAAAGTATGTATAAAGAAGGTCTAACTCTGTCTAAACCATCCCACCTTTCCTAGTATTAATTCCAAACATTCCTCCAATCGTACTTGAAAGTATTAATATACCATAATATAGAATTGATTTTAAACTAGGAACACTTCTTAATATAATACCCAAAAATAAAAGTACTAATATATTTATAACTCCAATAGTAATTCCACTCAAGTAACCTCTTTTACTACTATTTTTTCCAGCCCTAAGACCACTTATAAAAAATAATAAACAAATAACTATAAAACTAATAATAGATACTATTTTATATGGTAGTACATTTAAACTAGCAAGAATAGAAACTAAAACTAAATAAACTAATAAACTAATCAAAAAATAACCAATATTTAAAAAATAATTATTATATTTTTTCATAAATCCTCCTATAAAAGTATATTAATTGATTAAAAAAATATTCTTTAGAACATAATAAATATAGGTGATATTATGGACATACTAGTAGTTTTATTTAGAACACTATTTTTCTACGTGTTTATATTAATAATTTATAGACTAATGGGTAAAAGAGAAGTAGGACAACTTTCTATTCAAGACTTAGTAGTAAGTATTTTAATTGCAGAAATGGTAGCAATAAGTATTGAAAACAAACATGACTCCATGTGGCTTACAATACTTCCAATAATTGTACTTGTTATATTAGAAATAGTGGCTAACTTTATTAGTTTAAAATTTAACTTTATAAGAAACATAATTGAAGGTAAACCTGCTTTAATAATAAATAAAGGTATAATTAATTTTAAAGAAATGATTAAACAAAGATATACTTTAGATGACTTACTTATGGAACTAAGAAGTAAAGATATAAAAAATTTAGCTGATGTAGAATATGCTGTACTTGAAAATAATGGAAAATTAAGTGTATTTAAATATAACTTTTTAAAGATTAAAAGCGAGAATCCTTTTCCATTAATATTAGATGGTAAAATACAAACTAGTGCTTTAAAATATATTAACAAAGATAAGACTTGGCTTTTAAATTTAATAGGTAATAAAGATGTAAGCGAAATATTTTATTGTTTCTATAAAAACAACAAGGCATATATAATAGATAAAAAAGATGTTAAATAGTACTTGAAAAGAGTACTATTTTTTTGTATAATTAATTTAGTTAAGGTAGAAGGAGGATATGTTATATGACTAATAAAATTAATAATATAATAAATTATATGTCTTTACCTTTAGTGCAAAGTAAAGTACTAAAGGGGGGGGTATTATCTTCTAACTAACTGGACGGAAAGACCCCATGGAGCTTTACTACAGTTTGATATTGAAATCAGGTATGTCATGTAGAGGATAGGTGGGAGACTTTGATGCTAAGGCGCCAGCCTTAGAGTAGTCAACCTTGGAATACCACCCTTGATATATTTGATTTCTAACCTGCTACCGTTATCCGGTAGGGGGACAGTGTCTGATGGGTAGTTTGACTGGGGCGGTCGCCTCCCAAAATGTAACGGAGGCGCCCAAAGGTTCCCTCAGAATGGTTGGAAATCATTCGAAGAGTGTAATGGCAGAAGGGAGCTTAACTGCGAGACCTACAAGTCAAGCAGATGCGAAAGCAGGGCATAGTGATCTTGCGATTCAGTATGGAATGGTCGTTGCTTAACGGATAAAAGTTACCCTGGGGATAACAGGCTGATCCCACCCAATAGTTCATATAGACGGTGGGGATTGGCACCTCGATGTCGGCTCGTCGTATCCTGGAGGTGTAGTCGCTTCCAAGGGTTGGGCTGTTCGCCCATTAAAACGGCACGCGAGCTGGGTTCAGAACGTCGTGAGACAGTTCGGTCCCTATCCGTCGTGGGCGCAGGAAAATTGAGGAGAGCTATCCTTAGTACGAGAGGACCGGGATGGACGTACCGATGGTGTATCAGTTGTCACGCCAGTGGCAGCGCTGAGTAGCTATGTACGGATGGGATAACCGCTGAAAGCATCTAAGCGGGAAGCCCTCTCCAAGATGAGTTTTCCCTTTCTTTAAGAAATAAGATCCCATGAAGACTACATGGTTGATAGGCTAGAGGTGGAAGAATAGTGATATTTTGAGCTGACTAGTACTAATAGATCGACAAATTAACTAATTTTAATTTGATTTTTAATCACATTATCTTGTTTTGAGAGAACAATTATGGTATAATTATTTTGTAGGTGACGATAGCAAAGTGGACACACCTGTTCCCATCTCGAACACAGAAGTTAAGCACTTTAACGGCGAAGATAGTGTAAGCGAAAATAGCAAGTTGCCTACTTTTTTTTGTACAAAAAATTCAATAAACTATTGATTTTTATATAAAGATAATGTATAATACATCTTACATGGCGTTATTGGTGAAGTGGTTAACACGCCAGATTGTGGCTCTGGTATGCGTGGGTTCGATTCCCACATAGCGCCCCATGTTGAAATTAGAGTGCCTAATATAGGTGCTTTTTTTATTTATATTAATTAAAAAATATGCTATTATTTAATCGGTAATAATATGAAAAAGAAAATTATAATTTCTTTAATATCTTTGATTGGCATAATATGTATAATATTTATTGTAGATTTAGTAAATATTAAATTAAATGATAAACCTATTATTATTTTAAAAACTAAAGAAGGTAGTGATCAAATATATTATGGGTTATTCTATGATACATATAATTGCTTACTAAATAAAGGTGCAGTAATAAAATCAAAGAATTCTAAATATACTTGTCCAAAAGAAGAAATTAACGTATACACAATAGAAAATCAAACTAAATTAACAAATAATTTTAGTTGTGATGAAGCATTAGAAGAAATATATAAAACAGAAGAATATTCTTATAATCTTACATGCATTAAAAGTAAATATATTAACGTAATATATACAGATGGAAGTAAACAAAATATTAAAGAAGCATTAAAAAATAATAAAATATCTATTAATGATTTAAATAAATACAAAATTGAATACGTTAAAGTACCACTAAAAGAAGATATTGAACCAATTGATCCAACAGAAGTAAAAGAAACTCCAAATATAGATAATAAACCAAGTTATAATACTGGAAATACTACTACTTCATCAACACAAAATACAAAAGATACAATAATAATAAGTCCAGAAATAAAAAAAGAATCAGTTAAAGAAAAACCATCACAAGATTATACAGTTTCAAACAAAACTATAGAAATAATAGACAAAACAAAAGGAAAGTATTGTGCAGAAGCAATAGATTATTTCTATAAAAATTATTATTTTAGTTGTAAAAAAAGTAACTATGTATATGTTAAAATAAATAATCAAGAATATTTACTAAAAGATGCATTAAGAGATAAAATTGTAACTATGGAAGAACTTGAAAGTGCTGGTTATAGATTTTTAAAAAACAAAAAAATGGAATATGCAGATAGATAATTAAAAATAAAATTGAAGAGAAAATTATAACTCTTCTTTTTTAGTGCATGAACCCCTTCAATAAAAAAAAACTAACATATAATATATTGGAGGTAATAAAAATGATAGATTTAACATTACTAAAAAATATACTTATTGTTTCAGTAGCTTCTTCAATAATATCTACAGCATTAACACAGCGATTAAAAGAAGGAACTAAATGTAAAAATCACATTTGCTTAAAATGCCTAATAATATCTATGGTTATAGGAGTATTATTTAGTTTAACGTTTACTAACCTAAGTATAATTGAAACATTATGGGTAGGATTAATAAGTTTTATAGGTGCAGATGCAATATATAAAACTTTTGAAGACAAAATATTTGATTCATTAAGCAAAATAGATACCATAGAAGAAATAGAAAGGACTGATAAATCATGACACTGAAATATCCTACAAATTACGTTGCAATAACGCAATATTTTTCATCAAGTCACAAGGCATTAGATTTAGGTTGGAATTCCAATTATGGTGGTCCAAATATGCCAGTATATGCAAGTGAAGATGGAGTAGTTGTTAGTGTAGTAAAAAACTATAACAAAACAGACACTGATACACCAAACTATGGAAACTACGTAAAAATAAAACATGATAATGATTATTATACACTTTACGCACATTTAGCATTTGGAAGTGTTACATTAAACGTAGGTGATAAGATCAAAAAAGGCGACCAACTAGGTCTTATGGGAAATACTGGATACTCTACCGGAAATCATTTGCATTACGAAGTTTATAAAAATGGCACAAGAATAAATCCTCTAGAATGTACTTATGTTTATAGTAATCAAACCGTATCAAAAAATGCATCCGCTACTAATGGATTATTATATTTTAAAGAAGAATCAAAAATTGATGATACACTAGAAATATTACAAAAAGAAAACATAGAACTAACTACAGAAAATCAAAGATTAAAAACAGAAATTCAAACATTAAACGAACAAATAAAAGATTTAAGTTCTTACACTTTTACATACAAAGTTCCAAAAACATCTTACTATAAAATAAAATTATATGAAAAAGAAACACTAACAATAAAGGACAGCTAATAAAAAGTTGTCCTATTTTTCTATGTATAAACTAATTTTTCCCTCTTCATTTAATTTCAAAAGTTGATTATTAATTTCATTAATTACATTTCTCTTCTTTTTTGGATGTACTAAATATCTAATATTCATACTAACATATTTATCATTAATATTTGTATAAATTATAGGCTCTAACTTATTATAATATATTCTATAACTACTATTATTATTTAATTCATTTACCATCTTACCAGGTATACTCTTAATAATATCATTATTATTAACAATGCTATATAAAATTCCCTTAACTTTTTTAATATCACTATCTATAGAAATCTTTACTTCTGTCTCATTCCATACATACTTAAACACTTTAACATAATTTATTAATGGCTCACTAATTACTTTAGAATTTGGAATATGCACGATACTACCAGTACTTTGAAAAGTATCATTATTAACCTCTAACACTTCAAAACTTAAATTACTTATATTTACCACATCACCAATATGATTACAAATCATAATTCTATCTTCTACCTGAAAAGGCTTAGCAAGCCTAATATAAATGCCTGCAAAAAAATTAATAATAGTATCTCTTAAACTATAGGCTATCGCTGCAGTAACAAAACTAAAAAGTGTAATAAATTTTAATAAAAAATCTTCCCAAATAATAATTATAATAAAAACTAAAAATATATTACAGACAAAACTAACTTTCTTCCTAAAATTAAACCTAGTTTTATTCTTTTTAAAAATTTTACTGAAAAAGAAGTTACTTACTTTTTGAACTATCTTAACAAAGATAATAATAAGTAATGTATCAATAATTAAATTAGCATAAGGTCCTTCCATCCCAGTAACACTAGAAATTATTTTATTTATCTTATCAACATATTTCATACTTAACCTCCTTTTTTTAAGCGCAAGAAACAAATTATACCACAATTAGTATATTAAAATCAAGTAAACTACTTTAAAAAAAAACTAACTTTTGATATAATTAATATATGATAGAAAGAGGGAAAAAGTGAAAAGGATAATTATATATACAACACTAATAATACTATTTATATTTCTAGGAATAACAGGTTACAAAAATCAACCAAAAGAACTACCAAGTAGCGAAATAATTAATAACACATATTATATGTTTAACAAAACAACTGGCTTATATGACTCATTAAACATATCTAGTAATAAAGTCACATATAAAGGTTCAACATTGAAAATTAATGATTGTAGCACCTACTCATACACACCAACAAATAGCATTTTAAAATTGGATTGTGGAAGTGCTTTTACCATAACAGCAAGTTCAAAAGAATTACTAGGAATTAAAATGAGCGAAAACAATTATTACTTCTTTAAAGATAAAGATTCTTCTTTAAATAAAGAATTTATTAAAACATATGGAAGTAACATAAACGATTTTGCAAATACTGCTTTTACAAAAATTCAAAATAAACACATAACATTAGAAGAACTAAATAGACTAGTAACTGGAACAACTACAAGTTACATCTATATAAAACAAGAAAATTGTTCATACAAATGTAGTATAGTAGAAAATAGTATTATAGATTTATCAAATTCATACTATATAAACTATAACGAATTAAATACTTTCAATTACTATAACATAAACGATTTAAAAAGCGATAACCCAATAATACTAGTAATAAAAAATAACGGACAGACTAACAATATTTATAAAAAACAAATATTATTTGATGGATTTAACATGAACAATATAAATACATATTTAGAAGGAGAAAATAATGAAAACTAAAATAACAAAAGAAGAAATAAATAATTTAAATAAATATTTTAGATTAGTAAACTATTTATCAGTAGGACAACTATACTTATTAGATAACCCACTTTTAAAAAGGCCACTTGATATAAAAGACATAAAACCAAATGTAGTCGGACACTGGGGAACTGCACCAGGACAAAACTTTATATATACTCATTTACAAAGAGTAATAAAAAAATATGACTTAAATATGATATACATATCTGGTCCAGGTCATGGTGGACAAGCAATGATAGCAAACGATTATGCTGATGGTTCATATAGTGAAATTTATGAATACATAACAGAAGATGAAAAAGGACTAAAAAAGTTATTTAAGCAATTCAGTTTTCCAGGTGGAATAGGTAGCCATGTAACACCACACACTCCAGGAAGCATAAATGAAGGTGGAGAACTTGGCTACAGTCTAAGTCATGCCTACGGAGCAGTATTAGATAACAAAGACCTAATCGCAGCATGTGTGGTAGGAGACGGAGAAGCAGAAACAGGCCCATTATCAGCAAGTTGGCAAATAAACAAACTTATAAATCCTTGTGTAGATGGAACAGTATTACCTATACTTCACTTAAATGGTTACAAAATTGCAAACCCAACAATACTATCAAGAATACCATCAGACGAACTAATAAGTTACTTTAAAGGGTTAGGCTACAAACCATATCTTGTTGAAGGAAATGACCCAGTTAAAATGCATAGAAAAATGGCAAGTACTATGGATGAAATAATTTCTTACATAAATAAAATAAAAAAACAAAGCCGCCTTCACACCTTTAGACCATTTTATCCAATGATAATACTAAGAACACCAAAAGGTTGGACTGGTCCTAAAGAAGTAGAAAATAGTTTTAAATCACATCAAGTTCCAATAATCGTTAATAAAGAAAACACAGACAACGTAAAAATACTTGAAAAATGGATGAAAAGTTATAAACCAGAAGAATTATTTAATGAAGACGGAAGTATAAAAGAAGAAATAAAAAATATCTGTCCACCATTAGAAAAAACTATGGGACTAAACAAAAATGCTAATGGAGGTTTATTAATAAAAGAACTAAAATTACCTGAAAACTTAATGGATTATGAATTACCTATTAAACGTGGACAAACACAAAATGAAGACATGCGATCTCTTGGTTCATATATAAGAGATGTAATGAATTTAAATAAAGATAACTATAGAATATTTGGTCCAGATGAAGCACTATCTAATAGACTTAACCATGTATTCGAAGTAACAAATAGAAAATGGGATACTAAAATAATTAAAACTGATGAATACTTAAGTAGAAATGGTCATGTAATAGATAGCATTTTATCAGAACATATTTGTGAAGGAATGCTAGAAGGCTACTTATTAACAGGAAGGCATGGATTTATCCACAGTTATGAAGCATTTGTAAGAATTATTGACTCAATGGTTAGTCAACATGCTAAATGGATTAAAATGGCTAAAGAACTACCTTGGAGAAACGATATATCAAGTCTAAATATATTATTAACAAGTCACTGCTGGCAACAAGACCATAATGGTTTCACACACCAAGATCCAGGTTTCATTAATCACTTACTTCCAAAGAAAAGTGATACCATAAGAATATACTTACCATTTGATACAAATACATTAATTTCAACATTTGATCATATTTCAAGAACAAAAAATTATATCAACTTAGTAATTGCTTCAAAACATATGAGACCTCAGTGGCTAACAATGGAAGAAGCAATTAAGCACTGTGCTAAAGGAATAGACGAATTGTCATGGGCAAGCACAACTAATGGTAAAACTCCAGATATAGTTCTAGCCTGTGCTGGCGACACTCCAACATTAGAAGTCCTAGCTGCTGTTTCTATTCTTAAAGAAAAAAAGCCTGAGTTAAAAATAAAAGTAATAAATGTAGTAGACTTGATGAAATTAGAAAGTAATGATAAACATCCACATGGTTTAACTGACAAAGAATATGATAAACTATTTACTACAAACAAACCAATACTATTTGCTTTTCATGGTTACCCTAACGTAATACATGAATTAACATACAATAGAACTAATAAAGATATGCATGTAAGAGGTTACATTGAAGAAGGAACAATAACAACACCATTTGACATGAGAGTACTTAATAAAATTGATAGATATCACTTAATTCTAGATATAATCAAATATGTACCAAAACTTCAAAAAGATAAAAGCCTTCAAGAATATGCTATATCTATGTTAGAAAAACACAAAAAACACATAACAACATATGGATGTGACATGAAAGAAATAACTTATTGGAAATGGAAATAGACTTATTAACTAATCAAAATAATATATTAACATATAATATACTAGGAAGACAAAAAACTTCCTAAAAAAAATAAATCTTCCTCCTATAAACTTTAATAGGCGTCTATAAAAAATAAATTTTTAAAAAAACACTCCCATCTGGGAGTTTTAATATGGTAAAATATACTTAAAAGGAGGATAACCATGCAAATTAATGGAAAAGATATAAATATAAATGACTTACTAACAGAAGTAGATTTAGATATAGATAAAAACATACCTAAGAAAAGAAATAATAATTTAGTATTAAGAGATTCACAAATAGAAATACTAAAAAAATACAATATTGACTATGAAAAACATACAAATTTAAATAGTTTAATATTTGAAATAGAGGAAATACTAAACTATGAAACAGATTTAGAAGACTTAGAAAACTTAAGTGAAGAATTACAAGAAATGAATTACTATAATTACACAAATAAATAATCTTCATAAAAACTAGTATTAAAAATATAACAATTGTTTTGAATTTAAAAATTATCAACTTTCTCTTTTTTAAAAAATGATACCATGATATAATATTAACAGAATAGGAAGTGCATATATGAAAGAAAAATGGTATACTATTGATAAAAAAAATATATTTAAAATATTAAATACAAGAGTAGAAGGTTTAACAACAAAAGAAGTAAATATTAGATTAAAGCAATATGGAAAAAATGTACTTCCAAAAGCAAAACAAAAAACATTTATACAAGTATTCTTTGAACAATTTAAAAACCCTATAGTATATATATTACTAATAACTATGATTTTATCATTTATAATTGGAGAATATATAGATGGTGCTTTTATATTATTTGTAATACTAATTGATGCCGTTTTAGGTTCAGTACAAGAATATAGAAGTAATAAAAATGCTGAAGCCCTAGCAAAATTAATAAGAATAGATGCACTTGTAATAAGAAACAATAAAGAAATATCTATTCCAAGTGAAGACTTAGTTCCAGGAGACATTGTCTTACTAGAGTCAGGTTCAAAAGTTCCAGCAGATTTAAGATTAATCGAAACACAAAACTTAACAATAGATGAATCTCTTTTAACTGGTGAATCAATTCCTAGAGAAAAAAGTGCTCACATATTAAGTGAAGAATGTTCACTAAGTGAAAGAACCAATATGGCTTATTTAGGTACCTCAGTCATGAGAGGACGTGCTAAAGGAATTGTTGTATCAACATCCTCGTTTACAGAAATAGGAAACATTGCAAAAGAAGTATTAGAAACCGATGACACAATAACACCTTTACAAATAAGAATGCAAAAATTCACAAAACAATTAGGTATGTTAACCGCTATTCTAGCCCTTTTAGTAACAACTATATTATATTTTAAAGGATATGCAGCAAAAGAGATATTCTTCCTAGTAGTAGCACTTAGTATCTCATCAATTCCAGAAGGTCTTCCAGTAGTGATTACATTATCATTATCAATCAGTTCTAACAAAATGGCTAAAAGAAATGTTCTTGTAAAAAAACTAAATGCAGTAGAAGCCTTAGGTTCAGCAACAATAATTGCTAGTGACAAAACTGGGACACTTACACTAAATGAACAAACTGTAAAAAAAATAGTTTTACCAAATAATGAAACATATGAAGTAACAGGTGTTGGTTATAATGACAAAGGTGAAATTAAACCATTCAAAAATAGTAAACTAGAAAATATTGACAAACTAGTAAAAGAAGGTTTATATAACAACGAAGCAAGTTTATCATATATAGATAACTCTTGGGTAAACTTTGGTGACTCAATGGACACAGCACTTTTAAGTTTAGGTTACAAATATAACTTAGAATCTGAATCATTCAAAAATGATGTTTTAGGAAGAATACCATACGAGTCAGATGCAGGATACTCATGTGCATTTTATAAAGAAGGAGAAAACATAAACGTTTCAGTTAAAGGAACATTAGAAAAAATATTAAGTTTCTGTACAACAAAAACAGACAAAGAAAAAATAAGAAAACAAAATGAAGATTTAGCAAAAGAAGGATATAGAGTTCTAGCGTTTGCAACAGGTACAATAAAAAAATTTAAAATAAAAGACAATTATAAAGAAAATGATATACCTAAATTAACATTTTTAGGACTAGTTGCATTTGTTGACCCAATAAGACCTGATGCTAAAGAAGCAATAAAGTCATGCAAACAAGCCGGAATAAAAACGGTAATGATAACAGGAGATCATCCATTAACAGCATTCAGTGTAGCAAAAGAATTAGAATTATGTACTAATGAAACAGAAATAACTACTGGTTTAGAATTAAAAGAAGTATACGAAAGTGGACTAGATAACTTTGACAAATACATAAAAACTAAAACAGTTTTCAGTAGAGTAAGTCCAATACAAAAATTACAAATAGTAGAGTCATATAAAAGATTAGGTGAATTTATTGCAGTAACAGGAGATGGTGTAAACGATTCACCAGCATTAAAAGCAGCAAATGTAGGAATAGCCATGGGTTCAGGAACAGATGTTGCTAAAGAAACAGGTGCACTTATTATAACTGATGACAAATTTTCTTCTATATTAAATGGAGTAGAAGAAGGAAGATGTGCATATGATAACGTTAGAAAAGTAACGTACATGTTACTATCTTGTGGTGTCTCAGAAGTTGTATTCTATATCCTTTCAATAGCACTTAACTATGATATACCTTTAACAGCTGTTCAATTACTTTGGTTAAACTTAGTAACAGATGGAATACAAGATGTAGCACTTTCCTTTGAAAGTAGTGAAAAAGACATATTGAAAAGAAAACCAAGAGATCCAAAAGAATCACTATTTGATAGACTATTAAAAAATGAAATAATGCTAATAGGTTTAATTATGGGTATAACAGTATTTGGTGTGTGGATTTATTTAATAGATGTACTAGGTTATGAAGTTTCAGTTGCAAGAAGTCATATATTATTACTAATGGTTTTCTTGCAAAACCTTCATTGCTTTAATTGTAGAAGTGAAATACATAGCATATTTAGTAAACCATTAAAAGAAAATAAACAACTAATAATAAGCATAGCAGTAGTACTATTTATACAATTTATTGTAGTAGAAAATAGTTTCCTATCACATCTTTTAGATTCAAACCCAATACCTTTAGTTAGTGTATTATACTTATTTCTATTATCTCTTCCAATAATAATAGTTTCAGAAATACTAAAATACTTTGAAAGGGACAAAATAAGGAGGAATAAAAATTGAGTTTAATATTAACAACTATAATATTACTAATATTTGGTTTAACAATATTAATAAGATTCTCTGATATATTTGTAAGTGCAGCAAGTAGTTTATCTCTCTCTCTTAAAGTTCCCAAAATGTTAATTGCCTTAACAATTGCAGCCTTCGGAACCTGTGCTCCTGAACTTGCAATATCATTTAATAGTATCAAGTCAGGTGCTAGTGATATGACTCTTGCAAATGTAATAGGTTCTTGCATAGTAAATATTCTCTTAATAGTAGGATTATCTGCTATAACTAGACCAATAAAAGTAAAAGAAAGAACAATAAAAAAAGAGTTACCATTATTAGTAATAATAACAACTGCATTCTTCATATTAGTAACAGATTCATTATTTAAAAAAGGTGCAGTTAACTCTTTATCACGAGCAGATGCAATAATGTTACTAATTTGGTTTATACTATTTATGTTTTATATAATAGGAATCGTAAGAAAAAATAAAAACAATGAATATGATATTCCAGAGTATTCTATTGTAAAATCAATAATTATAATAATACTTTCATTATTAGCAATAACACTATCTTCAAACATAGTTGTAGACAATGCAGTATTACTTGCAAGTCAAATAGGAATAAGCCAAAAAATAATATCAATGACAGTAATAGTAATAGGAACATCTCTTCCAGAATTAACAATGACAATAAATGCTGCCAGAAAAGATGAATTTGATATGGCTGTTGGAAACATCATTGGAACTAATATATTTAATATATGCATAGTACTTGGTTTACCAATTGCAATATATGGTGGAGTAAGTTCTAGTTCATTTAGTGTAGTAGACACAAGTGTAGTATTATTATCTGCTTTAATGTTTTACATATTTGGAAGAAGTAATAAAGAACTCTCAAGAAGAGAAGGCATACTTATGGTTCTAGTGTTTATTTTATATTATATTTATATATTTATTATTTAGGAGAAATAAAAATGAATAAAATAAAGAAACTAATAAAAGATAATCCAATTACTTTTATTATAGTTATACTTGCTTTAAAAACTATGGATTGGGATTTACTATTAACATTTTCTTGTTTCTTTATATTTTCTGGAAATATAAGTAGAATAACATTCATAAGTAATTTTTTAATTAACATGTTGTCAAAAAGTGTATTAGTAACAGGATTAAAAAGTTGTCAATTTATAAGTAACGTTCCAACTGCAGTACTATTAGCAAATTATATGTTAATGTTTACTGTAATTAATTTAGCCTTTTTAATAGTGCTCCTATCTTACACAGTATTGATGTCTTAAAATGTAACATAATTGTTACATTTTTCTTTACAAAATACCCATTTTAGTGTTATAATACTCTAGGTTTTTAAGGAGTGAAGAAGTATGAAAATAAGAAACGTTGCAATAATTGCCCACGTTGACCATGGTAAAACTACATTAGTAGACGAATTACTAAATCAAAGTGGAACTTTTAGAGAAAATGAAACACATGACAAAAGAGTAATGGACTCAAATGATATAGAAAAAGAAAGAGGAATAACAATTTTAGCCAAAACAACTGGTGTACATTATAAAGATTATAAAATTAATATTGTTGATACTCCAGGACATGCTGACTTTGGTGGAGAAGTAGAAAGAATAATGCATATGGTTGATGGTGTAATCCTTTTAGTTGATGCTAGAGAAGGTACTATGCCTCAAACAAGATTTGTTCTTAAAAAAGCATTAGAGGCTAATTTAAAACCAATAGTAGTTATTAACAAAGTTGATAGAGAAAATGTAAGAATTAGTGAAGTAATAGATGAAGTACTTGAATTATTTATTGACTTAGGTGCAAGTGATGAACAAATAGATTTCCCTATAATTTATGCAAGTGCTTTAAACGGAACTAGTAGTTATGACGAAGACTTATCAACACAAAAACACACAATGGACCCAATATTTGAAACAATTATTAACACTATACCTGAGCCAAAGGGAGACGTGAATGCCCCATTACAATTCCAACCAGCACTTTTAGACTATAACGATTATGTTGGAAGAATTGGTGTAGGTACTATTGCTAATGGTACAGTTAAAACTGGACAAATGGTTTCATGTGTAAGATTAGATGGTAGCATTAAACAATTTAGAATACAAAAATTATTTGGTTTTACTGGAATAAAAAGGGAAGAAATAGAAAGTGCTTCAGCTGGAGAAATAGTTGGTATATCTGGACTTCCTGACATATCTGTAGGAGAAACAGTTTGTGAAATAGGAAAAGAAGAAGCTCTTCCTGTCCTTAGAATAGAAGAGCCTACTTTAAAAATGACATTTGGAGTTAACACAAGTCCTTTCTCTGGTAAAGAAGGTAAACTACTTACTGCTAGAAAAATTGAAGAAAGATTAATGAAAGAACTAGAAAAAGATGTATCTTTAAGAGTAGAACAAAAAGATGCTGAAAACTGGATAGTAAGTGGACGTGGAGAACTTCACTTATCAATATTAATTGAAAACATGAGAAGAGAAGGTTTTGAACTTCAAGTATCAAAGCCAGAAGTAATTGTAAAAGAAATAGATGGAGTTAAATGTGAACCATATGAAGAAGTTTTAATAGAAGCACCTACTGACACAGTTGGTTCAGTAATAGAAAGTTTAGCAAGTCGTGATGGTCAAATGATTAATATGAAACCTTTTGAAACAAATACTAAACTTGAATATTTAGTACCATCTAGAGGTTTAATTGGTTTTGTTAACGAATTTTTAATTCTAACTAAAGGTTATGGAATAATTAACCATACATTTAAAGAATATGGACCAGTTAATCCTAACCCAGTTGGAGAAAGAAAACTAGGTGTATTAGTTTCTATGGAAAATGGAAAAGCTACTGCATATGGGTTAGGTGCTTTAGAAGACCGTGGTGTCATGTTTATCGAACCAGGTACTGAAGTATATGAAGGTATGATCGTTGGAGAAAACAATAGAGATAACGATTTAGCAGTAAACGTAACAAAAGCTAAAAACTTAACTAATACAAGAAGTGCTAGTAAAGACCATACTGTTGTACTTAAAAGACCTAGACAATTAACTCTAGAAATAGCATTAGACTACATTAATACTGACGAACTTGTAGAAGTTACTCCAAAAAGTTTTAGATTAAGAAAGAAAATATTAAATACTGAACTTAGAAAAAAAGAAGATGCTAAAAAACAAAAGTAGGTAATTATGAAAACTAATTATGATAAAATATTAGAAGAAACAATTAACGAGTTAAAAGGGCGTAAGCCCTCTTTGCTTTTACACTCTTGCTGTGCACCATGTTCTACTGCCGTAATAACAAGATTAAAAGATTATTTTGATGTAACAATATTTTACTATAACCCAAATATTGAACCATTAGAAGAATACTTAAAAAGAAAAGAAGAACAAAAAAGAATAGTTAGTAAGTTTGGTATTAAGTTTTTAGATTGTGACTATGAAAATGAAATATTTAAAAGTATATCAAAAGGACTAGAAGACTTACCTGAAGGTGGTTATAGATGTCATAAATGTTATGAATTAAGACTAACTAAAACAGCACTTACTGCAAAAGAAAATAACTTTGAATATTTTGGTACTACTTTAACAGTAAGCCCATATAAAAATAGTCAAGTGTTAAATGCTATTGGAAAAGATATAGAAGAAATAACAAAAGTAAAATTCTTATATTCAGACTTTAAGAAAAAAGAAGGATATAAATTATCCATTCAATTATCTAAAAAATATAACTTATATAGACAAAACTATTGTGGGTGTATATATAGTAAAAAACAAAGTAAGCAAAACTAAACTTACTTTGTTTTATTTTATGTAACATAATGTAAATATTAACAAAAACTACCTTGTATAAATTCCAAAAATTTACTATAATAATTATAGTAGGTGACAATATGAAGAATAAAAAGGAAAAAAGTACATTATATTTTATAACTAAGACAATATCTTGGTGTGTAATGGCAATATTGGTAATAATTGGTTTATTTTTAGTAAGTTATATTGCTATAAATAAAATAGCACTTGCTAAAGGCCAAAAACAACCTCTTGGTTTATATACAATAATAAGTCCTAGTATGACTCCAAATATACAAGTATATGATGTAGTATTTATAGTTAAAACAAATCCAGAAGATATAGAAGTTGGAGATGTAATCTCATACTATAGTACTAATGCATTCTTTGGTAATACTCCAATAACACACCGTGTAGTAGAAAAATTTAGTACTAATCAAGGTTACACCTTTAGAACAAAAGGAGATGCTAACCCAGTTGTAGATAACGAAATAATAAGTGAAGATAATGTTATAGGTGTTGAAAAAATGATAATACCACAACTAGGAAGAGTACAATTCTTTTTAGCAAGCAAATTCGGTTGGTTCACAATAATACTAATACCAGCTGTAGGTGTAATTATATATGATATAATAAAATTAATTAAATTAATAAGAGTAAAAAATAAAATGTCTAAAGTAAAACAAGAAGAAGTAGATGAAGACTTACCAACACGAAAAAGAAAAAGAACAACATCAGTAAAATAATTAATTAAGAGTACTTGAATAAAGTATTCTTTTTTGATAAAATTAAACTAGTTAAGGTAGAAGGAGGATATGTAATATGACTAATAATTATGTAAATAAATTAAGTTATATATCTTCACTTATAGTACAAAATAAAGTACCAAATATGGAGTATTATCTTCTAACTAACTTAAAAGAAGAAAATTTTTTGCATGAAATAAAATGGATAGGTGAAGTCTACCCATTTTTTGTTGTGTAATAAAAGGAGTTCATGTTTATGCAGAAAAAACAAACAATATTAGTAGTTGCTAGTTTACTAGTAGTAGTACTAAGTGTAACACTAGCATACTTTACAGCTCAAATAATAGGAGAAGGAAAGAATATTTCATTTTACAGCACAAATAATTGGAGAAGGGAAGAATATTTCAGTAAGTAGTGCTGACTTGAAAATAGTATTTACTGATACAGATGGTAATATTGAAGGAAGTAATATAACACCAGGATGGAGTAATAGTAAAACTTTTACAGTTAAAAACGAGTCAAATGGTACATATAAGTATGATATTATAATAAAAGATTTAGTAAATACTTTTAAAACTTATAAATACTTACAATATAAAATAACTAGTACTGATGTTAGTTTATCTAATACAGAAGCTATAGACGAAGACACATGTAAAACTAAATCACTATGTAATTTAGGTTTCCCTACGTATAAGGTTATCTTTGGCTTAACTCAAGCACAATGTCAAGAACTTGTAAAAAAGCACTCTTTTTCTCATGCTTATGAAGAGTCAGATTATAGTGAAGATTTAACTAATAGAACTTGGGTAACTGAACTAATTAAACCGATAAATAACTGGGTAAAGTTCGGAAAATATCAGAATGATTTGATTGGATATAGAGGATATAAATCAACCACAGATACTTCATATCACGAATATTCTACTATGGATGAATGTACATCAGCAAGTAGTTATAATACAAATTGTACTGAATATAAATATGCAAATACTGGTGATGATATATACTGGAGAATAATAAGAACAAACTCAGATGGTAGTGTAAGACTTCTTTACCACGGTACAAGTACAACAACAACAGAAGCATATATAGGAGCATCAGCATTTAATACAACATATAATAACCCAATGTATGTAGGATATATGTATGGAACAAGTGGTTCATTAGTTAACAATAGAACAAATACAAATAATAGTACAATAAAAGGAATAATAGATACATGGTATGAAAATAATCTAAAAATAAACTATACAAAATACCTAAGTACAACAGCAGTATACTGTAATGATAGAAGTAACCCAGCAGGTGGATATAACACTGATAAAAAGACAGAATTCTACTATGGTGGATATACAAGACTAGGAACAAATAAAACACCAACCTATGACTGTACAAATGTAAATGATAAATTCACAGTAGACACAAGTACAGGAAATGGAAAGTTAACATATCCCATAGCATTAATGACAGCAGACGAAGTAAGTTTTGCAGGTGGAGTATATTTTACAAGCGCAGAAACATGGTATTATAAAAATAGTGCAAAGGGTAGCTCAACAGGCTCAACCTTGTGGTGGTTGTTGTCTCCTTCCAATTGGAATAACGGCAGCGCTAACGTGTTCCTCATGCACGGTTCGTCCGGCCATGGCAACTTGTCCAGCGTCTACGTCTTCATCAACGCGCATGGTGTGCGTCCCGCCATTTCTCTCAAATCTTGTGTCAAGACAAGTGGAGGAGATGGCTCGGCAAGTGACCCATACACAATAAAAGAAACTACAAGTGGGTGCTAAACTGTAGATCTGAAGACCCCATTAACTTAACTGTGGAGTTTGTTAAATTCAGTTTAAATGGTAAAATAATATGTAGGAAATCGGTAAATTTAAATGTCGGTTTTCCTACATTTTTTTAATGATATAATTATACTTAATTTCTATATACTTCATGTTTTTTTATTAAATATTTTGTTCTTAAAATTGTTGATAAAAGTATGATTATGTGGTAGAATATTAGGTGCTTTGAAAAATAAACACCTTTAGGGATTTTACTTGCTAGTGCTTAATTGTGCAAGTATTTAGAACTATTGGGAAGAAAAACGAAAGGAAGAGTGATATTATGACAGTTGTGTCAAAAAGTTATTTATTAGAAGCAGGTGTTCATTTTGGACATCAAACTAAAAGATGGAATCCTAAAATGAAGGAGTATATCTTTGCAGCAAGAGATGATATTTATATTATCGATTTAGAGAAAACAGTAAGAAAGTTAGAAGAAGCTTATAGTGCTTTATATGAAGCATGTAAGGATGGTGGAAAAGCTTTATTTGTTGGAACTAAGAAACAAGCTAGTGAAGCTAGTATTGAAGAGGCTACTAGATGTGGAGGATACTATGTAACTGAAAGATGGTTAGGTGGTACTCTTACAAACTTTAAGACTATTAGAGAAAGAATTAATAGACTAGATGAAATTGAGAAAATGAAAAGTGAAGGTAAGTTTGAATTACTTCCTAAAAAAGAAGTTGCTAAACTACAAAAGGAATATGATAAATTAAATAAGATTCTTTGTGGTATTAGAGAAATGAAAAAATTACCTCAAGCAGTTATAGTAACTGACCCTAGAATAGAATTAAATGCAGTTAGAGAGGCTAAAAAATTAGGTATTCCTACATTTGGTATTGTTGATACTAATAGTGATCCTGATTTAGTAGATTATGTTATTCCTGGAAATGATGATGCTGTAAGAGCAGTTAAAGTTGTACTTGGAGTACTTGCTAATGCTGTGTGTGAAGGAAATAATTTACCACTTGATGATTATATAACTGAAGAAGAATTTGTTAAACCTAAAAAGAAAGAAACAAAAAAAGAAGAAGTAACTGTTACTGTTAAAGAAGTAGAAGAACCAGTTATGGAAGAAGCTAAATATGAAGATATGAAACTTAGTGAATTAAAAGCTATAGCTAAAGAACAAGGTGTTAAAGGTTACAGTTCTATGAAAAAAGAAGAACTATTAAATATTTTAAAGTAAGAAAAGGAGTGTAATTATGGATATTAAAGCAAGTGATGTAAAAACTTTAAGAGATATGACTGGTGCAGGTATGCTTGACTGTAAAAAAGCATTAACTGAAACTAATGGTGATATTGATAAAGCTGTTGATTATTTAAGAGAAAAAGGTATTAGTAAGGCTGCTAAGAAGCAAGATAGAATTGCTGCTGAAGGATTAGCTAATATTTATATTGATGGTAATAAAGCAGTTATTCTTGAAGTAAACTCTGAAACTGACTTTGTTAGTAAGAATCAAGAATTTCAAAATATGGTTAAAACTATAGGTGAAACTATATTAAAAAATGAAGTTTCTACTGTAGAAGAAGTATTAAATTTAAGTACAGGGTCTGGTACTGTTAATGATTTAATTATTAATGAAACAGCTACTATTGGAGAAAAATTAAGTTTAAGAAGATTTGCTCTTCTTACTAAAAATGATGATGAATTTTTTGGAAGTTATTTACATATGGGTGGAAGAATTGCTTCATTAGTTATTGTAAAAAATGGTAATGAAGAAATTGCTAAAGATGTAGCAATGCAAAGTGCTGCAATGAAGCCAAAATATGTTAATAGAGATGAAGTTCCTAATAGTGAAGTTGAACATGAAAGAACTGTTTTAACTGAACAAGCATTAAATGAAGGTGCTAAAAAAGAATTCGTAGATAGAATAATTGCAGGAAGATTAAATAAATTTTTTGCTGAAATTTGCTTGGTAGAGCAAGCATTCGTAAAGGATGGAGATTTGACTGTTCAAGCATACTTAGATAAGACTAATAGTACAGTTATTAAAATGGTACGTTATGAAGTTGGAGAAGGTATGGAAAAGAGAAATGATGACTTTGCAAGTGAAGTTATGAGTCAAATTAACAATGCATAAATTAATTAAAATAAATGTTAGTAAAAGAAGCCTGTATGTTATTATAGGCTTCTTTTTAATTCTTCTATTTTATCAAGATATGAAAACACCTAAAGTGAATGATTTGGCTTTAGTAAATAATAAAATGCTTACGAATGTTAATGGACAAGAACTTTTAGATATACTTGAATCTAAAACTGGAGTTGTTTTGGTTGTTAATGATAAAGTAGATATTAATAGAATATTAGACATTTTAATAAATTATAAAACTAATGAGAATATTTATGTATATAATGCTAAATATGATGAAGTTGTTTTAGGACTAGATGATGAAGAAAATGTAATTATTAAGCAAGAACCTTCTAAAATATATAATAAAATCTTAGACGAACTTGGAAGTTATGCAGACAAATATTATGTTTATGATAGTTGGAATACTCCAATTGATACTGGGTATTTGAGAATGTATACTCCTATGGTAATGTTTGTTAAAGAAGGTAATATATTATTTAGTAGTTCTATAGTGGATGATAGTATTACTGATGAAGATTTAAATGTTTTATATAAAAAAGGTTTTAGTTTACTTAAAGTAAGTTAAAGTGGATTTTTCCACTTTTTTTATTTATAAAAAAACACAATATAGAATTGTCTATTTTTGAACATAAGTTGGGCCAAAGATTTCTCTTCATTTTCATTATATCAAAAATATTTATAAAAAAAACTTTACAATTAAAATGTAAAGTAATGTGAAAATTTATTTTTTTATTAAAATGTACTTTACTTAGTAATAAGTTTAGAGTAAAATAGTGGTAGGTAGTGGAGTGAAGTGGAAGAAAGTGGGGGATTACAATGCTAATGGGTGAGTTTAATCATAGTATTGATGATAAGAATAGACTTATTATTCCTTCTAAACTTAGAAATGAACTTGGTAATGAAGCTGTTATTACTAGGGGACTTGATAAATGTTTATTCATTTATTCTAAGAAAGAATGGGAAAGTATTGTAAGTAAACTATCTAATTTACCATTTACTAAGAAAAGTGTAAGGGATTTTAATAGATTTTTCTTAAGTAGTGCTTCTACTATTGTATTCGACAAGATGGGTCGAGTAAATTTATCTCAGTCTTTACTAAATTATGCTAATTTAACTAAAGAATGTGTTATTATTGGCGTAAATGATAGAGTTGAAGTTTGGGATAAAAATGAATTTGATACTTTCATATCTTCTAATTTAGATAATTTTAGTGATATGGCTGAAAATTTATTTGAAGGAGGACAAGATGCATAAGAGTGTATTACTTATTGAGAGTATTAATGGATTAAATATTAAACCAGATGGAACTTATATAGATTGTACATTAGGGTATGCTGGTCATTCAGGGGAAATATTAAAGAGATTAGAAACTGAGGGGTTTTTATTCGCCTTTGATCAAGATGAGGAAGCTGTTAATTTTAGTTATGATAAGCTTTCTAAGATAGGTAATAATTTTAAAATATTTCATACTAATTTTAGAAATATTAAAGAGTGTATTACTGATAAAGTTGATGGTATTTTATTTGACCTTGGAGTGAGCAGTCCTCAACTTGATGATGCTTCAAGAGGATTTAGTTTTCATAAAGATGCACCTCTTGATATGAGAATGGATAAGAGACAGGAGTTAGATGCTTATAAAGTAGTTAATACTTATCCTTTAGAAAAATTAATTGATATTTTATATATTTATGGAGAAGAAGTAAATGCTAAAAGTATTGCTAAGGGAATTATTAGTAATAGACCAATTAATACTACTTTAGAACTTGCTAATGTTATTAAAGAGAATGTTCCTATTAGTTATAGAAAAAAGAGTAATCCATGTAGAAAAACTTTTCAAGCAATTAGAATTGAAGTTAATTCTGAACTTAGTATATTAGAAAAAAGTTTAATGGATGCGTTTAGTTTACTTAAATCTAATGGAAGAATGTGCGTTATTACTTTTCATAGTTTAGAAGATAGAATAGTTAAGAATGTTTTTAAAAAACTATGTAGTGATGACATTAATAGTAAGAACTTACCAGTAGTTCCTCTTGAGATGAGGGCTAAGGCTAAACTTATTACTAAAAAACCTATTATACCTAGTGGTAGTGAACTAGAGTTAAATAATAGAAGTAGAAGTGCTAAATTAAGAATAATAGAAAAATTATAAAAAGGAGAATATTTATGGCTAGAAAGAAGAATAAAAAGTTATTAAAGGGAGAAAGAGTACTAAGAACTTTTATATTACTATTAATTATTGGTAATATATTTGGTACATCTTTTAGTATGGCTCTTCTTTCTAAAACTAATATAGAAGTTGAAAGTATTAGAAAAAAAATATCTAAGCAAGAAAGTTTAAATCAAAGTTTAGAGATGAAAATAAGTGAACTAGCAAGTTTTGATAATGTAGAAGGTATTGCATCACTATATGGTTTGGAGTATAATAATAGTAATGTTAGAACAATAAATGAATAAGGAAGGTGTTAACATTGAAGAAAACAAGAACTGTAAAAATTAGTAAATATTTTTTACTTGTTGTTGTTTTTTTGTTTGGTCTTATAATTTTAAAACTTAGTTATATTGTATTAAGTCCTAAAGTAGATGGTATTAGTTTAAGTGAGTTTGCATCTAATAGGAATACTGTTAAAGAAACTATAGTAGCACCTAGAGGAACAATATATGATAGTTTAGGAAATACTCTTGCAGTTAATGTTAACTCTTATACAGTTATAGCATATTTAAGTGAATCTAGAGAAGACGATAGGGTTAAAGATAAAGAAGGTACTGCTAAAGCACTTAGTCCTCTTATTAATATGACTGAAGAGAGTATTCTTAGTTTACTTAATATTGAAGGAGTTTATCAAGTGGAACTTGGACCTGGTGGAAGAGGTATTACTGAATTAGTAAAGGAAAATATTGAAAAACTTAATTTACCTGGAATAGATTTTATTAAAAGTGTAAAGAGGTATTATCCTAATAGAAATTTTCTTAGTTATACTTTAGGTTATGCTAAAACTAATGATGATGGGGAAATTGTTGGAGAGATGGGACTTGAAAGACAATATAATAAAGATTTAACTGGTATTAATGGGTCAAGAACTTTTGAAAGTGATATATATGGTTATAAGATAGCGAATACTAATGAAGAAGTGATAGAAGCTAAGAATGGAAAGGATATTTATTTAACAATAGATACAAATATTCAGATGTTTACTGAACAAGCAATGAAAACATTAGAAACAGCAAGTTCTATGGAATGGGCTAGTATAAGTGTTGTTAATGCTAAAACCGGGGAAATTCTTGGAATCAGTTCTAATCCTAGTTTTGATCCTAATATAAAAAATATAACTAGTTATTATGATCCTTTTATTAGTTATACTTATGAACCTGGTAGTACTATGAAAACATTTAGTTTTATGGCTGCAATTGAAAATGGCTTATATGATGGAGAAGAAAAATATAATTCTGGAAGTATTAAAGTAGGAGAATATACTATAAAAGACTGGAATAAGACTGGATGGGGTAGTATTAGTTTTAATGAAGGATTTTATGGAAGTTCGAATGTTGCTGCAACTCTTCTTAGTCAAAGGTTAGGAAGAGATAAGTTAAAAGATTTTTATAGAAGTTTAGGTTTTGGTAAGAAGACTGGAATTGATTTACCTAATGAACAAAGTGGTAAGATAGACTTTAATTATGATATAGAAGTTGCTAATGCTAGTTTTGGACAAGGTATGAGTATTACTGCTATTCAAATGGTACAGGCTATGACTAGTATTAGTAATGGTGGGGAAGTAATAAAGCCTTATATAGTTAAAAAGATAGTAGACTCTAATACAAAAGAAGTTTTAGTTGAAAATAAAAGAACTGTTGTTAAGAGAGTTGCTAGTAAAGAGACTGTTAATCAAGTTAGAGATTTACTTGATGGGGTAGTTAATAATTTGCAGTCTATTACAGCAAGTGGGCATAGGTATAGAACTGATAAAGTTAGGACTATTGGTAAAACTGGTACTGCTGAAATTGCTGGAGATGGTGGATATTTAACTGGTAGTATAAACTATGTAAGAAGTTTTGCTGGAATGTTTCCATATGAAGATCCTCAAATTATTGTGTATGTTGTTGCAAGTAAGATAAGTGATAATTTATTAATTGCTAAAGCAACTAAACAACTAGTGGAAGATACTAGTACATATTTAGGAATAGTTAGTAGTGAAGTTTCTCCAACAGGTGATAATTATATACTTAAAAGTTATGTTAATAGAGATGTAGTTAGTTCTATAGAAGAGTTAAAAAGTATTAATTCTAATGTTATTTTAATAGGAGATGGTACTAAAGTAATTAGTCAGTATCCTAAAAAAGGAACAATTATTAATTCTAATGATAAAGTATTTTTGGTAACAAATGGTACTAATTATAAATATACTAATATTGAAGGATTTTCTAGAAGTGACTTAGATGTGTATTCAAAGTTACTTGGTGTTAACTTTAACTATAATGGTTATGGATATGCATTTGGTACTAATTTAAAAGGAAGAGATGTTGTTAAAGGAGAAACTATTGATATTAATTTAAAAGTAAAATATTTAGAAGTAGAAGATAATTCGACAAATAGTGACTTGTAAATATAGTATACTCTTAATGGTGATGTTATGAGAGTGTACTATATTTTTTTAATTAAGAAAAGTGTTTATGATATAACTAAGAATAATCCTGAAAAGTTATATAAGACTTTAGAAAATATTTATTTACTTGATAAAGAAGATATGTATTTAGGATATAAGATGTTTGATAAAATATGTAAATGTTTACCTAAAAATAATTTTAATAAATTAGTAAGAGATACTAATATAGAGAATTTATGTTATTCAAATAATAAGAATACTCATGTTATTAATGATTTTTTAAATAATGAAGTTACTAAAATGATTATTAAGAATAGTCATATAGTTGTTAAGAGTAATAGTATTTATCCAACACTTTTTAATAGTATTAAAAGTATTCCTAATTTGTTTGTATGTGATTTTGTTAATATGGATTATTTCTATTTAAAGAAGGTTAATTATATAAGATAGTTGTATTTTGTTTAAAAATTTTATATAATGTTATTAGGAGGCGTAGAAATGATTTGGGATATATTATATGTTCTAATAGGACTTATTGTAGGAATTATTGTTGGTTTTTTAATAGCGAGAAAAGTTATGACTAAAGAATTAAAGAAAAATCCACCAATTAATGAAGAAATGATTAAAACTTTAATGAAAGGGATGGGAAGAACTCCTAATCAAAAACAAGTTAATCAATTAATGAAACAAATGAGCAAATTTAATTAGTTTGCTTAATTTTTTAGGAGGAAATATGTTAAAAGAAGTATTAAGTGATTTACGTGAGTATTATTTAAATGAAGAGTATTATGTTAACAAGGTTAAAGAATTAATTTTTGGTATTAAATAAAGTACTTGATATTATGTATAAAATTTGGTATAATTTTATATGTGTAATGGGGCTGTATTGATTCGACAGAGTAGTTGTACGTATGGATACAAGTAGTAGGCGTACTTAAAACGCAAAATAAAATAATCGGAAACGATTTTAATTTTGCTCCTAGTTTTGCCTAATTAATGGTACTGGAGGTTCAGTTTATTCTTTGTCCATGAGAATAAGTGCTGGACTCATAAAAATGGACTATACTATATAATTGTTTAGGTTATATAATGAAATTATTCTAAACTTATGCTAGTACTGGAATGTTGGCTCTCCATGGTACTAGATGAAAATTTAAACCAACTAAACTTGTAAAAACGTCTGTATGGTTGATGCTTTGGACACGAAGTCGCACTTCGTCAGCTCCACCAAAAATAGTAAGTTATCCCCTTTAATGGGGTTTTATTATACATTTAATTTACAAAGTAAAACATATTGGAAGTAATATGTGGTATACTTATAATGGATGGTGATATTGTGAAAGTTATAGTAACTGCTGGAGGAACTGGAGGACATATTTATCCTGCTTTAAGTGTTATTGAAAAAATATTAAGTGAAAAAGGTAATGAAGTATTATATATTGGTACTAAAAATAGAATGGAAAGTAAGTTAATTCCTGAAAAAGGTATTCCTTATGTTGGACTTGATATTTATGGTTTATCTAAAACTAATATACCAAGAGATATTAAGAATATTTATTTAGTAATGAATTCATATAGTAAGTGTAAAAAAATTATGAAGGAGTTTAAACCAGATTATGTTATAGGTTTTGGAGGGTATGTGACTTTGCCTGTTTTACTTGCTGCTCATAAGTATAAAATTAGATGTGCTATACATGAACAAAATAAACTTCCTGGTAAAACTAATAGATTTCTAAGTAAATATGTTGATACTACTTTTGTTTCTTTTGATGAAAATAATAATTATTTTAAAAATGAAGTTATATTAAGTGGTAATCCATGTGGGGAAAAGGCTATTACTACAAAAAAAGTTGATAAGACTACATTAGGTTTTGATAAAAATAAGAAATTAATTATTATAGTAATGGGTAGTTTGGGTAGTGAAGTAGTTAATAATAGATTAAAGGATTTTATTACTAATTTTAATGATAAAGATAAAGAAATACTTTTTATTACGGGTAACTCTAGTTATGAAGAATTTAGTAATATAAAAAATGATAGAGTAAAAATTGTTCCTTTTATAAATGATTTGAGTGGTCTTATGTCTAGTGCAGATATAATTATATCTAGGGCTGGTGCTTCTACAATAAGTGAGATTTTAGCCCTTAATAAGCCTTCAATATTAATACCTAGTCCTTATGTTGCTAATAATCATCAATATTATAATGCTTTAGAACTTAAAAATAAGAACTTGTGTTATATGATAGAGCAAAAAGACTTAGATACCAATAGTTTAAATGAAGGTATTAAGTATATTTTAATGAATGAAAAAGATATGATTAATAATTTAAAAAATGAACCTAAACTTAATGCAAGTACTATTATTGTTAATAAAATATTAAACAAATAATAGTTAAATAAAGATATAATTCTTGGGGTAATATAATTAGTATTAAAGATAACTTTAGTAAAGATGTTTATAGAGTTTAATGTTAATAGTTGAAGAAATAGTAAAAAAATTGTATAATTTATATAGTAGGAGATAAGAGATGGTTAAAAAGGTTAAAAGAAAATTTAATTTTAAAAAATTTTTGATGTTTTTACTTATTCTATGTATGTTAGTACTTTTTGGTATTTATATTACTAAAAAACCTATTAAAAGTATATTAGTTAAGGGAACATATTTTTTGACTGATGAAGATGTAATAGAAGAAGCTAATTTAGAAAATTATCCATCTTTTGTTAAGACTACTAGTTTAGGTATTAAGAAAAAGTTAAGTAATTTATCACTAGTAAAAAGTGTTAAAGTAAGTAAAGAGTTCGGGTATAGATTAGTTATTGATATAACTGAATATAAAGTGCTTTTTAAAATTAGAAGTAGTAATGAATATGTACTTGATACTGGTAAAAGAGTAAGTGATTTAGATTTATTTGTACCTATACTTATTAATTATGTACCTGATGAAATATTTAGTAAAACTATTCAAATGTTTAGTAGGGTAGATGAAGATGTAATTTTAAAAATTAGTGAAATAGAGTATAGTCCTAATGATTATGATAAAGAAAGATTTATATTGTATATGAATGATGATAATGTTGTATATATTACTTTAAATAAGATAAAAGAGTTTAATGATTATAATAAGATAAAAGATCAACTCGGTAGTCATAAAGGAGTACTATATTTAGATAGTGGAAACTATTTTGAAATTAAGGAATGATGTGTACATAATAAGATACACATTTTTTGTTGAAAATTTATTTAATATGTATTATAATATTATAGTTTTAGAAAGAGGGTATTAGAAATGGAAAAGATGTTAGTTTTTGGACATATTAATCCTGATACAGATTCAGTTACTGCATCAATTACTTTGGCTAATTTAAAAAGGAAAATGGGTTTAAATGCTGAAGAAAGAGTATTAGGTGATATTAATAAAGAGACTAAATTTGTTTTAGATTATTTTAATGTTAAAGAACCTAGGTATTTAAATGATACTAAACTTAGAATAAAAGATATGGATTATAGAAAAAATTGTTTTATTAATGAGTATTCATCTATTATGGAAACTTATGACTATATGATGGAGAATAATACAACTGGTGTTCCAATAGTAGATGAAGATAAGAAGTTTATTAGTTTAGTAACGGCTAAAGATATATTAAATGAGAGTATATTTAGTAATGATGTTTCACTGATTACAAGTTATGATAATATTATTAAGACTATTAATGGTAAAGAAGTAGTTAGAGTAAGTGATGAAATAGAAGGTAGTATTAAAGCAGCTGCTTTTGCACATGCCACATTTGAAAGTAATGTTAATTTAACTAGAGATGATATTATTATAGTAGGAGATAGACATTATATTATTGAACTTGCTATTAAGTCTAAAGTTAAATTACTTATTATAGTGGGTGGAAATACTCTTAAAAAAGATGAAATTAAGTTGGCTAAAAAGAATAAAGTAAATGTTATTTTAACTGATTTAAATACTTTTGAAACTTCTAGAATTATTTTAAATAGTAATTATGTTAAGAAGTTAGCAAGTAAAACTAATTATGTTTTATATGAAAAAGATAGTTATGATGATTTTATGGAAAAGAGTAAAAGTTTAAAAGTAGATAATTATCCAGTAGTAGATAAAAATCTTGTATGTAAAGGGCTATTAAGAAAGAGTGAACTTGGTAAAAGTAATAAAAGAAAAGTTATATTAGTTGATCATAATGAGATAGAACAGTCTGCAATTGGGCTTGAGGAGGCAGAGATTATTGAGATAGTTGATCATCATAAGATAGGTAGAGTTAGTACAAAAGTGCCGATTAATTTTAGAAATATGGCTGTAGGTAGTACTAATACAATTATTTATGAATTATATAAAGAGAATAAAGTAAAGATTAGTAAAGAGATGGCTGGACTTATGATTAGTGGTATAATAAGTGATACTTTACTTTTAAAGAGTCCTACAACTACTATACATGATAAGAATGCAGTTAAGGCTTTAAAGAAAATTTGTAAATTAAATATTAATAAGTATGGTATAGAAATGTTTAAAGCTGGAACTAGTTTAGAGGGAATGAGTGTTAGTGATATACTTAATTTAGATAGTAAAACATTTAAAAATAATGATATTACATTTACTGTAAGTCAGGCATTTACTCTTGATATTTTAGAAATACTTAATGATAAAGATAAGTATTTAGATGAAATTGATAATATTATGAATGATTCTAAAGTAGATGCATATGTTTTTGTTATAACTGATATTATAAAGAATGGTAGTTATCTTTTATATAATAAAGAATGCGAAGAAAGTATTAGAAAAGCTTTTAATTTGAAGAAGGTTAGTGAAGGAGTATTTGTTAAAAATGTAGTGTCTAGAAAGAAACAAATAGTTCCAGTATTAATTGATAGTTTAGAAAAATAGACTCAGTTTTGATTTACTGAGTCTTTTTAATATCATCAATTGTTACTTTACTATTATGTGGAATTGGTTTCCATTCAACTTTCATAAATAATGCAAAGTATGTTGAGTATCTTCCAATTATATCAAATGTTGGCCAAGTTAGGCAGTATAATATTTTTTTATGAAGTGGCATTGGTTTGATGTTTTTGTGTTCTATTATGAATAAGTAAACGGCAACCCATATTTTTTCAAAGTATGAACCTATCCTATAAAGTATTCTAAACCACAAGTTAATAAGTAATCCTATTAGAAAAGCATTTATTCCTGGATTAACTACTACTTTAATAGTGAATAGTTTTCTTAGTGCTTTTGCTAAGTATGTTCCTCCTTGGAAGAAGTTAACATCAATTCCTGTGTTATACATATAACATGCACCCATGAACCATATAACTACTAACCATCTAAATATATTGAATACACTAAGTGGTGTTAACTGCATTAATGTGTCATATGAAGCAAATCTGTGTCTTATATTTTCAATTATATTAAGTATGAATTCTTTAAAAGTTTTACTTTTATTTTTTTTGTTTACTGAAGTTTCTCCCCATTTTGTTCTTACATACCATTTACCTAAAAATATATTTATAAATAGGTAAGGGCCGCTTTCAACAAATGCTTGTAAGTGTCCTTTACTCCAACGTATTCTTTGACGAAGTGCAACTTTTAAACTTGTTGGTTGTTCATCATAAAACATTGCTTTATCTTGATAAGTTATTTGGTAACCTTGCGCTACTGCATCAGCTGTAAGAGCTCTGTCTTCTGTAAGACTTGTATAATGCCAACCATTTTTTACTATTTCATTAGTAAACAAGAATCCTGTTCCTTGAATGTTAGTGGCTAAATGTAACACACTTCTTGCGCGGTGATTTGCTCTTATACTTCTAATCCAGTGTAGTGCATATGTTGAAGCAATCCAGTTTTCATCAAAGTTCTTAGTGTTTCTGTATGAAGTGATTATTTTTTCTCCACTATCAAAAGCATCATTCATTCTACTAATGTAGTCAGTATTAAGCAAGTTATCTGCATCAAATATAAAGTATCCTTCAAAACTCATTCTACCATAGTCTTCTTCAATTCTATCAAGTAAGTATTCAAGTGCATATCCTTTAGTTCTATGTTCATTATCAAATCTTTCGTAGCACACTGCACCATGATTTCTTGCTATTTCTGCTGTGTTATCTGTACAGTTATCTGCTACTACAAATGTTGTAACTAAACTCATATCATAGTCTTGTTTGTTAATACTATCAATTAAGTTACCTATAACATTCTTTTCATTTCTTGCTGCAATTAGAATTGCATATTTGTGTTTATTTTTAGCAGGTTTAAACTTTCTTGTAAAGAATAAACCAATAATATAGTAAGCATTTTTATAAAGTAACACTATTGTTAATATTTTTCCTAAAATATCATAAACACTTTTCCATTCATGATAATGGTTAGCTATTACATTAAATAAATTCATTAAATAAATCATATTACACCTCAAAACTAATAATAGTATATCATAGTTTATTATAAAAAGATAGTTTCAAATTAATGGGTGTGTTCTTTCTATATTAAGTTGTTTATAAGTATGAGTTAAATTATATTGGTGTTTTAAAAAAATATGCTAGTTATTGAAACTAATTAATTTTTGTAAAATAATGTATAGTTTTTTTCTCTTGTGTTTTAAAATAATTATTTATATTGTATACTTATAATGGGAAGTGAAAAGAATTGAAAAAGTTTTTAGTAATAATTGGTTCACTATTTTTAATTAGTGGATGTAGTAAAACAGATAATATTATAAATAAAGGGAAGGATAAAGAACCAGTTAAGAAATTACAAATAGTAGATGAATCAAGTAAGTCTAGAAGCTATGCAGTAATGATTAATAATAATCATCGTGCTTGGCCACATGCTGGGTTACAGGAGAGTATTGTTAATTATGAAATTATTACTGAAGGAGGAATAACTAGATTTTTAGCTGTATATAAAGATAATATTCCAGAACAAATTGGTTCAGTTAGAAGTAGTCGTCCATATTTTCTAGATTATGCTTTAGAAAATGATGCTATTTATATACATTGGGGTGGAAGTGACCTTGCTTATAGTGATATGTCTAAACTTGGTATTGACCACATTGATGGAATAAGATATGAAGGGTCATACTTTTTTAGAGATAGAAGTTTAGACAGGGCTTATGAACATACTGGTTTTACAAGAGGAAGTATGATTAAGGAAGGAGCGACTGCTCTTGGATTTAGAACTGAAAGTGATAAAGGGAATTTACTTAATTATAGTGTAGATGATATTGATTTAAGTAAGTATGAAGGAACTATAAAAGCAGATAATGTAGAAATAGAGTATTCTAGTTATCAAACAACTAGTTATAAGTATGATGAAGAAAATAAGGTTTATTTAAGAAGTATGTGTGATGAAGCTCATGTAGACTTAATTACTGGTAAACAATATACTGCTAAAAATATTATTACTTATCAAGTAAAGAATAGAAGTTATGATGATTATGGTAGACAAGAATTAGATAATATAGGAAGTGGAGAAGGATACTATATAAGTGAGGGATATGCTACTCCTATTACATGGGAAAAAACTTGTAGAAGTTGTAAAACTATTTATAAGTATAGTGATGGTAAAGAGTTAAAAGTAAATGATGGAAATACTTGGATACAGATTCAACCAGTTGGTAAAGTTTTAGATATTACTAGTAATAATACTGAAACAGAAGAATAAAATATATTGAAATAATCTCTAATATTTGGTAAAATAGAGATATACTAAGGAGGATAATTTATGGAAAGTGTGATGAATTTTTTAGCAGAATATTATATTTGGTTTTTTGTAGCTGCAATAGTTTTATGTTTTGCTTTAATTGGATTTATAATTGATTCTAAGAAAAAACAAAAAGGAGAAGTTAAAAATAATACTTTAGATAGTACACCAGAAATGAGTATTCCAGTTAATAATACTATGGATATGAATAATGGTTTAGAGAATACTGTAACTAAAACTGAAAGTGCATCTAATATGACAGGAAATAATGAACCAGTTAATATGGATGCAACTATGGAGATTAATGATATTCCAATTAATAATACTCCAAATGTAGTTAGTATGGAAAACAATAATAATGTAGTAAATAATACACCAGTTATGGAACCAACTAAAACAGAAACACCTACAGTAACAACTGAAACACAAACTAATGCCATACCAGTAAATGATGAAAGGCCTGCAGTTATGTTAGATGAGTTACCTGAAGTGGAAAGTTTAAACTTGAATGAAGTACCAACTAAGCCAGAAGAAAAATTAGAATCATTTGATTTTAGTGATGACAAATAATATGTAAAATGGATGTGTAATATTTTAAAAGATATAGTAATTATATCTTTTTTATTATATAATTATTATTAGTAAGGAGAGATTATATTATGGCATTAACAGAGATATATACAATATTTACAAAAGTTTTAGATGTTGGTATATTATGGTTTATATTCTATTATATATTGAAGTATATAAGAAAGAATGTAAAATTAACTTTGATTTTTAAGGGAGTTTTAATAGTAGTTTTTCTTAAATTATTAAGTGAATGGTTGAATTTGAATACAGTTGGAGTACTTTTAGAGTATGTAATAGAAAGTGTTCCTATTGCTATTATTGTTTTATTTCAACCTGAAATTAGAAATGTATTAGAAAGTATTGGAAGAAGTCAACTTCTTGGTAGACATAAGGTTCTTACAGTTGATGAAAGAGAAAAAATTGTATATGAAATTATGCAAGCAGTTGAATATTTAAAAAGAAATAGAATTGGTGCACTTATGGTTATTGAAAGAGACTATAGTTTATCTCAATATATAGAGAGTGCTACAAAGATATATGCTGATATTAGTAGTGAGTTATTAATTAGTATATTCTTCCCAAATAATCCACTTCATGATGGCGCAGTTATTATTGAAGGAGATAGAATTAGTTCTGCTGGTAGTGTTTTACCAACTAGTATGAATCCTAATATTAGTAAGAGACTAGGTACAAGACATCGTGCTGCTTTAGGTATAGCAGAAGTCAGTGATGCAATTAGTATATGTGTTAGTGAAGAAACTGGAAGAGTTAGTATAGGAGTTGATGGTCAACTTAACTATAATATGACTTTAGAAGATGCTAGAATGTTACTTATTGAAAGTTTACAACCTAAAAAAGAAACTTTCTTTGATGCAGAGGCTAATTTAGAAGAAAGTGAAGGTGAGTTAGATGAAAACAACAAAGAAGAGTAATGTATTTGTTAAAACTATTAAAAAAATAGCAAATTTCTTTGATAGAATTCTTATTACACCTATAAGTAAATTAGCATATTTTATAAAAGATAAGTTTTCATTTAAAAGTGGTTTTATAGATAGAATGCTTAATAAACCTAATGTACTTTTATATATATCATTAATACTTTCGTTTACTATGTTTATGATGGTACAAAAGAATTTTATTAATTTTAGTGATACTAAAGCTATTACAATGTCAAATTTACCAGTTGAGGTAGAATATAATGATGAAGCATATGTGATAGAAGGTTTACCTACTAAGGCTGACTTAGTTTTACTTGGTAAGAAGAGTGAATTATATTTAGCTGAACAATATGGTGATCATAAAATAACACTTGATTTAACTGGTTTGGATGTAGGTACACATAAAGTTACACTTGACTATAATAATCCTATTAGAAAGTTAAATTATATATTAGATCCTGGAACTGTAACTATTGTTATTTATCCTAAGGTTAGTGAAGTTAGAACATTATCTATTGATGTTATTAATACTGATAAGTTAGATGAGACTTTAGTAGTTAGTAATGTATTACTTGATAGAAATGATGTTATTATAAAGAGTTATAAAGAAAAACTAAATACTGTTGCTAATGTTAAAGCTATAGTTGATGTTAATAGTTTGAATGCTACAGAAAGTGGTACTTATACTATTGATAATGTTAAATTAGTAGCGTATGATGATAAAGGTAAAGAAATTAGTGGAATAGAAGTTGTTCCTGGACAAGTTACTGCAACTGTTACTATTACTAGTCCAAGTAAGACAGTTCCATTAAAGATAGTACCAGTTGGAGAAGTAAGAAGTGGAAGTGCTATTAGTAGTATTACAAGTAGTGTTACAAATGTTATAGTTTATGCTGATGAAAGTGTTCTAAAGGATATTAATTATATTGAAGTAGAAATTGATGTTAATGGAATTAGTTCTAATAAGACATATCAAAAAGTTATTAATAAGCCACAGGGAGCTAGAAGTATAAGTGATACATCTGTTACTATTAATGTTACTATGGAAGAAGAAACAAGTAAAGATTTTATGAATATTAGTGTTGAAACTGAAGGACTTAATGAGAAATTTAAGGCGAGTGGCGCTACTGAAAATGATGCTAGAGTTACTGTTAGTGTAAGAGGAGTAGGTAGTTTACTTGAACAGTTACTTGATACTGATATTAAGGCTTATGTAGATTTGTCTGGTATTACTGAGCCAGGTACTTATAATGTTCCAGTGTATGTTACAGGAAGTGATGTAAAACTTACTTATACAAGTAAAACTAAACAGATTAATGTTGTGGTTCAAAACAAGTAGAAATACTTGTTTTTTTTTATTTACTTAAATTGTATAATTTTTTGTAAAGTTGTGATGTAAATAAAAAATAAAAAAGTAATTTTATAATTTTTTACGTATAAGTATATAGGAGGAAAAAAAGTATGAATGATAATTATTTAGAACATATAAGAAACGAAATAATAACAACTGAGACTAAAGTTTTGGTAAGAGAATATAAAAATAACCTAGATAAACTTACTAGAAATTATAACATTGGTAAAGAGCTAACACTAGCCGGTAAACACTATGGAGAAGGAATAGTTAAGAAATATGCAAATATTTTGACTAAAGAATTTGGAACAACATATGGTTTTACTAATTTAAATTATATGAGACAATTTTATAATTTTATTGAAAAATTCCATGCATTGCATGGAAATTTAACATGGAATCATTATTTAAAACTTTTCCCATTAAATGAAATTAATGAATTAAACTATTACATTAGTATAACAATAAGAGATAATTTGAGTTATAGAAATTTATCTCTCAGAATAAAAAGTGATGAATATCATAGATTATCATATGTAACAAGATATAAATTAGAAACAAATAAAAAAAATAAAGTCAGGAGAAGAAGTACTTAATCCGATAATAATTAAAAGATAAATAATAAAAAACATATCAATTTAGATATGCTTTATTTTATATTTTTTTCGAATGGAGTAAGAAGTAGTCCAATATTTATTATTCCTGCTAATCCTACAAAAGAATAAATTACTTTAGTAAGAAGAGCATCTACTCCAAATATAGCTTCTACTAGGTTAAAATTAAATAGTCCTACAAGACCCCAGTTTAAAGCACCAACTATAGTTAGAGCAAGACAAATTTTTTGTAATGTTTGCATAATACCTCCTTTTATTAATATTTTAATCAAATTTTATTTATTTATACATAAACGATAATTAATTAAATATAATTTAATGTAACTAATAAAGGAGGGTTATTTTGAAAAAGTTTTTGGTAGTATTATTTTCATTATTTTTATTAGTAGGTTGTGGTAAAAAGAGTGACGATGTTATTAAAGAGTTTGAGAGTAAAGTGAATTCTTTAGAAAATTATCATTTAGAAGGAGAAATGCAAATAACTAATAATGAAGATAAATATAATTATTTAGTTGATGTTACTTATAAGAAAGGTACTTATTATAAAGTTTCTTTAATAAACAAGGAGAATAAACATGAACAAATTATTTTGAAGAATGATGAAGGAGTTTATGTTGTTACACCAAGTATTAATAAGAGTTTTAAATTTCAAAGTGAATGGCCAAGTAATAGTAGTCAAAGTTATATATTAGAGAGTTTGTTAAAAGATGTACTTAATGATGGTGAAAGAAGTGTTAAGAATACAAACGATAAGTATACTATTATAAGTAAAGTAAATTATCCAAATAATAATGATTTAAAAACACAAGAAGTTACTTTAGGTAGTGATTATTTACCTAATAAAGTAGTTGTTAAAAATAGTAGTGGTAGTACACTTATAAGTGTTGTTGTTACTAAAATTGATTTAAAAACTAAGTATGATAAAAATTATTTTGCATTATCTAATAGTATTAAAGAAGAAGTAAACAATTCTAGTACAAAAGAAACTGAAGTTACTTTAAAAGATGTTGTTTATCCAATGTATTTACCATCAGGAACTAAGTATAGTGGGGAAGAAGTTATTACTAAAGATAATAGTGAAAGAGTAATTCTTACTTATACTGGAGTTAAACCTTTTATACTTATAGAAGAAGCATCTAATAATAAAGAACATGAAACTACTTTAGTGAGTGGTGAAGTTGTACAATATGGTAATGTTTTAGGAGTGTTAACTAGTACTAGTTTAAATTGGAGTAATAATGGTAAGGAGTATTATCTTATAGGAGAAAGTTTAAGTAGTGATGAGATATTACAAATAGCTAGTAGTACTGCAACTGTAGCATTAACTAAATAAAAAGGGTTCACTTTGTTGTGAATCCTTTATTTTACATGAACATATCTTGTTTCTTTATGTGTTGTTCCTAAATAATTTATACTATATCTTATTTCATATTCACTTTCTTTTGAAGTGTTTACTTTATCAACTTTAGTACAAGTATTAGTACAATCATATATTTCATATTTCATATTATCTTTACTAATTGTATCAGTAACATCTAAACTATTTACTAGGAATTTAATTGTTTTAAGTCCTAAATCTGGAACTGTTTCATTTATTTGATATGTTGGATGTATCCAGTTTCCGTTTTTTGTTCCAACTGCTTTTAGTTCGATTACGAAGTCAGTTGATGAACCTTTTAAGTTAGCAATAAGGCCACTACTTGAATTATCTTTAAATATACTATATGCTGACTTTACAACTACTGAATCATAGTTAGTAGTATTATCAATTGTATATGATGTATTAGTAGTGAATCCTACGTAGGTTAGGTTAGTACCACTTTTTAAGTATATGTCATAACCAAATTCTCCAATGTTGTTAGTATTATATTCGAGACGTTTGGTTAAACTTTTTTCTGCATAGATACTAAAACTAGTATTGAAGTAATCTGTTAAATATGTTTTATCTACTGCACTTGGAATACTAATTCCTGTCCAAGATAGTTTTGCTTGAGAACCATTTTCTACAACATTTAAATCAGTTGGATTTGATAGTTCACTGAATCTATTACTTATTTCTGTTGGTTCTGTACCACTTATAAAGTAGTGAGTTTCCCTTAATGCTTTTGGTGTATAATCACTTGCAAGTCTTGCAGGAATTGTTTCTAATTCTACTTCTTTTTGTACTAAACCTTTAGGTACTTTAAACTTGCTACCAGTATTAAATATTTTACCAACTATAAGTGACTGTATTTTATTTCTGTGTGCTGTAGAAGCAGCCATTTTAATATAGTTATCTTTTGTTAATTCATCGTAACCATTCCAGAATGCAATAGTGTAGTCAGGATTATAAGTTACTACCCATGAGTCTTGAATAGCATCTAAGCTTATTCCTTCTTTTCTTAATCTATCTTCATCATAAGAACTTGTTCCTGTTTTAGTTGCTACTTGAGTACCACGAACGTATGAAGCACCTGGTGTAACATTAAATAATACGTTAGTAATTAAATATGCTGTTGTTTCTTTCATAACTCTTTTACGAGTATATTTTATTTCTTCAGTTTCGCCACTTTCTTTATATTTGATACTTTTTACTGCATGTGGTTCAGTATAATATCCACCATTTGCAAATGCAGAATAAGCCCCAGCCATTTGTTTTGGATTAGTTCCTTCAAATGCACCAATTGAAGCTGATTCGAATATTTTACCATTATCATTTCCTGGTGTTATTCCTAAGCTAGTTGCAAAATCCCATTTTTGTTCATTTGTTGTAGCATGGAAGGCTTGAAGAGCAGTAGTATTCATTGATTTAGATAAACCAGTTTTAAGTGTTACTATTCCTGAATACTTTCCATTCCAGTTTTTAATAACTCCACCTTTATTATAAGGTGTTTCTTCATCAAATAGTGGAGTATATGTATTCCAGTTTAAGTGCTCTATTGCTGGACCATAATCTAGTACTGGTTTTATTATTGAACCAGGGTGTCTATTAATGCTTGTTGCATAGTTAAATTGTAGTTCACCTTCGTGATTTCTTCTTGAACCAATTGCAACAAGAGAGCCATCACTATTATTAAGTACTGCCATACCTAGTTGAATTGCATCATCTTTGAATTCGTATCCACTAGATCCATCATATATACTATTTATTACATCTTGTCTTTCAGGATCAAAATAAGTATATATTTCAAGAGGTACTTTGTATGGGTCTACTTTATATTTTTCTTTTACTTCTTCTATTACTGTGTCTATATATCCTTGATATTCACTTATATAACTTTTTCTTTCAACTAACATGCTAGTTACTGATATTTTTTTAGCATCTTCTGCTATTTCTTTACTTATGTAACCATGTCTTACCATTAAGTTTAATACTTGATTACGTCTTGCTTCTGCTTGTTCAGGATAACTAAATGGATCATATGCAGTAGGTGCTTGGAAGAGTCCAGCAATAAGTGCTGCTTCACTCAAACTTAAATCTTTAACACTTTTACCAAAATAAGTTTGACTTGCTTTTTCAACACCAAATGAATGGTTACCTAAGAATTCACTATTTAGGTATAAAGCAATTATATCTTGTTTAGTATATTTCTTTTCTATTTTAAATACTGACAAGTATATATCAGTAAATTTTCTTATTATACCTTTAATACCTGTACTTGTTGTATCAGTTAAAGCATTTTTACTAACTTGCATTGTCAAAGTAGATGCTCCACCTGCACCAGACTGTCCTAGTACTTGACCAATGCTTGCTTTTATAAAACGTGCCAAGTCTACACCATTGTGTTGGAAGAATCTAGAGTCTTCTGTTGCAACAACTGCATCAATTAATACTTCAGGAATTTCATCATATTCAACTTTAACTCTGTTTTCAACTTCACCATTTCCTGCATTCATTCCTAGAGTTGTTAGAACTTGATTATCATTATAATAAATAACAGTTGAGTCTTTATTAAATAATTTAGCCTCCGTAAACTCTGGAGCAGTTATAACTATATATGCTGCAAAAGCAATTACTGTAAATACTGCTAATATAGCAAGAGCAGTTATAATAGTTAAAACAATGTACCATGTTTTTCTTTTATTCATTTTTGGTTTCGGTTCTTTTTCTTCTTTAACTTTCTTTTCTTTCTTAAACCTTGTTTTTAGTTTTTCTTTTTTATTTCTTATTTTATTAAAATTTAATTTACTATTTAGAGATTTCATTTTCTCCCTCCTTTAAATATACTTTTTCTACAACACTTAGATAATCTAGTCTTGGAATAAAGCCTTCTTTAATAATGTAAGCATACTCATTAATTACATCAAATGGTATACTTTTTCTTTCATTACTATTTATAAAGTTAATTAAAGTACTTCCTTTTAACAGGTAAAACTTATTATTCATAAATATTATTAGAAAGACGATACCACCATGGTTTAATATTCTTTTTATATGAAGTATTTGATGTTCTTCTATATTTGATAGTGGAAAACTAGTAGTGTTTTTACATTCTTTTGCATCAAATTCAATATAGTGTCCTTTATAAATACCATTATAGTCAAGTGTACTAGTGTGACTAAAAACTGCTTTGTTAATCATCGTTGTCTTTTTAGTTCTATATTCTACATTTAATACTTTTATTGGAGTAGGCTTCTTATAAATAATAGCTCTATCTTTTTCTAAGTAGTAGTTGTTTGTCTCGTTAATTATATTTTCTAAGAACATACCACGATTTTTGTAACTTAAATTTTTTTTGGGCATATAAACACCTCATGTATATTTTACCATATTCAATAAAAAAAGTCACACTTAAGGAAGAAGTAGACATATTTTTTGTAAATGTGTAGTTTATTTAGTACTTAAGTTAAATTAATTATAAATATTGTTGATTTAGAGTGTAAAAAGTGTTATAATTTGTCGTAGAAACGAAGGGAGGGAAA
>FR902240.1:130562-142669 GCA_000438415.1 Clostridium sp. CAG:628
TGACAAGAGTTGAAGTTAAGAATGGAAATGTAGAATATGCTTTAAAGAGATTTAAACTTAAAGTTCAAAGAAGTGGAGTCCCTTCTGAAATGAAAAAAAGAAAAGAATATTCAAAACCTGGTGTTGTTAGAAGAGAAGCTAAAAAAGAAGCTATTAAGAATGCTAGAAGAAATAATAGAAAACATAATAACTAAGGAGGATGTATATTGTGCTATATGATAAGATTAATAAAGATATGATGGTGGCAATGAAAAGTCATGATAAGGATACTTTGAGTACTATTAGACTTTTAAAAAGTGCGATTGATTTACAAAAAATTAATAATAAGTTAGATAGTGTTACTGATGAATTAGTTATAGAAGTTGCTAGTAAGCAAGTTAAACAACATAAAGAGAGTATACTTGAATTTAGAAATGCTAATAGAAATGATTTAGCTGATAAATTAGAAAATGAAATTAAAATTATAAGTAATTATTTACCTGAACAATTAAGTAAAGAAGAAATTGAAAAAGAAATAGATAGAATTTTTGATTTAGTTAAGCCTGAAAGTAAAAAAGATATGGGTAAAATAATGAAAGAAGCTAATATATCTTTAAAAGGGAAAGCTGACTTTAAATTAGTTAGTGAAATAGTTAATAGTAAATTAGGTGCTTAGGCATCTTTTTTAGTTATGGAAAGTAAAATGATTTATATAAGTATGTTTTTGATAATGGTTATGTAGTAGATAAATTGAGAAAGTTAAAACAATTGTTATTAGAACTAAAAAAATAAACAAATATGGAAATTGATAGTGATATAAAACAAGAAAATAGTAAAAATGATAAAAGGTTAAACTTAAAAATGAAAAAGGCATGTGTAATGTTTTCTTTTTTTTGTTGAAAAAGATATTATTTTTTTGTATAATTGTTTTTAGGATAGAGGTGTGTTATGAAAAAGTTATGTGTTTTTATAATAAGTATGTTTTTTTGTTTAACTAGTTTATATGCTGCTAATCAAACTAATGCAAATACAATTAAAGAGGATTTGAAGTGTTTTTATACTAGGCTTGATAAGGAAAATATATTTATTTTAGATACTGATAAATTTAAGTGTACAAATGGAGTTTGTGTTAGTAGTGACTTTAATAAGATAGGAATACTTAATACTAATGAGTATGAACGAGTAGGAGGTTCTACTTCATATTTAGTAAATAGACTACCTTTTGTTACTTTAGGAAATAATGGGTATGATGTTGTTACTTCTAATGAGATTAGACAAGGCGAAAGTGAAGGCGGATTAAGACCAGTACTTGTACTAGAAGAAGGCTTATATGTAATAGGTAGTGGTACTAAAAGAGATCCTTGGATACTTGTAGCAAGTGCAAATGGGGTTAACTTTATACCATATATAAATAATACTAGAGTGGATAATATTCCTAATAGTACTGATAAGTATTTATTTGTTAAGTATAATTGCTCAAAGAATGTTGAAACAAATTATGTTGGACCAGTATATGGTGATACTTTAAGTAACTTAGGTGCTAAAGCATATACTAAGAATGCAACATGTAATTTATATTATAAAGATGGATATAAGGTTACTTTTAAATATCCTGGAGGAAGTAGTAATTATACAAATATAGGTCCTAGTAAAAAAGGAAGTATTAGTAAACTTGAGATAAATGGTTATACTTGGGAAAATGCAAGTGTTAGTTGTAATAATGGAGTTACTGCAAATATTGAAGATACTAAAATAACTGTTGATAATGTAACTAAAGATAGTGTTTGTACTGTAAACTTGAGTATGTTACCAACTGTAACAATGACAGCAACTAATGGTAGTGTTGTTGCACCTGTTAGTAAGACACTTCCTCGTTTAGGAGATAATTTAACATTTACAGTAACAGCTAACTCATATTATCAAACAAGTGGTGCTACAGTTAGTTGTACAAAGGGTAGTACGATAAGTCTAAGTGGTAATACTGTAACAGTAAGCAATATAACTAAAAATGATACATGTAGAGTAAATATGGCACCACAAACATATAATGTAACACTTTCTGTAGTTAATGGAAGTGGTAATACTACTAAAGGAATAAAGTATGGAAGTACTGGAACATTTACAGTAAGTGCATATAGTGATTATACAACAAGTGGTGCAATAGTAAGTTGTAATGGTGGAGCTAGTGGTTCAATAAGTGGTAACACAGTTACAATAAGAAGTGTTAATAAAGCACAAACATGTACAGTAACAATGGCTCTTGCAAAACCAATTGGTGAATATTGGATAGCAAATACAGATGGTTATATAAGAGAATATACTAGTAGTGGAACATTAGTTAAAACTATGTATGGGTCATCATTATATTTACAATATGGAGCTTACTACTATATTGAAGCATATGGTGGTCAAGGAGATAGTTATGGATATTATTCAGGTGGCTCTGGTGGAAGAGCAACTGGATATGCAACATTTAGTGCAGGAACAACTCTTTATCTATACGCAGGTAGTCAAGGCGGAGGCGGACGAGGTGCTGCATATGGTGGTGCATCTAGTCGTGTAGTATATGGAAATACAAATATATTAATTGCTGCCGGTGGCGGAGGCGCTAGTAGTGATAGTTATGGTGGAGACGGCGGAAATGGTTATGGTTCTGGTGGAAGAGATGTAGGAGATGGATCAGGATCGAGTGGTTCATATGGTTCTGGTGGAGGAAGCTCTTGGGATTCAAGCCAATACGTATCTCAAACATGTTACGACTACTATTGCCCTTATGGAACTCTTAGAGGAACTAGATGTACTGGTAGCACATATAGTATAAGTGGAAGTTGTTCGTGTTATGTAGATGGAGGAAGAAGTTATGATATAGACTGTTCAACAAATGATTGTGATTATGGATACTCGAAAGACTACTGGCCAAATGGTAACTGTCCGTCAGGTTCAACTTGGGCACATCCAGGCTATAGATCATATTCAGGTAGATGTTATTGGGATGGAGATTTTCAAGCAGATAGAGACTCTTATGATTGTGGTGGATACGAATCAGTTTCAGGATATCCTGGAAGTGGCGGAAGTAACTCATATAGTTCTTCATATATAAGTGGATATTCAAGTAGTAGTGGATACAATACTGGAAATGGATATATTAAGATTACTTTACAAAGTTAAGATGTTTTCTTAACTTTTTTCTTGTATTTTTAATTCTTTCTTTGTATAATTATTTATATAATAGAGGTGTGTTATGAAGAAAGTATGTCTATTTGTTTTAAGCATGTTTATTGGACTTAGTACTTTAAATGCAATTAATCAAACAACAGAAAGTACTATTGTAGAAGATTTGAAGTGTTTTTATACCAGACTAGATAAAGAAAGTTTGTATATTTTAGATACTAATAAATTTATGTGTAGTTCAAGTGGATGCACAAGTAGTATTTTTGAGAAAGCAGGAATTATTAGTACATATGAATATAAAAATATTGGGGGAAATAGTTCTTATTTAGTAAGTCGTGAACCTTTTGTTACTTTGAATAATACTGGTTACGACCTTGCTACTTCTACAGAAATAATTAATAATGAAGGAAATGGTGCATTAAAACCTAACATGTACTTAAAAGAGGATGTTAAAGTTCGTGGTAGTGGTACTAAAAGAGACCCATGGATACTCGTTCCACTTGTAAAGTCAGTAAATTTATATGCTAGCATTAATGGTGGTGAGTTAACTAGTGATTTTCCGAGTAATACTAGTACATACTTGTATGATGGCTATTATTGTGATAAAGATGTTAATATAAGTATTAGTGAAGACATATATAATGAAAATATAGATAAAATTAATGTTAGTTCTATATATGAAAATAAGAAGTGTGTTTTTAAATATAAAAGTGGTTATAAAGTAACTTTAAAATTTACAAATAATATTATAGAAGATAAATATATTGTAGTTGGATCTTCTTTAAGTAATAAAATAGAAAAACCTACTAATAGTGATTATACTTGGGAGGAAGCAGATATATCTTGTGAAGAAGGTATAAATGTAACTGTTGATGAGGAGTATATTAAAGCAACAGACATTAGAAAAGATGGAACTTGTACTATTACTTTAAAAGAATTACCTGTTATTGGACTTAGTGTTAAAAATGGTAGTATAAGTAATGGTGCTTCAAATAAAAGAGTTAGTTATATAGGAGAAGATATAACTTTTACAGTGACGCCTAACTCTGGGTATAAAATTGAAGGGTCGAGTATAACTTGTAATAATGGTAGTACACCAGTAATATCAGGTAATTTAGTTAAATTTAATAATGTTACTAAGAGTGATGTTTGCGTTCTTAATATGGCAGTAGATAAGTTAAGAGTTACATTAAATGTAGTTAATGGAAGTAGTGATGCAAGTTATAAAGAAACTAATTTAAATGGAAGTGTATCGTTTACTATAACACCAGGAAGTGAATATGACTTAACACTTACTAGTGATACTTGTAATGGAACATTTAGTGGTAATATTTATACAGTAAGTAATGTAACTAGTAATAAAACTTGTACTATTACTTTGAAACATAAAATATATACATGGGCAAAGTACAAATACGTTACAAAAACAATACCAGCACAGGCTACTACAGTGACTACTTCATTACCTGAGGGAACAATGATATTAGATGAAGAATATGATTCACAAGTTAATGTAACTGGATTTGTAGCGTTTGATAGTTTTACTGCTGGTACGGATGGTTACTTTACTATACCTAGTGATTATGAGGATTTTTCACCATACACTTATAAAGATGCTACAGAAACTGTTCCTAGAAGGTATTTTGCGATTAGTAGTAATGGTAGGTGGATAACTGAAATATATTCAGGTACAACATTAGTTATAGATATGTATGAAGAATGTTGTAGGGCATGTGATTGTGATCATAAATCGAGATTCTATTTAAAAGGAAGTCCTAAAAAATATACAATAAGTTATACTCCAGAAACAACAACAACTACTAAAGAGTTTGTGGAAAATGTAACTAGTGAAAATAAAAGTGCTTATCCAACTGATGGAGATATGAATGGATACTATTATAAACTAATTAGTTAAAGAATGCATGAAAAGTGCATTCTTTTTCATATAATTAATAGGTGAGTAATATGTTTAGAAACTTAAATAGCTTTTTAAATAATGAAACTTATAAAGTTAGTTTACTTCCAAATAAAGTACATATATTAAACTATAAAAGTATTATAGATATAAATAGTAATTCTGTTATAATTAAGTTAGATAATAATTTATGTAAAATATATGGTAGTGATATAAAATTAGTTAAACTTGATAAGAAAGAATTACTTATAAGTGGGATATTTGAAAGGATAAATATAAATGAAAAATAAAGTGTTAGTAAGTGCTAAAGAAGAAGGTATTCTTAAAACACTTATATCTAATAATATTTATTTTAGTAATTATACTATTAAAGATAATAAAGTTATATTTATAATTAATTATGAGGACTTGGAGTTACTTTCAAAGTTAGCTAATATAAAGGTTATTAAATATTATGGATTAGTAGGAATAAAAAAATTTTTAAAAAAGCATTATATATTATTAACTAGTTTTATATTATCTTATTTAATTATTATTATACTTAGTAATGTAATATTTAAAGTAGAAATAGTTACTAATAATCAGGTTTTAAAAGATAATATAACATATTATTTAAATTATTATGGTATTGTTAAATATAAGTTTGTTAAAAGTAATAAGTATATAGAAAATGTTAAAGAAAAGATATTACTTGAAAATAAAGATACTATAGAATGGATATCTATTAATAGGGAAGGTGTTAAATATGTAGTTAATGTTACACCTAGAGTTATTAGTAACAGAGTTAGTATAGATAAACCGAGTAATATTGTTAGTAAGAAAGATGCTCTTATAAAATATTTAGTTGTTACTGGAGGAAGTAGTGTTAAAGAAGTAAATGATGTTGTTAAAAAAGGAGAAGTTATAATAAGTGGTGATGTTGTTAAATTTGATAAAGTAGTTGGTACTACTAGAAGTAAGGGGAAAGTGTTTGGAGAAGTATGGTATACTGTTAATATAAGTATTCCTTTTAAGCATGTTATATATGAAAAGACTGGAGAAACAATTAACCATATATATTTAGATATATTTGGTCATAAGTTTACTTTAGTAGGGCACTATATAACTAATAATTCTATTAATGAAGTAAGTGTATTAGTAGATAAACCTTATTTGTTTTTTAAACTTATGAAAGAAAGTAAAGAGTTATATAATTATAAAGAAGTAAATTTGAATAGTGAAAGTGCTTTTAAAGAAGCTTTAGAGAGGGCGGACAAGAGTATTAGTAATAAACTAGACACTAATGAGTATATAATTGAAAGAAAAGTTTTGAAAAAAGATGTGTTTAGTAGTAAAATAGATATAGAGTTGTTTTATAGGGTATATGAGAATATTGGTGAAGAAAAAGAGATAACTCTAGAAAGTGAGTAGTTTATGATTAAGTCAACATTTTTTGAAGTATTAGATACAACATGGCCAACTTTAGTTATTTTTTTAACTATTATTATTTTGTTAAGAGTATTTACTATATTAAATACTAGTAAGAAGTTTATATTACATGAAGAATTACTTTTATTACTATTTATTACTTATATATTATTTTTATTTGAACTTGTTACTAGTAGAGATGTATATATGAATGGAACTAATTTGGTACCTTTTAGAGAAATGTTTAGGTATCCAGTTGGAAGTGAAAACTTTAATAGACAAGTTATTGGTAATATTTTACTATTTATGCCTTTTGGCTTTTTTGCAACATATTATACTAAAATTAAAAAGATTAGTAGTATTAGTTTTATGTCTATATTAGTTAGTTTAACTATTGAAGTAGTACAAAAGTATATTGGTAGAAGTTTTGATGTTGATGATATTATTCTTAATGTAGTTGGTGGAATACTTGGTTTCTTAGTATATATAGGACTTGATGCAATTAGAAAGAAATTACCTAGTATATTTCAAAAAGATGGTTTTTATAATTTCTTATCAATTCTTTTAGTAATAATAATATGTTTATATTTATTTGGAATAATTAGTTTTGGGTAACTAATTATTTTATTTTATGGACAATTTAGTTAATATTTGGTAAAATTAATATGAGGAAAGTGATTATGAATTATCAAATAACAAATTTAACTAATGAAAATATTGATGAAAAAGAATTAGAGAGTGTAATAAATAAAGTGAGTGAAATACTTGATGTGAGTGATTCAATTGTTAGTATAGTACTTACTGATAATAAAAATATTCATGAAATTAATAAAACTTATAGAGGAATAGATAGAGAAACAGATGTAATTAGTTTTGCTTTTATGGATGAGGGGACTAATCCAAATAATGGTATTACTGATTTAGGTGAAATTTATATTAGTTTAGAGAAGGCTCATAGTCAAGCAGTGGAATATAATCATTCTTTTAAAAGAGAGTTGTGTTTTTTATTAACTCATGGACTTTTACATTTGCTTGGGTATGATCATATGAATAAAGATGATGAAAAAGAGATGTTTAGTTTACAAGAAAAAGTTTTAAGTAGTTTAGGAATAGAGAGGTAGTATGAAAGATAAATTATTAGAGTTAATTAAAAATAGTTATGCACCTTATAGTGGTGTTCATTTTGCTTGTATTGTTGAATGTAAAAATGGAAATTTTTATAATGGAGTAAACATTGAAAATGCAAGTTATGGTGCAACTATATGTGCTGAAAGGAATGCTATTAATGCTGCAATTAGTGCTGGGGAAAAAGAGTTTAATGCATTATATTTGATGACTGATTTAAGTCATTTAGCATATCCTTGTAATTTGTGTAAGCAAACTATGTTAGAGTTTTTTGATAGTGATGTTATATTTAATATAATGAATACAAGTGGTGAATATAAAGTAATGACTTTTAAAGAAATTATGAATACAGTATTTAGTAAAGGAGACTTAAAGTGAGAAGTGGTTTTGTAAGTATAGTTGGTAGGCCTAATGTAGGGAAGAGTACTCTTATTAATAAGTTAGTGGGAGAAAAGATAGCTATAGTAAGTGATAAACAGGGTACTACTAGAAGTTTAATACAAGGAGTGTATACTGATAAAGATACTCAGATAATATTTATAGATACTCCTGGAATACATAAACCTATACATAAACTTGGTAATAAACTTAATAATCAAGCGTATTATAGTACTAATGATGCAGATTTATTAGTGCTTGTAATGGATGGGAGTGTACCTTTAGGAAGAGGAGATATGTTCGTTATTGATAAGATGAGTGGTTTAGAAAAACCAGTTATTTTAGTTATTAATAAGATAGATAAACTAAATAATGAAGATATTCTTAAGAAAATAAATGAATTTAAAGATTTATATAATTTTGCTGAAATAGTACCAGTTAGTAGTATGACTGGAGATAATACTAATAGATTAATTGAAGTAATTAGAAAGTATTTAACTGATACAGTAAAGTATTTTCCTGATGAAGAGGTTACTAGTGAACCTATAGAAAAAAGACTTACTGAAATAGTAAGAGAAAAAGTATTACTTTTAACTGATGATGAAGTACCACATTCGGTACATTGTGTGTTAACTGATATAAATGAAGAAAATAATATTGTTAATGTTTATGTAGATATTATAGTAGATAGAGAAAGTTTAAAGAAAATTATTATTGGTAAAAAAGGTCTTATGTTAAAAGAAATAGGTATGAAGGCTAGAAAAGATATGGAAGTACTTTTAGGTAGACAAGTTTATCTAGAATTATATGTAAGAGTACTTAAAAAATGGAGAGATAAAGAGAAATATTTAAATGAACTTGGTTTTAATGAATATTAATTTGATTTTTATCACAATATATATTAGGTGATGAAAATGAATAAGAAAGAATTATGGAATAAGTTTAAGGAAAGTGGAAAAGTAGAAGATTATTTAAATTATAAGAGAGGTAAATAGAGTGGAAGTTATTAGTATAGAAGGAATTGTTGTTAATACTCTTAAATATGGAGAAAATTCTAAAATTATAAATGTTCTTACTAAAGATAAAGGTATAATTGGAATTATTTCTAAAGGTTGTATGAGTCCTAAAAGTAAGTTGAGAGTTATTAGTAATAATTTTATCTATGCTAATTTTCATTTATATTATAAAGAAGGTAAACTTGGTACTTTAATTAGTGCTGATGTTATTAATTATTTTATTAATATTAAGAGTGATATTGTTAAGTTTAGTTATATGAGTTATTTAGTTGATTTAGCTAAAAATGTTTATAAAGAAAATAATAGTAGTGATATTTATGATATATTAATAAATGCTTTATTGAAGATAGAAGATAATTTAAATCCTAAAATAATAACTAATATAGTAGAAATTAAGTATTTAACTTATTTAGGGGTTGGACTTAATTTAGATGGGTGTAGTGTTTGTGGACTTACTAGTGTTGTTAGTATGAGTTATAGTAAAGGTGGATATGTTTGTATTAATCATGTGGGAAAAGATAAAGTAATGGATGATGTTACTTTAAAGTTGTTTAAAGCATATTATTATATAGATATTAGTAAGATAAGTGAACTTAATATTAAAGAGAAAGTAGTTAATGAAATAGATCATTTTTTAAATATTTATTATAAAGAATATACTGGGTTATATTTAAAGAGTAAGAGTTTTTTAGATAAGATTAAATAGTCTTATCTTTTTATATATTTATTTGAAAAAATTGGTCGAATGCTTTTTAAAATTGGTCGAATGTTTTTTTATTTTCTTTATTTTCTCTTTAAAACAGGGTGTTTATTAATACTATTTTGGGTCGAACTAATTTTAAAAGTGGTCGAAATAGTTAGTGTACTTTTTGCTGTTATACATAGAGATTATAATTTTAATGGAAGTATTTTAATTTCTTTATTTGATAATAGAATAGAAATTGTTTCACTTGGAGGACTTGTTAAAGGTATATCAATTAAAGATATATTTAATGGAGTATCAGAGACAAGAAATCCTAACTTGGCTAATATATTTTATAGATTAAAATATGTTGAGAGTTTTGGTACTGGTATTGAAAGAATTATGGAAACTTATCAAGAGTATTATGATAAGAGACCTATATTTCAAAATACTGAAAATACTTTTAAAGTAATTCTATATAATATTAATTATGAAAATGAAGATGTAATAAATAATTTTGTAATTAATGAAGAACCAGTAGAATTAGATGCTAACTTACTTTTAGAAAAATATTTAAAAAAGAATAAAGTTATAAATAGGGCTTCTTTACAAGAGATATTGAATATTTCTAAAACTAGTGCTGTTAATCTTTTAAATAAAATGATTAAAGATGGTAAAATAATGCAAGTTGGTGAAGGAAAGAATACTTTTTATATTTTAAAATAATATTATTTATGTACCATTAAATGTACTAAAACTTGATTTATAGTTAAAAATGTAGTATAATAAATACAATTAATGGGGGGATATTATGAATAATAGATATTATTTTTCTAATAGTTTAGAAGTAAAAAGTGAGCTTAATAAGTGTACTAGTAAATATTCTAACGATTATATGTATCAATTATATTTTATAAAGGCTTTAATAACTTTTGGTGAATTTAATTATGCTTTAGAACTATTAAATAGTATGGAAAATAAATTAATTAGAAATAATACTTTTAAATCTAATTTAGTTAGTAAAACTATATTAGATTATAAAATAGAAATATATTTTTACTTAGAAGATTCTAATAATATTAGAAATATTTTTAAAAGTAATCCAAGGTTATTAAAAAATCATAAATATTTCTATATATCTAAGTATATAAGTATTAAAGATGGATTAATTAGTGAAAGTGATAATTATAAACTTAAACAATTAATAAATTATGATAAAACATTATTTATTAATAGAACTAATGTAGGAAGAAAATTACTTAATGAAATGTATTTAAATTTAAATACTAACAGGGTATATTATGATAACTTAGAAGATAATTATATATTTAAATATGGTAAAAGTTATTATAAGGTTATATGTTTACATAATACATTTAATATAATATATATAGAAATTATTAATAATGGGTTTAATTATAATTATATAGATTTAACATATATAGATTATAATAGTAATATAAAAAGACTTAGTCAAATAGATAAGTTTAATAAAAGATATAGGGGTGTTTAAATGAATTATAATAAGAATGTATACAATTATGGGAAAAATAATATTAAATATAATCCTAGTGTTTCTAAAAGAGTTTTTGAAGAGTATTTAGAAATGTATCCAAAAGATTATTTTGCATATATATATTATTCTAAAGTATTAATAAATTTAGGTTATTTTAATGATGCTTTAAAAGTACTAGAGTGTGTTAAAGAAGAAGCTCTTTTAGATAATGAATTTAATAATAATACTGAAATATTTAACTATTTTATGCAAGAAGTTGATTATAATACATTAAGAATATATTGTTATTTAGATAAATTTGAAGATGTAATTAAATTTTTAAATACTTATACATATTATTTAGAAATACAAAGATTTAAATATATATTATATATTGCAAAAATAAAGCTAGGTTTATATAAAAAGAATAATAATACTGGTTATAAATGTAATCAATTATTAAATTATAGTGAAAGTGAATTTCTAAAACATATTAGTAAACATTTAGAAAGTAATATAGGTGAAAGTGTATCTACATTTAATGAGTCTTTTGATGTTGAAAAAGTACTTAAGGAAGTTAAAAAATATATACAAAATGGTAAATGTTATTATTATGAATGTTATTCAGATTCATATATATTTAAGTTTGATAATTGTGGAATGTTTGATAATAAAAATACTAATTATTTTATAGTAGTAACTTTTCATAATACACCTTACTTAATAAGTATGTATCCTTGTTCTAATACAAGTAGTAATTTAGAATATGTAGATTTAAATTATTTAAAAGAAACTGAAAATAAAAATATAAAAAGACTTAGTCAAATAGATAAGTTTAATAAAAGATTTAATAAGTAGAGTAAAATTTACTTATTTTTTATTTTTAAACCTTGAAAAAATATAATCATTATTGTAAAATTAATATAGAGTAGAAAAGGT
>FR902241.1:0-67379 GCA_000438415.1 Clostridium sp. CAG:628
TAGCAACCACTAATATTGTTTGTTTTTTCTGCATAAACATTAACTCCTTTTAGTACTTTATTTTGTACTATGGTTGAAGATATATAACTTAATTTATTTACATAATTATTAGTCATATTGTATATCCTCCTCTACTCTTAAACTAATAAAAGTATACCAAAAAAGAGTACTCTTTTCAAGTACCCTATTTAAATAAATTTTTTAATCTAGTCCAAAATGTTGTTTTAGTTTCTACTTTAATATCATTATTACTCTTACTTGTATCTTTTACACTATCTAATAAATATATAAATTTAGTTTCTCCTTCACCATTATTACCAGCAAATGAAATATAATTTCTTCCTAGATCTAATGTAGAAGATAATCTACTTTCAAAATCTTTACCATCATTAATAAATACTTGATATAACTTAGTTATTCCTTCACTATTATACTCACTAATTCCATCACTTAAAGAAACTAATCCATTACTAAGTTTATCAATATTAACATATAATTCATTTAAACTAGTTTTTGTTTCATTAATTAAGTTTTCAGTAATACTATTAGCTAACTTTTCACTCAAGTTACTTGCAACACTAATCGCAGTTTCTTTGCTAACACTTACACTAACTTCTTTACTAACTTTTTCTGCTACATAACTACTTACCATATTAGTTAAACTACCAAAGTATTTAAGAGCCTTATCATTTTTAATTACATTACAACTATTAATTTGTTCAGGAGTCATACTACCACCTTGACCTAGCACAGATTTACCAATTTCACAAGAAATATAATCATCATACTCATTAACTTCTTTTAAATAACTAACTAATTCTTGAGTAACCTTTCCTTCTAAAGTCAGATCCCCATTTTCTAAAGAAACTTTAACTTCATTCCAAACTTTTTCACTCAACATTTTATTATATTCACTTGTATAGATAGAACTTACTTTTTTAATACTATTATTTTTAATATAATTAATTTTATCTTCATCTAAAACATTATCTACACTTAAATTATCTATATTACTATTTAAAACACCCTTTAATGTAATACTACCATCACTTAATAATTTAGAACTTTCTTCTATTAAATCCATATTCTCCTTTAAATTATTTAACTTACTATATAAACTACTTAAATTAAATTTATTAATTTTACTCTTAGATATACTTATTGGACTACTTACAACATATAAACTATTTAATTCAAATTTCTCTGTATTAAAAGATATAATAGTTTCATTAAGACTTTCATCACTTATATTAAAAGATTTATTTATATATGGAAAAGCAACACCTGTTACAAAAGTTTTATTTCCATTTATTATAGTTTTACCATTACTTATAGTAATATCTTTATTTACAGTATTATCTAAATATGTAGCAGTTACTACTACAAATGGTGTATAAATATACTCATTCTTACCATTAATACTTTTTAAATACTTTGAATTATTAGTATAATTAATAATAATATCTACTTTACCACTTTTACCAATTATACTATGTAAATCTTTAACTTCTCCATTTAACTTATAAGTTATTTTAAAACTAATAGGTTGCTCACTATCTAAAGTACCCTTATATAAAACATTATTCTTTTTAGTACTCCAAGTTAAATAATTATTTTCTTTTACATAACTAGTTTGACTATTTAAATTAGTTATATTACTAAGTAATGTATAATCTTCTATACTTTCTAATTCATTATTATTTATTATACTTTCATTAACTATTACTTCTTTAGTACTTCCATCACTATTAAGTTTAGTAAATACTGTCTCCTCTTTAGTTAATGCAAATAAACTTGTTGGTAAACATATTAAACTCAATAATACTACACTTGCTAATTTAACTTTTTTATTCATTTTAACACCACTCTCTTTCTTAGTTATCAATTTATCAAATATTAATAATATTGAAGGCAATACAGTTAATACTACTATCATACTAATAATAGCACCTCTACTAATTAAAGTACATAAACTACCTACCATCTCTAAATCACTATATAATCCTACTCCAAATGTTGCTGCAAAGAAACACATTCCACTAACAATTATTGAAGTACTTGCATATTTTAAAGTCTCCTTAATAGCAGGTATCTTATCCATACTCTTTCTATTTCTTATATATGTTGTTGTTAAAAGTATTGCATAGTCTATTGTAGCACCAAGTTGTATTGTACCTAATGTAATAGGCGCTACGAAAGGTAAAACATTTCCACCAAAGTATGAGATACTTAAATTTGTAAATATTGCAAACTCTATTGCTAGTACTAATAATATTGGAAGAATTAATCCCTTTAAAATTATTACTAATATAAGTAAAATACTTATTACACTCCAAGTATTAACATTTTTAAAGTCATTATCACTTATTTTAATTAAATCTTTCATAAGTGCCCCTTCTCCAGCAACTATACTATCTTTATCATACTTTTTAACTATATCATTAACAATAGGAATTTGATTATTTAATTCATCACTTGCTACTTCATATATAGAATTTACAAGTATTAATTTATATTTATCACTTTCCATAATATTTAATAAATCTTCTGGAATTACTTCTACTGGAACACCTAAACTATTTACATCATTTATACTAAGTACTAAATTAATCCCTTTAACATGTTTTAACTCATTAGTTAAATCATTTAATTCATTATTAGAAATATTCTTATTAACTAATATCATTTCAGGACTAACTATATTAAATTTATCTTTTATTATTTCATTAGTTTTAATACTCTCTAAAGTTTTAGGTAGAGACTCATCCATCTTATAATATACTTCTACTTTAGAGTTTGCTTTATATAAAGGAAATAATAATACTAAGAATATTATAAATATTACTTTATAATGTTTTACTACAAAGTCATTTACTTTAGTTAATGGCTTAATAACTAGTTTATGAGAAGTTTTTTCTAATAACTTATCAAATGTTAGTAAAAGTGCTGGAAATAATGTCAACACTGTAATAAGTCCTAACAATACACCCTTAGCCATTACTATACCTAAATCTTTTCCTAAAGTAAGTTCCATTAAACAAAGTACTAAAAATCCTGCAATTGTTGTTAAAGAACTTCCTATTACTGAAGAAAATGTTTCACTTATAGCACTCTCCATTGCAAGAGTTTTATCCATAGTACATTTTTTATTTTCATATGAATGATATAAGAAAATAGAAAAATCTGTTGTAACACCTAGTTGTAAAACTGCAACTAAAGCCTTAGTTATATAACTTATTTCTCCTAAAAATATATTAGTCCCTAAATTATATAATATAGCAACACCAATATTTAATAGAAGTAATATAGGTACTATATAAGAGTCCAAACTAATTGATAAAACTATAATACATAATATTACTGCTATTACTATATAGATAGCAATTTCACTATTAGATAAATTCATTGTATCTAATACCATACTACTCATTCCACCAACATTAATATCATCAGATAAATTTCTTATTTCACTTACTGCATCAATTGTTTCTTCACTACTAGTACTACCACTAAATGTAACAAGAAGTAAATTTGATTTATCACTATTTAAATGACTTGTTATATCATTTGGTAACATTTCAATTGGAATTGTACTACCTACTACATCATATAAACTTACTACTTTGTTAACACCACTTACATTTCTTATTTTATCTTCAAGTTTTAAAATACTCTCTCCACTCATGTTGTCCGCTACTACCATTGCATAAGCACCCATTTTAAAATCTTCTGTAAGTATATCTTGTCCTTTCATAGTTTCAATATCACTTGGTAAATAAACTAAAATATCATAGTTAACTTTAGTTAATTTAATACCAATAAGTGATAATAAAAGTAATATACTTGAAATAATTAATACTACACTTTTATTTTTACAAATAAATTCACTAAATTTTTTCATTTTCACCACCCAGTATTGAATTTTATTATATTATTAATAAAAAATGAATATCATAAGAAATATTATGTATGTTATCAAACACTTTTATATTTTTTGTATTAGTAAATAATGTACAGATGTCTTTTATCTTTACAAGTGTATTAATAAATTGTATAATAAACTTGGTGAATTTATGAAAGAAGATCTAAGAATTACTAAAACTAAAAAATTACTTTATGAAACATTAATTAGTTTAATGGAAGAAAAAAGTTTTGAAGAAATTAAAGTAAGTGATATATGTAAAAAAGCACTTATTAACAGAAGTACTTTTTATAGTCATTATAGTGATAAATACGAATTATTTATGGAATTAATTAATACTTTAAAACTAAGTTTATTTAATAGTTTAAATACTAATATAAATAATGTTAATACTAGAGAATATTTTATAGAACTTATTAGTATTTTACTTAATCATATAGATGACAAAAAGAATATTTATTATTCTATATTAATTAATAATAGAAATAGCATAATTACTGATATTATATTAGATGTTGTTAGTAAAGATATTAACAGTAGAATTACTAATGATAAAATAAGCACTAATAATATTCCTACTGAAATAGTTTCTAAATTTTATTTGGGTGCAGTTATATCTATTGGTATAGAATATTTAGAAAGTAAAAATAAATACTCTAAAGAAGATATGATAAAGTATATAGATAAATTAATTCCAAGTAATATAAATCTATAAATAGTTGTTTTATATTAGTTATTATGGTATCATGTATACATGAAGAAAATCTTCATATAATATTATAGGAACATTTAATTTCACTGTTAAGTGTAACCTGTTGTGATTTAATTAAGCACCATCTTCGTTAAAATCAGGTGCTTTTTTATTTATGCGATATTATAATGTAAATTAATAAAAAAACAAATATTTTTTCACATACAAAAACACTTAATTTTAAGTTAAGTGTTTTTAATTTAAACATATTTTTCTATATCTTTTGGTACTTTATCACTAATTACCATATTAACTATTTTATCTTCTTTTTCTTTACTTACTTCTTTTCCAGTAAGTTCACTTATCTCACCAATAATATTTCTTAAAGTATTCTCATTTTTAATGTCTCCCTCTTGAAGTTCTTTAGCAAGTCTAATAATAGTATCTTTACTAACATTAGTCTTTTTTTCTATCCTTTCAAATAAATCTTCCTTACCCATTTAAATCACCTAATCTATTATATGTAAAAAGGTGAACTTTGTTATTCACCTTTATTTTTAAAATTAAGTATTATTGGAGTACCACTAAAATCTATATTACTTCTTATCTTATTTTCTAAATATCTTTCATAACTAAAATGTATTAATCCTTTAGAATTTACTTCAATATCAAACTTTGGTGGTTTAGTTCCACTTTGATGTGCAAAATATATTTTAAGTCTTCTACCCTTATAAGATGGTGGTGGTGTTTCAATAAATGCATCTAATACTATTTCATTAATAACACTAGTTTTTACTTCTTTTGTAGCATTAGCATAACTTTCAAGTACTAAAGGCATAAGTGTACTTATTCTTTTTCTAGTTTTAGCACTTAAAAAACATACTTTAACATATGGCATAAATTGAAAATTATCTTTTATTTTCTTTTTCCATAATTTCATTTCTTCATCTTTATTATCTACTGTATCCCATTTATTAACTACAAGTACTAAAGCCTTACCTGCTTCAATAGCATAACCAGCAATATGTTTATCATGTTCAATTATTCCTTCTTCAGCATTAATTACAAGAATACACACATCACTTCTATCAATTGCTTTCATACTTCTTAATAAACTATACTTTTCTACACTTTCATATATCTTACCTTTTTTTCTAAGTCCAGCAGTATCAATTAAAACATACTCATTTTTATCATAAGTTAAAATTGTATCAATTGCGTCTCTTGTAGTACCAGCAACATCACTTACTATTACTCTTTCTTCATTTAACAAGGCATTAACTAAACTAGATTTACCAACATTAGGTCTACCTATTACACTAAATTTAAGTCTATCATCAACTTTATCTTCCTCTAAATTAAAATCTTTAGTAGAAGTATCTAATAAATTACTTATTCCAATATTATGTTCAGCAGAAATAGTTATATATTCATCAAATCCAAGAGTATAAAAGTCATACTGATTTTCCAAAGTTAACTTGTTATCTGATTTATTAATAGCCACAATTACTCTTTTATTAGATTTTCTTAACATATTCCTAATTAATAAATCATTAGAAGTAACTCCTTCTTTACCATCTACTACAAATATAATAACATCACTTTCATCTATTCCAAGCATTACTTGTGCTTTTATTTCTTCATTAAAGTCACCATCACTATAGTCAAGTCCTCCAGTATCTATTAAATAAAATGATGTATCTTTATAAGTTGCTTTACTATATATTCTATCTCTTGTAACTCCAGGAGTATCTTCAATTATAGAAACTTTTTTACCAACTATTCTATTAAATAAAGTACTCTTTCCTACATTAGGTTTACCTACTAAACATATTGTTTTCATAACTTTTCCCCTTTCCAAAATTAATTGTTCTTTATTTTACCACAAAACTAATAAAATTAAAAGTGCAAATTTTGCACTTTAACATCCTACTTCCCAGGTAACTCCATCATCTGATATCATTTTTGCTACTTCTTTTCCATCTATTTTATATACACCAAGTACTCTCCACATGATACCACTATAATATAAATAGTTATTAGGATCATCTTCTTTTTGTCCATCTTCTTCTAAACTATACACACATTTTCCATTTTCTACTTTTTTGTTATCATCTGTACAGTCTAACATCTTTTTAATAATAGGTACTAATTCTTTAGGATCAACATTAGTAACACTATCATCACTCTTCCATATAGCAATAACACCATTTCCTGTTACTCTTATTAGTATTTCTTCATTATTTAGTCCACTATCTCTAGTGCTATCAGTTGGATCAGACACACACCCTTTACTAGTATTTTCTCCAGTACAGCCACTACTTCCATGATCTGTATCTTTCTTTATATATTTTTCATCTAATAATTCATAAACTTTTATAATAGTATCCTGTTCAAACTTCTTATCACTACCATATAACTGAGCAGCCACTAATATTTCATCTTTCTTCTCGTTTAAAAGTCTTATATTAATTCTTTTTCTTACAAGTGTTATACTAGGTATTGCTATAGCAATTACTACTCCAATAAGCGCTATTACAACTAACATTTCTACTAAAGTAAAACCTTTCTTATTCTTCATAATAACACACTCCTTACTCTAAAATAAGTATATAATAAATAAGTTATTTTGTCAAACAAAAGATATAAAAAAAATAGTTGAAAAATCAACTATTTAACATGTACTCCATTTAAACTAAAACTTTTAGCCTCAGTTATCTTAACATTAACTATTTCTCCAATTATATCTGTATCACTTTCTATATTAACTAATTTCATATTTTCAGTATAACCCATATATTTAGAATTATCTTTTTCACTAACTGAAGTTACTAAACATTTAACTACTTTATTTAAGATAGCCTGATTACTTAAATTACTATATTTATTTACTAGTTCATTTAACTTGTGAAGTCTACTTTCTTTTTCTTCTTTTGTTGTATTATCAGGTAGTTTTGAAGCAGGAGTACCTACTCTCGGACTAAATATAAATGTAAATGCTCCATCAAACTTACAAGTATTAACTATATCAAGTGTTTCTTCGAAATCACTTTCAGTTTCTCCAGGAAAACCTACAATTATATCTGTAGTAATACTAACATCTTTAACTTTATTTCTAATTTTATTATATAAAGTAATATATTCTTCTTTAGTATATCTTCTTCCCATAAGTTTTAGTATTCTATCACTTCCACTTTGAATAGGTAAATGTACATAAGGCATTACATTATCACACTTACTTATTACATCTATCATTTCATCTGTAAAATCCCAAGGATGACTTGTAACAAATCTAATTCTCTCTATATTAGTTTTACTAACATCTTCTAATAAATTAGCAAGAGTATAATTTTCATATAAATCTTTTCCATAAGCATTAACATTTTGTCCTAAAAGTGTTACTTCTTTATATCCTTCATTTTTAAGACTCTCTACTTCTTTAATAATACTCTCTTTCTTTCTACTTCTTTGAGTACCCCTAGTATATGGAACTATACAATAAGTACAGAATTTATCACAACCTAATTGTATATCAACCCATGCAGAATACTTACTTTCTCTTTTTTCAGGAATACCTTCACAAATATTACCAAGTATGCTATAAACTTCCACATTTTGTTTACCACTATTAATTCTTTCATTTATAACATTTATCATATTATCTAAGTTATGTGTTCCAAACACAAAATCAACATATTTATACTTACTCATAAGTTCATTTACAACACTTTCTTCTTGAGCCATACATCCACATATTCCTAAAAGAATATTATGAGTTTCTTTTAACTTTTTAACTAACCCTAAAAATCCAAATACTTTATCATGAGCATTTTCTCTAATAGCGCATGTATTTAAAATAGCCACACTTGCTTCATTTAAATCATCAGTTTCTATCATACCTTGACTACTTAAAACACCCTTAACCCTCTCTCCATCATGCACATTCATTTGACATCCATAAGTTCTAACATAATACTTTTTACCAACTAAACTTTCATCTAGTTTAACTTCTTTATAATTATAATTTTCTATCAAAGCATTCTTATCTCTTTTTTTAGCCTCTAACATATTAGGTACTTGCATACATACACTTCCTCTCACAAAAAGATTATATACTACCCTACAAAAAAAAGCAAGCAATATCTGCTTGCTTAACAACCACTTATTTACATAATTATTAGCCATATTTTGTGTCCTCCTTCTACCATAAACTAATAAAAGTATAACAAAAAATGTACTCCAATACAAGTACATTTTAGAAAATAATTAATAATTTATAAAATTCAAGTAAATAAGTAATAATAGTACCCATTAGTAAGAAAGGTCCAAAAGGAATAATCTCTTCTTTACTTTTCTTTAGAAATAATAAGTTAACAAAGATTGCAAGAACTGAAGAAATAAATAAACAAATTAATGTATTAAATACTTGAAGAGTTAAACCTATTAGAAAAGATAATTTTATATCCCCATCTCCTAAAGTCTCCTTTTTATATATTTTACTAGTTACTATCTTTAATAATAACATCATCAAAAACATAAGTATTCCAGACAATAAAGATTTAGATGCATAACTAATTCCATCAAAATATACATATACTAATAAAATTATTAAAGAACTTATTACTATTACTCTATCACTTATATAAAAATATTCTAAGTCAGTCACAAGAGTTATCATAAGTGCACTTACTAATACTATCAATATAATAAAATCTTTAGTAAACCCAAATAATATATAACTACCTAAAAAACATAAAGCAGTTAATAGTTCAATTAAAAAGTATCTTATACTTATCTTTTCTTTACAATAAGCACATTTTCCTCCTAAAAACAAATATGATAAAAGAGGAATATTCATATACCATTTTAAACTATTTTTACATTTAGGGCAAAAACTTCCAGGACTAACAGTACTAATTTTATTAGGTATCCTGTAACCTATACAAGCATAGAAGCTTCCCAAAGAAGCCCCTAATACAAATATAATAATCTTTATAAATAATTCCATAAATCCCCCTACAAAATATTTTGACCCATATCATACATTGGTACTAATATAGCAACCATTATTCCACCAACCATAACAGCAAGTACAACCATTAAAATTGGTTCAACTAGCGCTTTTAATGAAGTAGCAAGTGCTTTTTGTTCTCTTTGATAGTAATCACTTACCTTCTCAAGCATTGTTCCTAGTTCCCCAGTAGATTCACCAGTTGTAATCATATAATAAGCCAAAGATGGAACAGCCCAGTTATCTTTAAATGACAAACTTATTTTATCACCTCTTAACAAGTTACTTATTGTATCATACATTATCATTTTATAAAATTCATTATTAGTTATTTTACTAAGTATATCTATACTATCAGTTAAAAGTACATTATTTTTATCTAACATAGCAAATGTTTTACTAAATAAATGTATCTCATTATATATCATTAACTTACCAATAACAGGTAAATGCATAAGTATATATTGAATAATTAATCTAAATGCCTTTAATTTCTTATATAATATTCTGAAAACAAATACAGCAATAATTAGAAGTAGTAAAACCCAAAGTCCTTTTGAATTCAAGAAAGCAGATAAGTCAAGCAAGAACTGAGTATAAGGATTCATTTTTGCATTTAAAGATAAATAAATATCAGCAAATTTAGGAACTATATAAACAAGTAAGAACACAAGTACAATAGTTGCAAAAACAAGTATTACAATTGGATAAGTAAGAGCACTTATCATTTGTTTCTTAGTTGCTTCTCTTTCATTATAATATTCACTCATATCATCTAAAGTACTCTCTAAGTCTCCTACTAACTCAGCAGCCTTTATCAAATTAATTAATAAAGGTGGAAAAACTGGACCTTGTTTTCTTAATGCCTCACTAAAACTCTCACCCATAGATAACTCATAAATTATTGAATCATAAGTTTTCTTATATTTCTTTCTCTTATCTTGTTCAGCAAGAATTTTAACCGCATCAGTAAGCGGAATACCCGCTTTTAAATAGGTTGCAAGTTGTGCAAGCCAAAAAACTAAATCTTTATTTTTCATTTTCTTTTCTAATAACTTAGATTCCCCATGCGTAAAATTAATCCATTTATTAGTTTTTATTTCATATACAGTATACCCTGCATCAAGTAAATATGAGTGTACATCTAGTTTAGACTGTGCAGCAAAATATCCTTTAATTAACTTTCCTTCATGATTTCTAGCCAAATATTGATAAGTTTGTTTCTCTTCACTTCTCTCAGCATCTTTACCAGTTTTATCAATAAGTAAAACTTCTAATTCTCTTTCTTTCTTATTTCTATAGTGTTTTACTACAGACATATTATTAAACTTATTAACAAAATAATCTTCTATTTTTTTAGGAGTCTCTTTAAGAATATTACTACTCTTTTCTTTACTTCTTTTTAACTTCTTAATAATTAAATCTAAATACTTACTAACTTTATCATAAATAAATAAAGGTACAGTATAAAATACTATTCTAAGTACTTTAAATAACCCATTAAATATTGCTTTTAACAAAATATAGAATTCTTTAAGAACATACTTATAAACTAAATATCCTAATTTATAAGTAAACTTACCAACATACTGAGTTACATAGAATATAGCATATCCAATATACGTCAAAATAGTCATTATATTAGTAATTAAAAAATCAAATATTTTAAACAAACCAAATCCAGCATATTTAAATGTTTTAAATAATTCTTTCCCAATCTTAGTGAAATTAGATAATATAGACGTTTTATGAACATTTTGATTAGTTTTCTTTTTCTTCATACTATCCCTCCACTACTCTTTACTATAAACAAGTATACCATAATTTTAAACTTATTTAAAGATTAAAATTAAATTTTTATTGAAATTTACAAAACCATATGGTAAAATACATTACAAATTGGGGAGTGGTTTTATGGCTACAGAGTTTGGAATTATCTTAAATACTAAAAAAGAACAAAATTTTATTAAAATAAATGTAGAAAACATATTTTTTGCTGAAAATAAGGTTATTAAAACAGGTGAATATAAAAATTTTGAATATACTAAATTACCTAAAAGGTACGTATACTATGAAAATTATAATATACCTTGTTATATATACAAAGATGGAAATAAAATAATAATTAATAAGAAATTTGATTACAATTTAGGAATAGATGCCAACATAGATGTTCTAGCTAAAACGTGTATTGTATTTCTTAAATGTTATTTGGTTCTTGATAACGAATATAATTATTCATTATCACTTTCTAAAACCATAACTTTATCAAATGATGAAGAACACCAGGCATATGAATATTATGAAGACTGGATATTATCACAATTTAAGGAATATGAATTATTAAATAATAAAGAATTAATTAATGAAGAAATTAAAAATGAACAAATAAGTAAAAATATAGATGTTTTAAATATAATTAATAGTTTAAAAGAAAAGATTAAAGGTCAAAACGAAGCAATATATACTCTTGTACCAAATATTGTTTTAAATCAAAAACTAGTTACAACTAATAACATAGATTTAATAAAAACAAGTAAAAATAATATATTAATTGATGGTAGTACGGGTACAGGAAAAACCCTTTTAACAACTGAAATAGGAAAACTACTTAACGTTCCATATATAGTAAGAAGTTCAACTAACTATAGTGGTGTCGGTTATGTCGGTGAAGATTTAAAGTCTCTTTTAGTAGACTTACTAAGAATTACGAACGGAGATCTTGAAAAAGCAAAAAGAGGAATTATATGTTTAGATGAAATAGACAAACTTGCAGATACAACTTTAGAAATAAGAAAAGGTATTAGTCAAGAACTTCTAACATGGATAACAGGCACTAATATTAAATTAGTATATAATAAAAAAGAATACAATTTTGATACTAGCTTGCTTACATTTATATTTATGGGTGCTTTTTCTAAAATGAGAACAAAAAAGAAAAATAATTCTATTGGCTTTAAAAGTGATATACCAAAAGAAGAATACTTAACAAAAGACTATGTAAGTTTTGGAATGAATCCAGAGTTCATGGGAAGAATGAGTACTATTGTAACACTAAGAGACTTAGAATTAAAAGATTATAGTGATATATTAGTTAATTCCTCAATTAGTCCATTAAAAGCACTTATAGACATAGGAAATTTATATAATGTAGAAATAACTTACACTGAAGAATTTATTGACTTAGTAACAAATAATGCACTAAATAATGCTATTGGAGCAAGAGGTCTTCAAAGAGAAATTAATAAAGTAAGAAGCAAAATACTAATACCTATAATGACTAATCAAGTTAAAAGTATTACTTTAACAAGTGAGATGTTAAACGATAATTATATATTTGAAAAAGAAAAGACTTTAGAACTAAATCTATAAGTCTTTTTTATTTATAAAGTAACTCTTTTAATTTTTTATCTCTATTTTTAACATAAAACTCTCTATCAGTTAAAAGAACAATTATATCCATAAAAGGTAAAAGTTCTTTCTTATTAAGTTTTTGATACTTTATTTGCTTAATACTCTTTTTCTTATAATCACACAAAGTTAAAACATCTAAACAAATCATAATACCTACTAAAATATAATTTATTCCTAAGTTATTATGTATAATAAAATTTGCAAACTTATTTGGTAAATAATTTATATAAATATCACTTCCTAAAAGTAAATACATAACTATTATAGAAATATCTTGCAAAATTGTTTTTGCTCTTCCTAAACTACTAGTTTTAATATTCTTGTTATCTTTAAAACTAAGTGTATTAATTACAAATATTGTAAATTCTAAAAATAATACTATTAGAATGACTGGATAATAATATGTGAGAAGTCCAAGTAAAACAAAAGCAAAAAGTTTATCACTCACAGCATCCATTAATCCACCCAAAAACGTTTCAACTTTTAATTTTCTAGAAAGGAATCCATCTAACATATCAGTTAAAAATAATATTAGTATTAATAAGCCAAGAGATTTAACTCCATACTTAAAATAGATTATAGGTATTAATATAGAACCTATAAATCTACTAAAAGTTATCAAATTAACAAGCACTAGTTTTAAATAATATATCTTTTTCATAACTAAATTATAACAAATATTTACTTTTATGTAAACACTATCTAAAACTATAATACTTTGTTTTATTTTCTAAAGTATACCCTTTACTACTTGCTAGTTCACTAACAGTTGTAACGGTATATCCCATTTCTTTTAATTCAGGTAAGACTTTCTTTAAAGCCTCCAAACTCGTTATATACACATCATGCATTAAAACAATACTACCATCTTTAATATTATTAATAATATTTTTATAGACTATTTCTTCATCTTTATACAGCCAGTCATACGAATCAATATCCCACATAATAATAGGATAATTTATTCTATCTAGTATATTCTTTTCTAAGTTACCATATGGTGGTCTAAATAATTTAATAGATTCTTTAGTTATTTCATTAAAAATAATACTTGTACTATTAACTTCACTATCAATTTCCTTATCACCTAAAATATTTAAATTCTTATGACTATATGAGTGAGAAGCCACCTCCATTCCATTATTTAACAAATACTCCACTACACCTTGATTATATTTTATTCTATTTCCTAGTTCAAAAAAAGTAGCTTTAAACCCATACTCATTTAAAGTATTTACAAAGTCTTTTGTATATATGCTTGGTCCATCATCAAAAGTAAAAGCAACCATTTTTTTATTAATAAGTTCACTATTTGTTTCTATAGTATCATTTAATACTATATATACTTCATACTTAGTATTAACACATCCAAAATAAATAAAAATATTATCTTCACAAATTTTTAAATATGTACTATTAAACTTATCATTTAGTATACTTTCATAAATAGTATTACTATATTTATTCCTAATTTTATTAAGTATTAAATCATTTAACAAATCATAATTAATTATCTCATTATTATTAATTAACTCTCTTTTTCTAATATTATAGTTAATACTCTTATAATAATAATTTTTATTTTTCTTAAGACAAATAAACACATTAACCAAATCATTAATCTGATAAACACTATATTGAATAGAATATTCCCCTTTAAAATTATTTAAAAAATTTTTTATTTCTTTATTAATTACTTTATTATTAAAATATGGATATTCTATTTTATTGTAACTTTTAATTTCATAACTAATACTTTCTATTTCTTCTTGAAACATAAATCTTTTAATTATAATTATTATTAAAAATAATGTAATAATACCAATTATATAACACATAATTTTCTTCATACCAAATTATATGAAAAAAAGTTACTTCTTAGTAACCTTCTTCTTTGTAGTTTTATCAGTTTTTAATAAATCTCTTATTTCACTTAATAATATAACTTCTTCACTAGGTGTTTTAATTTTTTCTTTATTTTCATTCTTTTCTTGTTTCTTCTTAAATCTATTAATTATCTTAATAACTGTAAACAAACAAAATGCTACAATCAAGAAATCTACTACATTCTGTAAGAAACTTCCATACATAATTTTAGCATTACCCACTTTAATACTTAGATTAGTAAAGTCATGTCCCCCAATTATTATACCTATTAAAGGCATCATTACATCATTTACTAAACTAGATACTATTTTAGAAAATGCTCCACCTATAATAACACCAACTGCCATATCAAGTACATTACCTTTACTAATAAACTCTTTAAACTCACTAATAAACTTCTTCATTACTCACATGTAAATCCAGTTTTTGGACCCTCCTTTTTTTACTCTCCTCATTTTCTAATAACATTGTATCAAAAATAATTAATCAGGTAAAGTGTTTTCTAAAAAATATGACTATTAAAACATTTTTTATTTCTAGCAATATATTTGTCATAATCAAACTCGAATTTCTTATCAAATAATTCCGAAATATAATATCTAGATATTTTAAAAACCATATTCTTGTTCTGTTGTCTACCAATTCTTTCTCCACTTCTTGCCACTCTTCCACATAGATTAATAGATATTTTCCCGTCTTCAAGTAAACACAAGAATTTTTCAAAAGATTTAATTCTATAAATTGAAATTTTATAATACCTAAAAAACAGATTTCCATATTCTTTCTTTTTACTAGCACAAACAAAACACAAATTTGTAAGTTTTGCTAAAATTCTTTTTTTTAATGAATAAAAATTAACATATGATATCTTTTCAATTATGTTTTTATTCTTGTCATATATAAGTAAATATATTTTTTTATCTTTTCTATTTACATCAAATTGAAAATAGTTTTCATAAATTAAAGTCATCTTATTTGCATATACATTTCCTTGTAATAAATATTTACTTTTAAACTCACTATCAGGTTTTCCATAAGTCAAAAGCAATCTTCTCATTTCAAAATCTGTGGGTCCATCAAATGATTTTGCAAATAAAGAGATTGGAAATCTGCTAAATCTAGTTTTGCATTTAATTTCTATATTTTTATAGTCTGGCAAAAATGAACTATCAGGACTCTTTCCTAGTTCATCTTCAAAAGTGAGACCAACAGAATTATCACTATTATTTATACCCTTTATATATCCTTTTTCCGCTATTTTTAAAAATTTAGTAATTAATTTCTTTTCTATTTTTTCCATATTTATTCTATTATATGTTTTTTATGAATTGATAAAAATAGTAAGGATACTATATATAATATCATTTTTTAATTAATATTTCTAGTATTTTTTAACATTTATTTAACATTTATAATATAAAACTAAAAATTATTAAGTCTTACATTTTTTAATATTTTATTAGCTTTGCTTTGTTTACAGCAAATCTTCAGTTGGTTATTTAATGTAAAGAATAAATACTTATTAAAACAAACTTTTTGTTAGCTTAAAAAGGGCGGCCACCAAAAAAAAGAACTCCAAAGAGTTCCGATTTTTTTCTTGGTGCGCGCGAAGGGACTTGAACCCCCATGGATTTCTCCGCTAGATCCTAAGTCTAGTGCGTCTGCCAATTTCGCCACGCGCGCGCACTGGTGGACCCTGCAGGACTCGAACCTGCGACCGCCCGGTTATGAGCCGGATGCTCTAACCAACTGAGCTAAGGGTCCAACGACTATTTAATCATACAATAAATTTTTTAAAAATGCAAGTACTTTTTAACAAAAAGTATAGAAAAATAAAAAAAGAGGAATTATTTATCCTCTAATCTACTTAATAAATCAATTTTAAACATTTCTTTTTGAGCATTTGCTTTAGAAATCATAATACCCTTATAAGCAGTTAACTCAGATTTATGTCCATCCATTAAAATATCTTTTGGTTCAAGTCCAGTTAACATAACAACGTTTTGATCTTTATAAACAGTATAACTTAACTTAACTTTACCATACACTTTAACAAATAAATTATCTGTAGGTAATTGTAACTCATAATTTTCAGTTTGATCATGTTTATTAATTCCAACTAATTCTCCTAAAAATTCACCTTTTCTTAAACTTGGATAAAAATCAAACATCAATTTCTTATAAGCCATCATGTTATATTTTTTTAAACTTCTTTCTAATTTTTTAAAATTATTTTCATCTAAATAATCTAATAAATATCTACCTTTCATTTTTTCTACCCCCATTTACTGATATAATTATACCAAATTAAATACATTTTGTCAACACTTTTGTATCATTTTAAATACAACTAGATATTAAACATTATATTATCTTAATCAAATGCAATTAAACCATATTTAGTACATTTAATAAATATAAATGGTTAACCTCTGTTAACCACTATACCTTCCTCTATCTCATTATACTTTAGTCTTTCAGTATTTATAAGTCCATTAAGTTCAATAATTCTCTTTTTAATACCTCTAATTTCTTCTGCACTTTTTGCTCTTTTCAAACTTTTATTTAAAAGTTGCTTTTCTCTAACATACTCATTTATTTTACTATCAATATCTCTTAAATTCATAACTAGCTCCTATTTCTTTTGCTTTCACCAATTAAACTTATAGGCACACAAAGTTCTTTTATTCTTTCAATTATTCTCCTAGCCTTTATTTTATCAATACCACTACTAGTTTCACTTAAATGTTGTTCAAGTTCATCTAACGAGAAATTAGAAGTAAAGAATGTAGTTTTCTTATTATCCATTCTACTTTGAAGTAAACTACCAAGTACCTCATCTCTTGCCCAAGGTGTATTATTTTCAGCACCAATATCATCAATTAAAAGTACATCACACATCTCAAGTTCATTATACATTTGTTCAAAAGACTCATTTTTACTATTAAAAGAATCCTTAAGTCTCTTAAGTAAATTTGGATAATAAACACTCACACATTTATAATTTTTTCTACTAAGTTCATTAAGCACAGCATTCATTATATAACTTTTACCACTTCCAAACGAACCATTCAAATATATACCTTTTTTATTTTTAGGATCACTCATAAATTCCTTGACATATTTAAGAAGTGTAGTTCTAGCATTATCATCTATATAAATATCTTTCATTCTAGCTTCCTTTAACTTAGAAGAAGTTTCATAATAAACAACATTACTTTTATATTTATCATGTTCTTTTTTATATTTACAAGGAGTATAAGAAAAAATAAGAGCATCACCCTTTTTTGAAGGAAAATTAACATACCCACATACATCATTCAAACAAGTTTTCAAATTCTTACAATTTTTACAATTCTTAAGTTCTCTAACTGTACTTTCTAACTTAGTTGTATATTTAACAATTTCTTCTTTTGGCATATCTAATCTATAAACTAAATTAGCAAATTCCTTATCTTCCATAGCAATATTAAAATTCTTCAAATTCAAACTCTTAACATCATTACTAATTTTAAAAAGATTATTTATATTATTCATACATACTCCTTCAAAAAGTCTTCTAATTCCTCTTTAGTTTCACTACTAAGTTCTTCTTTTTCTAAATTTTTATTAAACCAGTCAGGTGTAGTTTCTTCTTTCTTAGTCTTAACCGGTTTTATTTTCTTAAATTTCTTATGGCTTTTTTCTGCATATTCCATAGCCTCTTTAGCAGTTTCCAAATTAGCCCTTTTCCACTCACCAGCGACTACTTCTACATAGCTTTTAACTAGTCTATTATTTTGAGTTTTTAAAATATAATCAATAAGAACATTACATACTGCAGGATTAAACTTCAAATCCACAATAAGCATTTCAAGTATTTTCATATCTCTTTCAGTAGGTCTAACACCTTTATATTTACTCTTTAAAAAATCATAAGGCTTAGTCGTTTCAAACACTTTAATAATTCTCCCCTTTAAGGAATTATCTCCCACTGGACTTCTTAAATAATCAGGCTGACTTTTAAATATTAAACTAGGTAATCTTCCATCATGATTAAATTCATAATATTTTCTAACATTAGTTTTAAGTTCTTCCCTATCAATTAAACCTTTTTCATTTATTGAAATTTTAATAATATCCCCCATTTTAAGTGGATCAAGTTCATACAAAAAAGCTAAATTCGTAATAAGTTCTTTAATAGATTTAGTTAATGCTTTTTCATTTAAAAAGTTTTTAGGTATCCCACTTAACAGAGCATCAAAATCAAACATCGTATCATATTCAAGATTTCTTTTAACTTTACAAGCTATCTCGTCATCATTAGTAAGCTCAAGATTTGTATAACTTCTACTTTTAAATGTCATATCAAAAGGACTAGTTATATCTTTATAGCCAGACAAGTTTAAAGAAGGAATTTTGAAATAAGATTTAATTCTTAAATATTCTTCTTTTCCAACATTATTATATAAAACCATATTAAATATTGGATGATTAAAGAATTCACTTACACTTAAAGGACTAAATAATTCATACACATATGAGTTAACACTGCCTTCTTTAACATAAGTTTTAACAAGTCCCACACCTTCTAACTTAATTCTAGCCTCTTTAATATTATCTAATGTATCACCTAAATTAGTCATTAAATGATGATGAGTTAATTCTGTACTAACATAATTATTAGCCTTAAGTTCATTATAAAGTGTATTATAAAGTGTTATACTAGTATTACCTATTATAGGCATATAAAGCATGTTTAAAACAAGTTTATCACTTTCATTTAATAAACTTTTATTAACAACTTGATATATATCTGCAGGTAACAAAGTAACACTATTCATAATAACCACCATATGTATATTTTATATTAAAGAAGTAAATAAAACAAGTGATTTTTAACTTATTTTTTAATTAATTATAAAGTGTATTTTTATAAATACAAAAGAGAAAAATTTAATTAATTTTAAATCTTTCTCTTAAAATCAGTTATTTATTTAATTCATTTAACATCTTTTCTTTTAATGTATCTATATCAGCAAAGAATAAATTAACGCCTTCTTTTTTCATGGCTAACAAAGAATTAAAATCTTCAAGTATTTTATCTTTTAAATTGTCAGCAACTCTAACTGGAGCACCATTTATAGTATGTACGTGATCTATATATTTTTCCAATGTAGGAAATGCATTTTGAAGTAAAATTACCGACTTTTTACTTGCAATCCGACCTATTAAAATAGACTTACAACTTCCATACTTTTTAATTTTTTTATCAATTATAGGCTGATATTTTTGTACCTTGCTACTTAGTGGTATAAACCATAAAATGTCATTATCACGAATAGTAAAATATGTAGGTCTTGTTTTACCATTCTCATGATTTATAATTAGTCCTTTATCATTTACAACATCAAAAAACTCGTCTTTAATATGGTAAATGTAGCCTGTTTGTACTTGCATATTATCGCCTCCTAAAATTATTTTATCATAATCAAAAAGAAAACTCCATCAAATATAGGAGTTTTCAAACATTTTCAACCGAGATCATTTATAACTCGCACCACTCGGAAGCGACTAACATTTCGCGATTGGACTCATTTATAACCCGCGCCATCCATAAGCGGCAAACATTTACACACTTTCTCAGTGCACCATAAGTATACTATATTTTTACAAAAATGTCAAATAGCATACATTCATAGTATATTCAAAAGTTACATTTTTATTACTTTAAAAATAGAATAATTTATTCATTTCGAAGAGCAGCTTGCGCAGCACTAAGCCTTGCTATTGGAACACGGTAAGGGCTACAAGAAACATAGTCTAAGCCAACATTATGACAAAACTCTACACTTGCTGGATCTCCTCCATGCTCTCCACATATTCCTAAATGTATGTTAGGATTTGCCTCCCTTCCTAAAGTACTAGCCATCTTAACAAGTTTTCCAACACCTTTTTGGTCTAGTTTAGCAAACGGATCATTCTCATAAATCTTTTTATCATAATAGTCAGTTAAGAATTTACCTGCATCATCTCTTGAAAAACCAAATGTCATTTGAGTTAAATCATTAGTACCAAAACTGAAGAAATCTGCTTCTTTTGCTATCTCATCTGCAGTTAAGGCAGCACGTGGAATTTCTATCATTGTACCAACATGATAAATCATATCTATATTAGCATTTTTAATAATCTCGTCTGCTGTTTTAGTTACTATATTTTTAACATATTTTAATTCTTTAACTTCTCCAACTAAAGGTATCATTATTTCAGGAGTTATCATTTTACCAGTTCTCTTACTAACTTCAATTGCAGCTTTTATAACAGCTTTAGTTTGCATTTCAGCTATTTCAGGGAACGTAACAGCAAGACGGCAACCACGGTGTCCCATCATTGGGTTAAATTCATGAAGAGAAGCAATAATATTTTTAACTTGTTCTACACTTTTTCCTTGAGTATCAGCAAGAAGTTTAATGTCTTCTTCTGTAGTAGGCACAAATTCATGTAGTGGTGGGTCTAAGTATCTAATTGTAACACTATATCCTTCCATTGCTTCATAAAGTGCTTCAAAGTCTTTTTGTTGCATTGGTTCAATTTTAGCCAAAGCAGATTTTCTTTCTTCTACAGTATCAGAAACTATCATTTCTCTAATTGCAGCGATTCTATCTTTTTCAAAGAACATATGCTCTGTACGGCAAAGTCCTATTCCTTCTGCACCAAGTTCTCTTGCTTTTAATGCATCTTTTGGTGTATCAGCATTAGTTCTTACCCCAAGACGTCTATACTTATCAGCCCAAGCCATAATACGACCAAACTCTCCAGTAATAGTTGCATCTACCTTATTAATAAGTCCTTTATAAATTTTACCAGTAGAACCATCTATTGAAATTTCATCTCCTTCATGGAAAGTATAACCACCTAATGTGAAGACTTTGTTTTCTTCATCCATCACAATACTAGAGCATCCACTTACACAGCATGAGCCCATTCCACGAGCCACTACAGCAGCGTGAGAAGTCATTCCACCTCTTACAGTTAGAATTCCTTCACTCGATTTCATTCCTTCAATATCTTCAGGAGATGTTTCTAGTCTTACAAGCACTACTTTTTCTCCACTTTCATGCATTTTTTTAGCATCGTTTGCAGTAAATACAACTTTTCCACTAGCAGCCCCTGGTGATGCAGCCAAACCTTTTCCTATTTCTATAGAATTCTTTAACTCAACTGGATCAAATGTTGGGTGAAGTAAAGTATCTAAGTTTCTTGGGTCTATCATTAAAACAGCTTCCTTATCAGTAATTTTTCCTTCATCTACTAAATCACATGCAATTTTTAATGCAGCCCTAGCAGTTCTTTTACCATTTCTAGTTTGTAGCATATATAAATGTTTATCTTCTATAGTAAACTCCATATCTTGCATATCATGATAATGGTTTTCTAGTTTTTCACAAATACCAACAAATTCTTCATATACTTCTGGCATTACATCTTTTAAGTGACTAATAGGTTCAGGTGTACGAACTCCCGCTACTACGTCTTCTCCTTGAGCATTCATTAAGAATTCTCCCATTAAATGTTTTTCACCAGTTGCTGGATCTCTCGTAAATGCAACACCTGTACCAGAAGTTTCTCCCATATTACCGAATGCCATCATTTGAACATTTACAGCAGTTCCCCAAGAATATGGTATGTCATTATCTCTTCTATACACATTTGCTCTTGGATTATCCCAACTACGGAATACTGCTTTTACTGCACCCATTAATTGCTCTACTGGGTCTGTTGGGAAATCACTTCCTACTTTGCTTTTATATTCAGCTTTAAACATATTAGCAAGTTCTTTTAAATCTTCACTAGTTAACTCAGTATCTAGTTTAACACCTTTACTCTCCTTCATTTTATCTATTAATACTTCAAAGTATTTCTTTCCAACTTCCATTACAACATCAGAATACATTTGAATAAATCTTCTATATGAGTCCCATGCCCATCTAGCATTTCCACTTTTTTCTGCTAGAGTTTCTACAACGCTTTCATTTAGTCCTAAATTTAGTATTGTGTCCATCATACCAGGCATACTTGCTCTTGCACCACTTCTAACACTAACTAAAAGTGGATTTGTTGTACTACCAAAACTCTTTCCAGTAATACTTTCCAATTTTTTAATGTTTTCTAGTATTTCATTTTCTATTTCTTTACTTATAACTTCTCCATCTTCATAATATTTTGTACAAGCTTCAGTTGTTATAGTAAAACCTTGTGGAACAGGTAAACCTAGTTTAGTCATTTCTGCTAAGTTCGCACCTTTTCCTCCAAGTAAATTTTTCATATCTTTATTTCCTTCACTAAACAAATAAACATATTTCATAAGTTAATCCCATCCTTTCATTTTTCTAACTTTCTTTAAGTAACATTCTCCACACAAGCTCTCATATTCTACATCCCCATCAATTGCAACTTGTCCACCTTCTAAAGTAAATTCTCCATTTACTATTCTTGCATTAAATCTAGCCCTTTTACCACATCTACATATAGTATAAAGTTCCTCTATCTCATCAGCAAGTTCAAAAAGTCTTTTACTTCCTGGAAACAAATTAGTTCTAAAGTCACATCTTAAACCAAAACATATTACTGGAATATTTTTAATTTTTGCAAATACAAAAAGTTCATCAACTTGGCTTTCAGTTAAAAACTGTGCTTCATCAACTAATACACAACTAACAAAGTTATCAGAAACAAAATTTAAGTACCCTTTTAATGACTCATCAGGACTAACTAAATAATCAACTTTTCTTTCTACTCCAATTCTACTAGACACTCTATCTTCAGCCTTAGTATCTATACTCGGTTTAATTAAAACCACTTTCATTCCTCTTTCTTCATAATTATGTGCAACTTGTAGTAAACTAGTTGTTTTCCCACAGTTCATCGCACCATATCTAAAATACAATTTACTCATTTAAACCTCCCTCTAGGGTGACTCTTAAAATATACATCTTTTAATCTTTCACTAGTGACATGAGTATATACTTCAGTTGTATTAATATTCTTATGTCCAAGAAGTTCTTGTACACTTCTTAAATCACACCCATTATCAAGTAAATGTGTTGCAAAGGTATGTCTTAAAGTATGTGGACTTACCTTAGTTTTAACTTCGGTCTCACTAACAATTTTATCAATTATTTTTGCAATACCCCTAGTAGTAATATTATTACCATTTTTATTAAGAAACAAGTACTCACTTTCCTTACCATTTAAAAGTTTTTTTCTTAAACCATGCATATATTTAAAAATAGCATCTCTTGCATATTCTCCAAAATAAACAGTTCTCATATAAGAACCTTTTCCAAGTATTCTAATACTATTAGTTTCAAAATCAATATCATCAAGTTTAATATTAACCAGTTCACTAACTCTTACTCCAGTTGCATACATAAGTTCAATAATTAAGTCATCTCTTTCATAAAAAGTACCTTTTTTAGTAGCATTTATCATACTCTCTAACTCATTATAAGGAACAAAATTAGGTAGTTTCTTATCTGCTTTAGGATATTTAATACTTAACGCCGGACTAAACTTTATAACATCATTTTCTTTTAAATACTTGTAAAAACTTTTAAGAGTACTTATCTTTCTACTAACGGTTCTATTACTATTATCTTTGTCAAATAGGTATTTTAAGTATGATTTAATATCTTCCTTCTTAACTCTAGTTAAGTCTTTCTTTATATAAATACTAAACTCAGTTAAATCATTGTAATAGTTTTTAATTGTTAACTCACTATAATTTTTATACACTTTTAAATAATTTAAAAAACTTTTTACATTATCCATTTATACTAGAAACAACTTCTCCATCAATAAATTTTAAACAAATACTTACATTATTCATAGATTTATTATTTTTAGGATTAATCATTTGATAACCAGTTTCATCATCAGCACTCAAATACTTTAACCTAATAAGAGTACCAATTGTAACATTAGTACATTCACTATTTGATAGTGTATCGATATTATCAATTCCATACTTATAAGACGCCCCTAGTGCCTTCTCAATTTTAGCATTATACATCTTAACTTTAGTTTTAGAATCCATATCAGTTATTCTAGGAATTACTAGTACTGCCACTATTCCAATAAGCGCTATTACAGCCAAGATCTCAATTATAGTAAAACCTTTTTTATTAATCATTCTCCCACCTACTTTACACATTTAATTTTACTAATACTTTTACAATATGTCAATAAATATTATAATTTGTTCTTTATTTTTAAATATATTTATTGTATAATATTTATAGAATAGAGAGGGAAACATATGAAGGAATTTAATTTTGAAAAATTACCTATAGTTGAAATTGCAAATGAAATTATAATGGACGCTGTAAATAAGGGTGCTAGTGATATTCACTTTGATCCTTCTCAAGATAGTTTAAAGATAAGATTTAGAATAGATGGTATACTAAGTGACTATAGTATTATACCTTCTAAATATAAAAGAAATATGATAAGTCGTATCAAAATGATAGCTGGAATGAATATCATGGAAACTCGTCTTCCTCAAGATGGTGCTATTAAAAGTAAAATTGGAGAAAGATTTCTTGATCTTCGTGTAAGTAGCCTTCCAACTAATAATGCAGAAAAAATAGTTATAAGAATACTTGACTATTCAATGAGTTTAGCTGGACTTGATAACTTAGGTTTCAGTGAAGATGCAATGGAAAAAATCAATAGATTAATTAAGATACCTAATGGAATCATACTAGTAACAGGTGCTACTGGTACAGGTAAAAGTACTACACTTTATTCAATTCTACAAAAACTTAATACAGAAGAAGTTAACATTATTACAGTTGAAGATCCAGTAGAAATGGATATTGAAGGAATTAACCAAGTACAAACTCAAAGTGAAATTGGTCTAACTTTTGCAACTATTTTAAGAAGCATATTAAGACAAGACCCTAATATCATAATGATCGGAGAAATTCGTGATGATGAAACAGCAAGAATCGCAGTTCGTGCTTCAATTACAGGACATTTAGTACTTAGTTCACTACACACTAATAATAGTTTAAACACAATCGAAAGACTTACAGATATGGATGTAGAAAGATACTTACTTGGAAGTTCGCTTGAAGGAATAATAAGTCAAAGACTTGCTAGAAAAGTATGTCCCGAATGTTCTATCAAACGTCCTACTACTGATTATGAACGTCAAGTATTTAAAACAGTTTTAGGAAAAGATGTGTTAGAAATGGTTGTTGCTAATAAAGAAGGTTGCCCTAAATGTACACATGGATATAAAGGAAGACTTGCTATTCTAGAAGTATTAGTTATGAATGAAAAAATAAAAGATGCTATTACAAATGGTGCTAACAAAAATACATTAAGAGAATTAGTTTATACAGGTGATGTTGTTACACTTTTACAAGATGGTCTAAATAAAGTTGTACTTGGAGAAACTACTTTTGAAGAAATATTAAAAATAGTAGATTTAGAAAATGATATGACTCAGTATAACGATGATAACCTAAAAACTAACCTAATCATGGCTCAGCAAGCACATAAAGTTGACAATAAAACTAATGATAAACCTATTACAAGTAATATATCTAGTGAATTTAAAATAGAAAAAACAAATAATGAAAATATAGAAACTGTGGAATTCTAATCCACTTTTTTTATACATAAAAAAAGAGTACTTAAGTACTCTATTTAGTTATAATTTCAATAGCCTTTCTAACTTCAAGATCATACTTTAAGAATTCTTTACCACCAATTTGACTTAAGAATTCACTTTCATCTACTCCATATTTTTTAGCCATTTCTTTAGAATAATCATCTACTTCTTTATCATTAACCTTAATATCTTCAGCCTTAACAACTTGTTCAATAACTAATCTATATTTAACTCTCTTTTCTGCTTCTGGTTTAAAATTAGCCTTAAAAGTATCAATATCAGTATTAAGCATCTTCAAATAAGTATCAATATTCATTCCTTGATAACTTAATCTTTGACTAAATTCATTAGTAATTCTATCAACTTCTTCATTAATCATTTCTTCTGGAACATCCATCTTAGCTTCTTCACTAACTTTATTTAAACATTCATCAAAATATTTATCTTCAATTTCAGCAGTCTTATGTCCCTTAATATGTTCCATAACATTATTTTTAAGAGATTCATAGTCAGTTACACCTTCCATATTTAAATCCTTAAAAAATTCTTCATTATATTCAGGTAATATTCTCTCTTTAATAGAATTAACTTTAACTTTAAATACAACTTTAGCACCCTTTAACTCTTCACTATGATAGTTTTCTGGAAATGTTAAATCAATATCTTTTTCCTCATTAACTTGCATTCCAATAAGAGCATCCTCAAATCCAGGAATAAAAGTATTACTTCCAATAACTAATGAATAGTTTTCACCTTTTCCACCATCAAAAGCCTTTCCATTTTTAAATCCTTCAAAGTTAATATTAACTTCATCACCCTTTTCTACTTTACCACTCTTATCTTTCATTTCAACATAATGTTCTCTTAAATGTTCAATTTCATGATCAATTTCTTCATCACTTACTGAAGCTTCTTCTTTTTTAATACCTAAATTCTTATATTTACCCAACTTAACTTCAGGTTTCATAGTAACATGAAAAACTATTTCTAATCCATCATTACTAATACTTTTTACATCAACTTCAGGACGACATGCCATATTGAAAGTTAAGTCAGTATTTTCTTCTAACATTTTATCATATAACTCAGGTAATGCATGATCAACTGCATCCATATATAAACTTTCTAATCCAAAATTCTTAACATAAATATCATATGGAACTTGACCCTTTCTAAAACCATCAACTTTAACTTCATTCTTCTTGTGTTCATACACATGAGTTAAAAGTTTACCCCACTCATCTTTTTCCATTTTTACAATATAATCTTTTTTCATAAATATTCCCTCCTTATTGAACACTTACTATCTTAACATTATAAACACCCTGCGGACTATTAACTTCAACAGTTTGTCCCACTTTTTTATTTAAAATTGCAGCAGCAATTGGGCTTTCATTACTTATCTTATTATTAAATGGATCTGCTTCTTGACTACCAACTATTCTATATTCTTCTACTTCATCATCACCTTCATATTGAAGAGTAACAGTACATCCAATATTAACAACATCTTTATCATTACCACCATCATCTATAATAGTAGCATGCTCTAAAATATATTCAACTTCTTTAATTCTTGCTTCTAACTTTCCTTGTTCTTCACGAGCACTATCATATTCTGCATTCTCACTCAAATCCCCTAAAGCACGAGCTTCCTTTAAAGAAGATAAAACTTCTTTTCTCTTATCAGTTTTTAAATAGTTTAGTTCAGTTTCTAATTCTAGATAACCTTCACTAGTTAAAAAAAATTCTTTTTGTCTCATTTTTTCATTTCTCCTTAACAGTTTATAATAATACCAAAAAATACTCATTTTGTCAACTAAATTGGTACTCTTAATATATCATTTTCCTTTACTTCAAATGGTATTTTTACAAATAATTTTTCTTCCGGATGATTAGCAACCATCACACTCTCATTTTTTTCATTTATAATACTTTCAATAGTAAACCTTTGAATAGGTGTACTAGGCCCAAAAACTTCTACCTCATCACCTACTTTAAAATAGTTTCTTTGTAAAATAGTAGCTACTCCATTATCATAACTAGACACTACTCCCAAAAAATCTTGATTAGAAACTTCTTTTCTACCTAAATAATACTGATCATTAAAGTCAGTTTCTTTATTAAAAAATTGTGGTTTATTTTCTCTATTAGATACCCTATTTAATACTTTCTTATAATAATTTAACACTTCATCAGTTAAAGTATTATTAAAATAACTTTCTACTATACTTTTATATGCATTTACAACAGTTGCTATATAATAACTACTTCTCATTCTTCCTTCTATTTTTAAGGAAGAAACACCTATTTTAATTAACTCTGGTATATAATCTATCATTGATAAATCCTTACTAGCTATTTGAAAGTCGTCAAACTCACCCATATTAAATACAAATCTACATACCTGACTACATCCCCCACGATTAGAGTCTCTTTTAGTTACATAGTTAGATAAAACACATCTACCACTATAACTAGTACACATTGCTCCATGAATAAAAACTTCAAGTTCACTATTACAGTTTTCATGAATATTAATAATATCTTCTTTAGAACATTCTCTACCTAAAACCACTCTAGTAGCACCAAGTTTTTCCCAAAACTTTACTGTTAAATAGTTTACACTAGATTCTTGTGTACTAATATGTATTTCAGGCTTCAATTTAAGTTCATTTATCCTTTTTATAACAGCCATATCACTTACAATATATGCATCTATTCCAATATCACTAAGTTCTTTTAAATACCCACTTAATCCTTCCAAATCTTTATTATGAAATAAAATATTAACTGTTACATAAACTTTCTTATTTAATTCATGCGCTATCTTAACTGCATCTTTAATTTCTTTCATACTAAAATTATTAGCATTAGCCCTTAAACTATAGTTATATCCTCCAATATAAACTGCATCAGCCCCATACATTAATGCCCATTTAAGTCTAGTTAAATCTCCAGCTGGACACAATACTTCTATCACTTAATATCACCCACCTTATAAGGTATAACATTATCTAAAAAATAATCATCTATTTCTATATAATCACTCAAATTAACTTTATCCATATATTTTAAAATAGTCTTAGTTTCAAATTCATCCATATTACTTAAATTAACTATCTTATTCACACTACTTAATTCACTTATATACTTATTTCCTGCAAAAATACGTTTATTAAATATACAAGTACCACACTTTTCTTCTTTAATAATAAGTTTATGATTACTAACTTTTTCAGTAATAACTTCTTTTTTTGAAATATCATTATTTTTATAATTACTAAATGCAGTTAATAATCTTCTCTTACTATACATTAAATTATTTTTACTTATAAAATACATAAACAAATTACTAGAAGTTTTACTAATTATTTCCTTTAACTCATTTATAGTTAAATCATTATTAACAAGAATATTACTATATCCTAATGATTTAAAATAATTAATACTATCATAATTATTAATAATATGATTTTGACTAACAACCACTTTATTATTATCTAATAAACTAACTAGTCCTAAGTCTTCTACAAATATATACTTTATATTATCTATTTCTAACTCATTAATTATATTAATAATATTCTTAATATCTTCTTTATGTAAAAATTTATTAATAATAACACTTATATTTAATTTTTTACTAAGACTATTTATTTCACTCACTGTATAATAAACATCAAATCCAATACTATAATCCTTTAATGGAAGTATTAAATTATTAAAAACAACATCTTTATTATTAGGTATTACATAAAAATCATTCATTATTATTCCTTTCTAATAGATATAACCCATCACCTACATCTATTTTAGTTACTTTAAATTCACTTTGATTATCTAAATACTGAATAAACTTTTCTATTTTTCTAACTAAACTTCTTAAATTTCTAGATTTAATACTTGAAGAATTACCAACTAACCCATGAAATCCCATATTATCTATAAATATTACTCCCTTTTCTCTTAAGTTATTCTTATATTTATTAATAAAGTCTAAGTTTTTCCCCTTAGCAGCATCAATAAATATCATATCGTACTCACCAGTAATATTTGCTTCTAATGCATCTATATTAATTAAGGTAATATTATCTAAATTAGAAAGACTAACATTTTTTAAAGCAACATTATATCTTTCTTCATCTCTTTCAATACTAGTAATACTTCTAGAACAACTTCTAAGTATAATTGTAGAATACCCAATTGCTGTTCCTATTTCTAATATATCATTAATTTTATTAGTATTAACATATTGTTTTAAATAATTTATTCCTTCTTTTTGCATAATAGGAACGTTTTTCTCTTTAGCAAAATGTTCCATATCTTCTATTAAACTAGTCAATCTCATTCCATAGTCCTTCTCTTTCTAGTCTTTCAATTGTATTTAAGTGACCATTATAAGTCTCATTAAAATATGTCTTATTATTTTTATCAGCCTCAAAATAATAATAATTATGTTTAGTTGGATTTAAACTAGCCTCCACACTATCTATACTTGGATTACATATAGGCCCAACTGGAAGCCCTATATAAGTTTTACATCTAGTATTATATTTATTAGAACAATCATCAATATCTTTTTGATATAATCCGTCTCCTAAAGGAACTTTTGCTGCATAATAAGTTGTAACACAACTACCTAAACTCCAGTTATCATTAAGTCTATTAGTAAACACTCCTGCAATACCATATCTATCAGTTCCAACAGGCCCCTCTTGTTCTACAATACTTGCAAGTGTAAGAAGTTCATGCACAGTATAATTACTATTTTCAATTTTACTCTTTAAAGGAGTTAACTTATTATTCATCTCATCTAACATCTTATAAACTACACTCTTAAAACTACTATCTTTGTATATCATATAAGTATTAGGATATAAGTACCCTTCTAAACTATAATATATATCACTATTTAATATCTCATCTGTTAAAAACCAGTATTCATTTATTAACTCATTTAAAAACTCTTTATCACTCAAAGTATCAAGTATTTCTTCTTCAGTAATAGAAGTAATACTAGTAATATCACTTATTAGTTGTCTAACATTTCTTCCTTCTTTAAAAGTAAACCTAACTTCTTCTTTAGAACCATTACCATTTTCTAAAGCATCATATATTTCTATAACATTCATACTTTTACTAATAGACTTTACTCCTTCAGTCAAACTAATTCCACCTTTAATCTTACTATATAGTTTAAGAGCAAAACTAGATTTAATATATCCTTCATTCTGAAGTCTATCAAATACATTATACCCACTTTCTCCTTTATTAACAACAAATTCTACTAAAGTTTTATCATTCCTATCAACACTAGCAAATTTACTGAAAAATACCCCCAAAAATATAAACATTATTATAAAAATTAAAATAAGTAATGTTAATATTAATCTCTTTTTATTTAATTTCTTAGTTTTCATTCTTTCCTCCATCATTTTGTATACTATTTAATACTTCACAAACAAAATTATAATCTTTTTCATCAGTTATTTGAGTCAACTTTAACTTTCCATTATTTAATACATATTTACTAGCATAACACTTAATTCCATCTTCATCTTTTTCATCATCTGTATAAATAACAAAATTCTTTCCATCTATATCCTCTAAGTTAAGTATAACCCTATAAGTTTTAGTAACCCCATCTACAGTAATTTTCATCTCATTATTTTCCATTATTTCTCCTATCTAGATAACTCTCTAGTATTAAACACGCTGCTAACTTATCCACAACTTTCTTTCTATTTTCTCTTTTAGTATTATTTTCTATTAATATGTTATTTACTATTACCGAAGTAAGTCTCTCATCTTCCAAAACTACTTGAACATCATATCTATTTTCTAAAATAGTTTTAAATTCTAAAGTAATTTCACTTCTTTTACTAATCGATCCATCTAAGTTTATTGGATTTCCTAGTACTATAACACCTATTTCATACTTACTAAAGTATATATCAAGTTTACTAAGTAATTCATCCATTTCTTTATATCTAATAGTTTCCATAGGACTTGCAATTAGAAATGATTCATCACTAAGTGCTACACCACACGTAACACTTCCATAATCTAAACCAATTATTCTCACTTCTTTACTCCTTTAAATAATCATGTGACACTTAATCACTAGAAGTATTTTACCATTTTTTTTAGATTTTTACAACATAATGAATAATATTACAGAATTAAAAGGTATTTCTACACAACTTATAATTTTTTATTTTTTTACAAATAAGGGGTTTACAAATACAGAAAGTCTATGTTATAATTTAATCGTTATGGTTCCTTAGCTCAGTTGGTAGAGCAACTGACTCTTAATCAGTGGGTCTAGGGTTCGAATCCCTAAGGAACCACCAAATAAGTTAATTAGACTTCATTTTGAAGTCTTTTTTCATACAAAAAACAAGTCACAAGACCTGCTTATTTTAGTTTCTTTGTTAACTTGTCTTCATTTAATAAATCTTTATATTTTCTTAAACCTTCAATATCTTTATTTCTTACTAATCTTAAAATCTTTAAAAACTCATCACTATATTGAACTTTAAGCATAGACTTTTTACTTTCTTTTTTAAAAGCTTCATTTAGTTTACTAATTGGTGCATTTTTAACTTTTAACATAAATTCATATAACCAATATTTTTTCTCTCTACATTCCATTTGAATTAACGCATCAGCAAGTTCATCCACTTGAACATTTTCAGTATTTCTTGCGAAATCAACGATATCCAATGGTTTACCACGTTTTATAACTGCTAGAGTAAATTTATCAATTGGTAAATTCTTATGATATTGTAAAGAATTAACGTAATTAGTAACAACACTAACAGGAATGTCTTTATCTAAACATTTCTTTAACAATGTATCATTAATTACATCTAAGTCTACTTTAGGAAGTAAAGCAAAATTACATAACAAACTCTCTTCTTCATAATATACTGAGTTAATAAAAGCTTTAGTTAATTTTTTCTTATTAGCTCTTGGTACTTCTTTAGTAAACTCATAAATATCTCTAGCATTACCATTTTTAATTATGGCATTTTCTATTTTTCTTATATTAGCCCCTTTTATATCTCTAGCAAATGCAATCATGTCTTGTATAGACTTGCCTTTTATAACTGCATTAGTTAAGCCTTCTACGTCATTAGCACTTACATTTTTAGCAAAATCATAAGCAAAATTTGTATTATAAGTTTCAGAGTCACACATAGATTTTTCAAGTTCTTTAATAGGTGCACCTTTTACACTATAAGCAAAAGTATATATAGCGCGTCCATCGTGTAAATTAATGACCTCCTTAGCTAAATCATTAACAGAAACGCCTTTAACTTCTCTTGCAAAAGCAGTTATTGCATAAGCATCTTTGCTTTCAACTATGGCTTTAGATAGTCTATTGATGTCTGCCCATTTAACATATTTAGCAAACTCATAAATATCTTCAACATCATTAGCATTTACAACAATATCTTCAAGCCCCTTAATAGGAACATCCTTTAATTCCTTTGCTAGCTCAAGAGCATACTTACTCTTCTCTTCACTTTCAATATCAGCATCATTTATGGTTTTAACAACACTTTTTTCACTAACAATTCCTTCTTTTACAAGCGGATAAATTAAGTCCTTATTTCCTTTACCAATAGTAAATTTAAATAACTCCATTAAATAATCATTCATTTTAATACTTTCTTTCATATAGTTACATTAGTATATAATTGATACTATAATTTTTTCTTCTTAACATTTTCGCCCAATTCTTTTTGAGTTACATATTCAAGTGGGTCAACATCACTTTTTTGAATATTTCTAAAGTCTTCTACTCCTCTAGCATAACAATAAGGTCCAGCACCAAACATACATCTTCTTGAATAAATATATGAATTTATTAATTCAATTAAATCTTTCATTATTTCATATAATTCATTTGAATATTTAGCATTATATAATTCTTTAGAATACTTAGTAGGTACTTTAATATTAATATTATCAAAAACTAAATCATACTCTATACTTCCAGCATACTTATTAATTAAATTTTTTAAAGAATATGAAAAACTATAATCCCATCCAAAGTTAAAATATTCTTCTATATCAATTAGTTTTGAATATTTTTTCATCCATCCAGTGTTAGCCGATAATATACACATAATCGCATCTTTAAATCTATAAGGTAAACTTATATCATAAACAAATTTATTATGATCCTTATCACTTCTCACAATTTTACTATTCATACATAGAGTATACAAAAACATCTTACTAAAATCATTTACTTCAATTCCTTTATCCATAATTTTACTCCTCCTAATAAGTCATTATTATATAATAAGGCACTCACTAATGCAAGAAAAAAAGTAACACATTGGTTACTTTCTATTAAAATACACATCATAACTATTTTTATATTCACTAGTTATTAAATTTAACATAAATTTTTTTTTGCCTTCTCCAAATCCAGAAATAACAGTATCTCCAATAACAGTGAAAGGTACACCAGTTGCTTCACTACCAAGTAATTCTTTAGTAATTGTTAAGAGTTCCTTATTATCAGAATTTTTCCATACTTCAAACTTATTTAATTTAAAATATGCTCCATACTCACTTTCTATCTCATTAAACCAATTGCTTTCTTTTTCACAATGAGGACATCCATCTCCCCAAAACATATAAACATTTATCTTATCTTCATCATAACTAACCCCATCTAAAAGCTTAGTTAAATCTCCTAACTTTTCTTTAACATCTTTTTCTATTTCCTTACTACTATCAAAAACTTTAATTCTAGACTTTGCTTCACTCTCTATCTCACAAGAATAAACTCCATTATCATCAGTTGTTAAAATACCCTTTTCACAATAATACTCTTTTAGTGCTTCACTTGTAACTTCACCATTTACACATTTGTCTTTTTTTAGTTCTCCAGTACCTTCTGCACAATAATATTTAAACTTAGCCTCTATTAAACTTTTACACTTATCTTTATCCAATATTTCTCCTTCATTGCAATAATAGACCTTACTACATCCACTAACAACCAAAACAATTAATATTAAAATACTTTTCTTCATAAAAACACTCCTTAAAAATTCTTAAAAATAAATATATAAAATAAATAAGCATATTGTATAATTGGATTATTCCTTATAATATTAAACATAAAAGTTACTATTTCTTTAGTAGCACACCATTTATCAGCCAAAGTAAGAACAAATCCTTCTTTATATTTAGGTGGAACTATTGTAACCGGCCACATATGTCTAAGTATCATATTCTTTTCTATTTCATTTAACTTAAACTCTTTAATTGCATTATTATAAGCAATTTTACCATGCTTATACGCATGAAAATTAAACTTTTTATTCTTTCTCCAATCATACAAGAAAAAATCATGTAGCATTGCTCCTCGACTAGCAGAAACATAATCAAAATTAAACTTCTTACAAATTTTATAACAAATATAACTCACATTGTAAGAATGTTCAAAACAACTAGTATTACAATGTTGCATATATATTTTCATTTCATTAACTTTATCATTTTCTAATAAATCTTTAATTATATAATTAAACTCATCCATTACCTATTCACCTTGTCCTAAATAATTATACTAAATTTTAATTAACATAACAATACTTTTTTAATAATTATATTCATAATCAAAAACACACTCATCATTAACTATTTTATAATATGTAACATTTCTCTTAACTTTATTATTACTTACAAATAATTCATTCTTACAATGTTTAACATGTTTTAACTTTCTTTCTAACATAAGTTTATTAACTCTATACTTATGACTTGTTATCTCATTATATATTTTAATTATTAAACTAAGCACTAACACTATCGCCAAAAATTTCTTATCAAACAAGAATATTAAAGGAACACTCATTATAGATACAATAATACTTATAACATGACTTAAATTATATGGTAAAAAAATATCTAATACATTATTTAATATTTTTCCACCATCTAAAGGAAGTATTGGTAATAAATTAAAACCAAGTAATATTTGATTAACTAACTTAACTTTATTAAAAGTAGTTATACTAACATACCCATTACTATAAAATACATATATTAATAAATAAAAAAGTATCTGTATAACCGGTCCCATTATAATAAGTAAAATTTCTTTATAAATACACAAATTCAAATCTTCTTCTAAAACAGTAACTCCTCCAAAAAAGAATACTCTTATCTCTTTTACATTTAGTTTTAAAATTATTCCTGTAACAAAATGTCCCATTTCATGTACTAATATAAATATAATAGTAAGAAATGTATACTCAAAATATCCTGCTAAAAAAGATAATAGTACTATAAAATATGTAGAAATATCTATTTTTATTTTATTTAATATATGGTTCGTAACTAACTACCTTTCCATCTTTAGAAAATTCTAAATAAAGTTTATTATTACTATTTCCTATTATAGTACCTTTTTCTATATAGTCATACACTTTAATATCTATTTTATCAAGAAATCCATATTTTACATCTATTCCATTACTTTGTTGAACAATTATTGTATTACCAATACCCTCTTTTTCTCCAACATATACAACAAGACCACTTTCTATCATCTTAACATTATAATTTTCTCCTACTTCTAAAATAACTCCATCATTATATTTTTCGCTTTTAGTATATTCTAAAATACTACTTCCATTTACTGGTGATATTAACTCTTTAGTTTTCTTTAAACTAAGTAAATACTTTTTATATAACTGATTAATCTTACTAAAATTATAATTAGAATTAAAAGTGTACTTATTAACCATATTTCTAAAATTTTCACTATTCTTAGATATTATCATAACTACTAAAACTAAACTAATAGTTAACATTGTCCTTTTTAATAAGTTATAAAAATAATTCTTAGATAACTTCTTATTCTTCTTCAAATATTCTTCTACTTTCATGTCTTTTCACCTAGTAATAATATGAAATAAAATGAAGAATAATACTAGCAAAATATCAAAATTTATTATAAAATATAAGTATGAAAAAATTAAGTGAAAGTTTAATAATTAACAAAAATAGTAAATTTTATGGATACATGTATGAAATAAGTAACATAAATGAAGTAACAGACATTTTATCTATTTTAAAACAGAAAAATAAAAAAGCAAAACACATTTGTTATGCTTACAAATTAGGTATTATAGAAAGAAAATATGAAGATAAAGAGCCATCAAACACTGCAGGACTCCCTATATTAGAAGTAATTAAAAGAAATAATTTAGATAACACTTTAATAGTGGTTGTTAGATACTTTGGTGGTACACTTTTAGGTAGAGGCTTACTTACTAGAAGTTACTCTAAATGTGCAAGTTCTCTTGTAAACAAAGAGCATTAATTACATATTATATATTAGTAATAAGACTAATTAATTATAGGATTATAATTAAAGCATGCTTGGTCTTATTACTTTTAATTTGTAACAAGTTTACTTACTACCTTAAAAATACCACCTAACCCTTTAGTTAAAAAGTCTTCAGTTACTTCACCTAACTTAACTCCAAGATTACTTACATTATTAGAGTAATCTTTTTCTTCTTCTATATAGTCATAAATACTTACATCTTTCCCATTACTAACATCAGTTTCAAACTTTTTCATCATCTCTTCAGTTAAATTCTTTTTATTATACGCTTTATACTCATAGTACCCTCCTAAAAAAGCATAATAAAGAGCTAAATACACGCCAAACAGTATAACAAATACTATAAATACAACATTCTTATTTTTCTTTTTAGGCATTCATTTCCTCCTTAACTACACTCTCTATAACTTTAGAAAGAATTTCCATAGTATTATTTACTTCTTCAATAGTATTATCTACTCCTCCCACTTCAATTAAAACACTTTTCCCAAACAAATTTTGATTATACACTCCATGAATTGGTTCTCCAGTTTTATAACTAACTCCTCTAGATAACCCTCTAAGTAAATTATTAGTTTCCATATCCAGCTTTTCAGCAAATCCAACATTATTATCTTTTGTAGTATGTTCAAGTCCCACCACAAAAAGCACCTTAGCATACTTTTTATCATTAATTTCTAAAACAGTACTATTTCTTCCCAAACTATCCCTATGTATATCAAATAAATACCTAATACTAGGATACTCACTTTCTTTTAATCTAGCAAAATACTCACTTGCATGATAACTCATATTATATTTATACCCATTCTTAACTAAAAATTCTTTCATATTATTAGTTTCAACAATAGTATTAATTCCTAGATTATTTAACTTTTCCCTTAAAATATAAGAACTTATCATAACATTAGGTTTAACTGAATAATCAAATGTACTATTTAAACTATACTCTTCAGTTTGATGTGTATTATATAAATAAACAATAGGTTCACTCTTATTTTCATCAGGACTAGGGTCTATTACATAATTACTTTTACTAGTTAAATAATCAAACTCATCATAATATAAACTATTAAATGCTTTTAAATCATTCTTTTCAACATTCTTATTTAAAGAACTATAAATAATTTCTTTAGGACTAACAAGAAAAGAAAAATCAAGTATTTTTTTATCACTTCTAGTTATTTCACTAACTAATTTATCAAATAATATAGTTTTATCTCTTACTATAAATATTAAAGTAAATATAAAAGATAAAACAAATATTAAAACATATACCACTTTACTCTTATTTTTAGACTTAAACTTTCTCATATTATCACCTAAAATAATACTACACTAAAACATATGAAAAAAAAGTCGTTTTAACGACTAAAACACTCTGTTAATTGCAATTGATATAATACTAGATAAATTACTTACCAAATCATCCACATCATTAGTACTAACTATTAAATTAGGATTCTCACTCATAATACTCTTTAAATTAATTATAGTAGGTACACCAATATTAATAACAGGTTTTTTAATACTACTCTTATCTATTACACTCATTTTATCAGAATAAGCACTTCCCGGACTAAGTCCACTTGTCGCTAGTTGTATAGTGCTACCTAATCTAGAAATATTATTTGCTTTTAAACTATCAAACACTATAACTAAATCTGTATCAGTTAAAACACTCATACTTTTTATAAAGTCTATACTCTTAATATTAGTATTCGCTAAAACATCTTTATATATTTTGAAACTCTTATTACTAAGACTAATCTTTTCAATAATACTATTGCCAAACTTATCACATGCAAAACTCTTGTTCCCTAGTCCAACAAATAATACACTACATTTACTACTTAACTTCAAATAATCAAGTATAGACTTAATACTACTACAAATAGTATCAATGAGACACTCTAATTCACTACTTAACTTATTCTTATTGAATGTAATAGTTATATATTTACCCTTACTTTTTCCTATTTTCTTAGCTTCCTTATTATTAAGTTCAATATCACTAATACTAATATTTTCACTAACATTCACTTTACTTTGAATTTCACTAGAATTTATTAGATTTTCACCACTATCTAAAAACATCATATCTTTATACATTAAAATCACCCATTATTAAAATGAAGTATTTACTTGCATTTTATACATATTTTTGGTAAAATTTATATGTATTTACGAAATGGAGGTGCATTATGGCTAATATTAAGAGTCAAAAGAAGAGAATCATTACAAATAAAAAAGCTCAAGTATTAAATAATGACGTTAAACAATCAATGAAAACTGCTATTAAGAAATTTGAAAAAGCTCTAAATGAAAGTGTTGAAACTGCTAATGAAAAATTAAATATTGCAGTTAAGACTATTGACAAAGCAGAAGCAAAAGGCGTTATTAAAAAGAATACAGCTGCTAGATATAAAAGTAATATAGTTAAGAAATTTAATGAAAAGAAAAACAACTAATTTAATCCTAGTTGTTTTTTTTAATATCTATTTTCTCTTTCTAAATCTCTTTTCTTTATAGTCTCACGTTTATCATAAAGTTTTTTTCCTTTACACAAACCAAGTAGTACTTTAGCATTATTTTTTTTCATATATATTTTTAAAGGTATAAGTGTATAACTATCTTGTTCTAACTTTTTACTCAACTTAATAATTTCACTTTTATGAAGAAGTAACTTTCTTTCTCTTCTTTCATCATGGTTAAAAATATTACCTTCTTCATATTTAGCAATATACATATTAATTAAATATACTTCCCCATTTTTAATTCTAGCATATGTATCTTCTATACTACATTTCCCATTTCTAATACTTTTAATTTCAGTACCTTTAAGTTCTATACCAGCTTCCATTTCATCAATTATAAAATAGTTAAATCTAGCTTTTCTATTTAATATCTCCATATTATCAACCTCACTAAGTAATAAAATTATAACACACTAAATATACAATAACAAGTTATTAAAAAAGAACATAATATTGTTCCTTAATTTTCTTCTAAAAAATATTTAGCCATTTCCGTATAATTATCTTGACTATTTAAACAAGTATCAATTAAATAGCCTTTATAATTTTTAGTTTGATATTCTTTTAAGCCTCTTGCATAAAAAGCCTTATTTCTGTCTTCTATATAAAATGGAATTATATCATTATGCAAGCACTCCTTAAACATAATCATTCTTCCAACTCTTCCATTGCCATCCTGAAAAGGATGTATTTCAAGAAATCTAACATGAAATTCTATGATATCTTCTAACGTTATATTAGTTAAGTTATGATACCACAAAAGTAAGTCTTCCATATCACTTGAAACATTGTCAGGTAAACTAGTTTCTATATTTCCTACATAATTTTTTAACTTTTTAAACTCACCAACATTAAACCAAGATTTTTCACTTTCTGTCAAAGTCCCATCTTTTAAAATATAATGAAATTTCTTAATCATATCTATCGAAAGTTCTTCATCTACATTATCAAGCATATACTTAAATAATGTAAAATGGTTTTTAATTTCTGTTACATCTTTGATAACTATTACTTTTTCTTCATTTGCTAAAATAGTACCAGTATCATAAATGCTCTCTGTTTCTTCTAGTGTTGTTGTTGAGCCTTCTATTTTATTAGAATTATAAGCAAACAAAGTTTGAGTTTTACAATATAAATTACCACTTAAATCTAAGTTTTTTTGTTCCATTAAAGCCTTTTTAATTTTAACTACATTCATTTTATTTATCTTCTTTACTCTTATCAACTAAGATAAAATCAATATGTCTAGTCTCCTTATTAGCAGCAATACACTTAACTCTTACTTTATCTCCAAGTCTCAAAGCAATTCTCTTCTTTCTATCAAAATAATAAGTCATCTCATCATTTAATGTATAATAATCATTAATTGTATCTAAACTAACAAATCCTTCAACATAATTACTAGTTTCAACGAAAAATCCATTTTTAAGTACAGTATCTACTATAGCATCATACTCTTCTCCAATATGACCTTCCATATATTCAGCCATCTTCATATCTTCTACAGCATACTCACATTCATCACTTCTTCTTTCAGTCATGCTAATATGATCACATGCTTCAACTAATCCACGACCTATTTCATTTATTGATACTCCCATATCCCATTTAAACAAAACTATCTTAATCATATAATGAAGAAGTAAATCAGAGAATCTTCTAATTGGACTAGTTTCATGAGTATACTTTTTACTACCAAGACCAAAATGTCCAATATTATCTGTACTATAAACTGCTTTTTGCATACTTCTAAGTAACTTTCTACTTAAAATATCTTCATCCTTAACACCCTTTATCTCATTTAAAATCATTTGAATATTCTTATTACTTATATCACTATAATTAAATTTACCCTTTGTAGAATAACCCAAACTACTCATAAACTTAACAAAATCTTCTATCTTCTTAGGAGCTGGTTTAGCATGCACTCTATAAATTCCATATTCGCATTCATTAGTAAGTAAATCAATACTTGCTTCATTACTTGCTATCATAAACTCTTCTATTAAGTTTTCACCTAAATCTTGTACTCTCTTTTTAATATCAATTACTTTACCATTTTCATCTACTATTAACTTAATTTCATCAGATGGAAACTCAATTTCACCACGTTCTAATTTCTTTTTCTTTAACTTCTTAGAAAGTTCTAACATATTAAGTAAAGTACTTTCAAACTCTTCATACCCACTTACATGTCCACCCTTTAAAATTATATTAACATCATCATAATTCATTTTCTTTCTAGACTTTATAATACTTGGATACATTCTTTTATTAACAACATTACCATTAGTATCAAACTCTATTTCAGTAGTAACTGCACACCTTAAAACATTAGGATTTAAACTACATATTCCATTAGAAAGTTCTATTGGTAACATAGGTTCTACTTTATCAGCCATATATGTAGAATTACCTTTATTATATGCATCATTAAATATACTACTATTCCATTTAACATAGTTAGTAACATCTGCTATACTTACATTAAGTAAATAGTTCCCATTATCAAGCATTTTTAGTCCTACAGCATCATCTATATCCTTTGTATCTTTCCCATCTATTGTAAATATCATTTCATTACTAATATCAGTTCTACAATTATAGTCACTTTTTAATACTTCAGTAGGAAGACTCTTAACTTCATTCATAGTCTCTTCACTAAATCCAGCAGGAACATCTAACTCAGCCATTATCTTAAGAGTATCTATATCCGGGCTATTCTTATGTCCTATTTTTTTTATTACTTTAACTTTTAAAACCTTATTATTTTCTTCAATACACTTTAACTTAACAATTTCCCCATCAACTAAACTAATATCTTTATTATAGTGTAGTTCTAATTCATAAGGATACTCTTTTAAGGGTTTAACATAAACAATACCATTATCTTCTACAATTTCTCCTAAAGGTAAATTTCTATCAAGTACTTTTTTAACTTTAGCCTCAGTACTACCAAACCTTTTAAATATTTCACACAAACATAAGTCCCCAGTAAGTGCAGTATTCATATTTTTCTTATCTATATAGATGTCCCCATCACTTTGAAGTAAGTACCCATTTCCACTACTAACTCTTTCTACTTTACCCTTAACATACTCATCCCCAGTTAGTTTAAACATACCCTTTTTACAACTAACGATACTCCCGTCACTCACTAGTTCATAAAGTATGTCCATAACTTCTTTAATATCCTTAACATCATAGTCTTTACTCAAATACTTAACTATTTCAATAGGATCTAACTTCTTATTACCATTCCTTTTAAATATATTTAAAACTTTTTCTTTCATACTCTCTATCTCCTAGATATTATTATACTAAAAAAAACAAGAAGTTTCTACATTTTATAGTAAACTTCTTGTATAAACTAACAACCACTTTCAGTTTCCAAAATTGTATATGGATTAGTTGCTGAGCCATCTCCTGTACTATATAGAGTGCAAGATTTGAGAGAAATGACGGGACGCACGGAACGAGTGGTGCTGACGTAGCTTTCGTTCAAGTATGCAGCGTCGGAATCCCAGTACCAAACATACCTGTTATACCCATCCCATTCAACAGGCGACAAGGACCACCAATTATATGATACTTTAGAACCAGCACTATTACTCATAAACCATGCATATGGAGTATTCATTGTTTTGAATGCTACTCCACCGGCAAATGCTATTTCATCTGCTGTCATTAAAGACACAGGATAAGTAAGTTTTGCACTTGTATTATTTACGCTGAATGCATCTCTTATATCTGTACAATTATATGATGGGTTTGCTTTTGCTCCTTTTGTATCCCAGTCCATTCTATAGAATGATGCGAATTTGAATAGTGATGATGGGCTTGATGCATAATTGTATGTTTGTCCTGTTCCCTCGCTTCTATCATTACAATATACTGCACTTGTACTTAAGTATTTTGTATAATTTGTTAAGTTAGTTTGATACCATGAGTCAATAAACGTTTTTATTGTACTATCTGTTGTATTATTTCTTATTGTATCAAGTGATGTGTCTTCTCCGTATTTATATCCTACATATTTTGGGCAATATACTGCACTTGTACTTAGGTATTTTGTATAATTTGTTAAATTATTTTGATACCATGAGTCAATGAACGTTTTTATTGTACTATCTGTTGTATTATTTCTTATCGTATCAAGTGATGTGTCTTCTCCGTATTTATATCCTACATATTTTGGGCCATCAATACTTGTGTTAAATGCACTTTTTCCTATATTACCAGTTGTTGTATCTGGACTAGTTCCTACATAAAGTAATCTTATACTTCCGTCATGATTTGTTCTTATTATTCTCCAGTAGAAATTATATGTACTAGTACTCCATTTTGCGTTTTGATTTGTCCATTCAGCACCTTGACTAGTGCAAAAATCTTCAGTAACAGTTTCTCCAACTCCATATTGGTCACCCAACTTACAAATCTTACTAGATAAACATTGACTTTCATTTTTAACAGATTCTATAGATGAACCATTAAAATATAGAACAGTACTTCCGTTATAAGTACATTCATTTTTATTTGTTTTTCCAAATTTGACCCAGTTGTTTGTTGTATTTCCTGCATAGTAGTATACTTCTTTTGGTGAGTCTGTTATACCTGTTATACTTTCTGTTGATGTAAATAATGTTCCCGTTGTAGTTGTAGTTAAAAGTGTTGCAAAGTCATTTGTACCATTATTGTTATTACTTCTAGTATTTCTTAGTTGATTTGAATAATGTTCCTGTTGTAGTTGTAGTTAAAGGGGTTGCAAAGTCATTTGTACCATTATTGTTATTACTTCTAGTATTTCTTCTGTTCCCTCAGTTATAAATAGTGTTCCACTTAATTTTTTTCCCATATCTATACTTTGGTCTACACTTTCATCGTTTGCATACTTAAATTCAACTGTATAGCTTTGTGTTACTCCTACTGGAATGCTAACACTATAAGCTAGTATTTTATCTTTAGGTGCACTTGACTTTGGCACATCTTTAAACCCAGTCATGTTGTATCCACCATTGGTACTAGTTATCTTGTATTGTAAGTATCCATTAGTTACAAAAGTATTTACTAAGTTTTGTATTACTATATTATATTTGTATGTTTCATTACTTTTATTTTCTATAGTAAATGTTTTAGTTACATTCCACTTACCTGGTTCTATATTAGTACCACTAATACTTCCATCACTATCAGTAAATATTATTTTTAAGTCAGCACTATTAATGGTACTAATTTTAGCATTATCACATAAATAAGTCAAGAGATAATTGACTACTTTCTGGCATATCATCAAGTGCACCAAGTCCTCTTAGTTTATCAATCAATGTTTGACTGACTTTTCCTCTCATTTGTAAGTCTTCAATACTTATAAATGCACCTTTATTTCTTTCTTCAACAATTTTCTTTGCAACAACATCTCCCATTCCATCAATTGCTATAAATGGTGGAATAAGTCCTTTTTTATCAGGTGTAACTTTAAACATCAAAGCATCACTTTCAGTAATACTAATATTTGTAAAATAAAAACCTCTTTCTATCATTTCATTACACATATATAAACTTGATAATGTATCATCTTCTTTGTTAGATCTATCAAATCCTTTACTCTCCAAAAGTTCTATTTGTGCTTTTACTGAGTTTAAACCATTTTTCATTGCATTTATATCAAATGAGTGCTCACGAATACTTAAGTAAACTCTATAGTAATATATTGGATGATATAGTTTAAACCAAGCAACTCTTATACCATTGATAACATAAGCAGCAGCATGGGCTTTAGGAAACATGTACTTGATTTTTTCACAACTCTTTATATACCACTCTGGTACTTTATGTTCATTAAGAAGTGCCTTATATTCAACCCATTTTTCAGGTTCTTTTCCTACTTTACCTTTACGAATAAACTCACTCATTTTAAATGATTTACCTTTATCAATTCCACAAGATATAAAATAGTTCATTATATCGTCACGACAACCAATTACCTTAGAAAATTCGCAAGTTCCATCAAGGATTAAGTCTCTAGCATTTCCATTCCAAACGTCAGTACCATGAGATAATCCTGATATTTTAATTAGATCTGCAAACTTCTGTGGTTTGATTTCTTGAAGCATGTTTATTACAAAGTTTGTACCAAATTCTGGTACACCAAGAGTACCTGAGTAACATTTAATTTGTTCTCTAGTAACTCCTAAGGCTTCAGGACTATTAAACAAGCTTATTACTCCTCTGTCATCCAAAGGAATATCATTTATATCTATTTTAACATCATCACTTAAATACTTTAATACAGTCGGATCATCGTGTCCAAGTATATCTAGTTTAAGTACATTTTCTTCAATATCATGGAACTCAAAATGTGTTGTAAACCAAGCAGCTTCAGTATTTTCAGCAGGATATTGGTATGGTGTAAAATCAAATACATCTTTATAGTCAGGTATAACAATAATTCCTCCAGGATGTTGTCCACTTGTTCTTTTAATACCTGTAATACCTTTTGCAAGACGTTCAATTTCACATCTTCTCATAGTAATACCTTTGTCTTCAGCATAACCTTTAACAAAACCATAAGCAGTTTTTTCTGCAATAGTTGAAACTGTTCCAGCACGATATACATTCTTTTCACCAAACAATACTTTTGTATAGTTATGAGCTTCAGCTTGATATTCTCCACTAAAGTTAAGGTCTATATCAGGTGTTTTATCTGCATTAAATCCTAGGAATGTTTCAAACGGAATATTTTGTCCTTGTCTTTTCATAAGAGTACCACATTCACAAGTTCTTTCTGGTAAGTCAAATCCAGAGTCATAGTCGTTTACTAATGGAACTCCGTCTATTTCAAATAAACTTTTTTTACAATTAGGGCAAACATAATGTGGAGGAAGTGGATTAACTTCTGTAATACCACAGAATGTTGCAACCAACGATGATCCTACACTACCACGAGATCCTACTATATAACCATGCGCATTTGAGTTTTCAACTAGTCTTTGTGCGATCAAATAAATAACATCGTATCCACCATTTATAATACCAGTAAGTTCTTTATCGAGTCTTGTTGCGATTATCTCCGGAAGCTCTTCACCATACAACCTATGAGCATTTCCATAAACAGTATCTTTTATTATTTGAACTGAGTTTTCCATTCTAGGCGGGTTAAGTCCAGGTTTGACAATTTCTACAGTACCAAACATATCAGCAACTTTATTAGAGTTAGTTACTACAATTTCATAAGCCTTTTCTTCAGGCAAAAAGTCAAACTCTTTTAACATTTCATTAGTAGTCATTAAGTATGCATTAGGTATAGTTTTAATACTTGGCTTATTTAGTGGATGTAAGCCTCCTCCAGACTGTTTAGTTCTAACAAGTATTTCTCTATATATATTGTCTTCTGGATCAAGTGTATGCACGTCTCCTGTTGCTACAACCATTTTTCCTATCTTATCAGCACATCTTATAATTTTATTAATTAAAGCATACAAGTCACTCTTACTAGACACTTCACCACTTTCAGCCAAGAATTCCATTATACTAGGTGGATTTATTTCTATAAAGTCATAATACTTCATTATTTCCATTAACTCTTCTTCAGTATTTCTCTTAGCCGCTTCAAATACTTCGCCGAACACACATCCTGAACCCAAAATCAAACCTTCTCTAAATTTGTTAAGCAAACTTTTTGGTGTTCTAGGAGTTTTATAGAAATACTCAGTTGTTGCATAACTTATTATTTGAAACATATTTCTAAGTCCTATATTATTAATTGCATAACAAGTTATATGGTAAGGTCTATTATTTTTAAAAGCTAAAGTTGGATCAACCATATTTCTTAAATCACTTATTGTTTTATAATTACTTCCTAAATTTGCTATCATTTTCCAAAATACTAAAGCAGTTCCTTCAGCATCATAGTCAGCACGATGGTGACCCGACTCGTCAAAGTGTACTCCATATCTTTTAGACAAAGCAGTTAAATTATGTTTTGCACTATCAGGATTTTGTGCTTTACTTATTTCCATAGTATCAATTACTACATTAGAAAATTCCCCTAAATTATATTTTTTATAAGCACTTTCCATAAATGATATATCAAATCTAGCATTTTGCGCTACCATTGGTAAATCACTAATCCATTCTTTAAATCTCTTAGTTACATTTTCTTCATTATCTTTATCCTTTAACATCTCATCAGTTATATTAGTTAAATTAACTATTTCACTTCTCAAGTTCATTCCAGGATTAATTAATTCATCAAATCTATCAATAATTTCCCCATTTTTAATTTTAACAGCACCTATTTCTATCATTTGGTCTCCTGCTGTAGCATTAAATCCAGTTGTCTCTGTATCAAATACAACGTATGTGCTTTCTAGTAGTGGATAATTACTATCTTTGTTTATTATTAATACTTCGTCATCCACTACAAAGAGTTCTACTCCAAAATATACTTCCAAGTCTTCTTTAGCCTTATATACTTTAGGAAAACATTGTATACCATTTTTATCAGTTATACCAATACCCCTCATACCTAAACTTCTTACTTTTTTAAGTAATTTCTTAGGCTCAATTAACCCATCCATTTGACTCATTGTAGTATGACAATGTAATTCTACTCTTTTAACTTCAGCATCATCTACTCTTTTAACAGTATTTCTATCAAATGTTTCAATATCCCTAATATTAAATACTAACTCTCCAGCAAAAGTATCATTTTTTACATACCCTTTCATTTTATACCATGAGCCTTCAGTAACTCTTTTCATTAAAGTTTTAGTAATTTCTTTATCTTTAGTAAATACTTTTGCAAATAAACTATCAGTGTAATCACTTATCTTATATGTAATTATATTAAACCCTTTAGTTGTTTCTTTAAGTTCCACACCAAAAACAAATACTTCTATAGTAACATCATTCATTTCAGCAATTATATTTTTAAGTTCAAAAGTTTTACCTTTAATTTCATTACCAAATATCAAAGTACTCTCTTTCTTTTCTAAATTAACATCACTTGCTTTATAATCACTTTGTTTAATAAGTAAAGATGCTTCATTCTTTTTTTCTTCATCAAGCACTCCTTTTACTTCTAATCCAAGATAACCCATTCTTCTTAAAAATGCAGTTAATTTAGGTTTAATATCATTAATTTTATCTAACTCTACATTATTAGATACTTCTATATTTATAATATTATCATTTATTTTAATATCTTCTTCTTTAATACTAGTTAACATAGGACACTTTTCTTGATATTTTTTAAATATATAACTAACATAATCATTTAGATATAAATTACTATCATGTTTAAATACATAATAAACTCTTCTAGCTTCTTTAATACTTTCACTAAGAGTACATATAGTATCAAATAATTTAACATCTATCATCATAGGTAAAGTAATATAAAGAGTCCAACTTAAGTCAGAATTATCTACTACTACATTTTCTAATTTAGCTCCTTCAAAACTATTCATAAGTTCATTACTTAAATTTATTTTATTAAAATATCTTACTAATTTACTGTCCATGATAATACTCCTTTTCTATAATTATTATATCAGTTATATTTCTTAATTTAAAGTATTGACTTTTACTTTTTGATAAAATTATTTATCAACTGTTGACTTGCACTGACATATTATGTATAATGTAAGTGTAAGGAGGAAAAGAAAATGAATAACACGAATTTAACTATTCGAATTGACAGTAACTTAAAAAAAGAAGCAGACAATTTATTCAAAGAGTTAGGAATTAATATCTCATCAGCAATTACATTATTTCTAAAACAGTCAGTTAGAGAAAAAGCTTTGCCATTTGATGTAGCTGTCAAAGAAGAAAAACCATCAAGAGAAATGAAAAAGTTATTAAAAGAAATAAAAAATATTGAGGATGGTAAATCAAAATTGTATGACAATTTAGACGAATTATGGAAGGACTTGAAGATATGACAGAATTAAAATATAAAATAACTTACACAAGGTAAGGATTTGAAAAAAGTAAAAAATATTATAGAAAAACTTGCTAAAGGAGAAAAATTAAATTATTCCTATAAAGATCACAAACTTATAGACAATAATTATTTTCATAATTGCAGAGAATGTCATGTTGAACCAGACTGGCTACTCGTTTATCAAATAAATAAAGACAAATTGATAATATATTTTATAGAAACCGGTAGTCATTCTGAAATATTATTTAGATAACATATTTGTGAGTATATAAAAATAGATAAGTAATCATCACTTATCTATTCATTTTATCAAATTTCTTAAAAGCATCATTATTAGTTAAATCAGTTTTACTAAGTGCTTCAAACAAATCTTTTTGTTCTCTAGTTAATTTATTAGGTAAAACTAAATTAAGTACAATATAAAGGTCTCCTATTTTTCCAGTTCTAGCATTTTTTATACCTTTACCCTTAGCCCTTAACACATCACCTGTTTGACTTCCAGAAGGTATTTTAAGTTCTATCTCACCATCAATAGTTTTAATAGTTCTCTTTCCACCTAATATTAGTTCAGTAACAGTAACAGGTAAATCTATATACAGATCATCTTTTTCACGCTTATAGAATGAACTAGGGCTAACTGTAAACTCAATATATAAGTCACCATTACTTGCACCATTTATTCCAGCTTCACCTTTACCACTCATACGAACTCTGTCTCCCGTATCAACTCCTCTTGGAACTTCTACAGTATAAGTTTTTCTTTGTTTAATTTTACCACGCCCAGAACAAGTTCTACACTTAGTTTTAAAACTATATCCACTTCCTACACAATTTGAGCAAGTTACTCTAGATCTTATTGCACCAAATATTGTATTTTGAGTTTTCTCTGTAACACCTCTACCATTACAATAAGGACAAGTTTCTTTATCAAATCCACCAAGTCCATTACAGTCTGGACAGCTTTCTACAACATCTAAAGTAATATCTTTCTTAGTACCAAGTGCTGCTTCCATAAAGTCAATTTTCATTTCATATAATAAGTCTGAACCACGTCTAGAAGAAGTACCTTTTGATTGTCTACCACCAAATAAGTCTCCCCAACTAAATGAAGAAAAATCATTTCCTCCAAACATATCTTCAAACATATCTGAAAAATCAAATCCACTAAAGTCGTATCCTCCACGACCTCCATTAGCACCTGGATTATCAAATGCATCAAATCCATATTTATCGTATTTTGCTCTTTCTGTAGGATTACTTAATACTGCATAAGCCTCTTGTGCTTCTTTAAACTTTTCAGCACCACCTTCTTCTTTACATACATCTGGATGGTACTTTTTTGCAAGACGTCTAAAAGCACTTTTAATTTCATCAGCACTAGCACTCTTACTAACACCTAATACTTCATAGTAATCTCTCTTATTCATAGTTACTCCTTTATCTAAGAACAAGTAGACTAGTTACTTTACTAGCCTACTTTTTAATAATTATTTTTCTTCAAAGTTTGCTTCTTTTACATTATCATCACTACTTGTATTTTCATTAGTTGTTTGTTCCTCTTTAGAACTATTTTGTGCTTGTTGTGCTTTTGCTGCTTCTTCATATACTCTAGAACTTAATGCCATAGCCTTTTCAGCAAGCTTATCTTTTGCAGATTTAATCTCTTCAATGTTATTTTCTTCCATTGCTTTCTTAGCTTTATCAATTAACTCATTAATTTCAGTTTTTTCACTTTCAGTTACTTTGTCACCTAAATCTTTGATAGCTTTTTCAGCAGTAAATATCATTTGTTCAGTTTCATTTTTAACTTCAGCTTCTTCTTTTCTCTTAGCATCTGCTTCTTTATTTGCTTCAGCTTCTTTCATCATCTTATCTATTTCTTCTTCAGTAAGGTTAGTACTTGAAGTAATAGTTATCTTTTGTTCTTTATTTGTACCTAAATCTTTTGCTTTAACATTAACTATTCCATTAGCATCTATATCAAAAGATACTTCAATTTGTGGTACTCCTCTTGGTGCTGGTGGAATATCTGAAAGTTGGAATCTTCCAAGAGTCTTATTGTCAGCTGCCATTGGTCTTTCACCTTGTAAGATATGAATATCTACTGCAGGTTGATTATCTACGGCTGTACTAAATACCTGACTCTTTGTTGTTGGAATTGTTGTATTTCTTGGAATTAATACAGTCATTACGTTACCAAGTGTTTCAATACCTAAACTTAGTGGTGTAACATCAAGTAGTACTAAATCTTCAACTTCTCCAGTTAAAACTCCACCTTGAATAGCAGCACCCATTGCAACTACTTCGTCTGGATTAACTTCTTTACTTGGTTCTTTACCAGTTTCACGTTTAACAAGTTCTTGTACACATGGAATACGTGTTGATCCACCTACAAGCAATACTTTATCTAAGTCACTTGAACTAAGGTTAGCTTCTTTTAAAGCATCTTTTACTTGTTTAGTTGTGCTTTCTACTAAATCTCTAATTAAATCTTCAAATTTAGCTCTTGTTAATGTAACATCTAAGTGAAGTGGACCATTAGTGCCTTGTGTAATAAATGGTAAACTAATATTAGTTGTAACAGCACTACTTAAATCTTTCTTAGCTTTTTCTGCAGCATCTTTTAATCTTTGAAGAGCTAGTTTGTCTGTACTTAAATCTATACCATTTTGCTTTTTAAATTCTTCTACTAAGTAATCGATTATTCTTTGATCGAAATCATCTCCTCCTAGTTTATTGTTACCAGCTGTAGCAAGTACTTCATACACTCCATCACCTATTTCTAGAACAGATACATCGAATGTTCCTCCACCTAAATCATATACTAATATTTTTTGATTCTTGTCTTGTTTATCAATACCATAAGCAATTGCTGCAGCAGTAGGTTCATTTATTATTCTTTCTACTTCTAAGCCTGCTACTTTACCAGCATCTTTTGTAGCTTGTCTTTGTGCATCATTAAAGTATGCTGGAACAGTAATAACTGCTTTTGTAACTTTATCATTTAAATAAGCTTCAGCATCTTTCTTTAACTTCATAAGAATTTGGGCACTTACTTCAACAGATGTTACGTCTTTTCCATTAACATGGAATTTATGATCAGTACCAATATATCTCTTGTTACTTCTTACAACGTCACTACTAGTAATAGCTTCGTTTTTAGCAACAGTACCTACTTTAATTTCTCCATTCTTATAACTTACTACACTTGGTGTAGTTCTCTCTCCTTCAGCGTTTGTAATAACGCTTGCTTTACCACCTTCTAATACTGCAACACATGAGTTTGTAGTACCAAGGTCTATTCCTATAATTTTACTCATAATTAATCATTCCTCTCTTTTCTATATATTATTTTTAAATTTTTTATCGCGTCTTTCTTTAAAAAGTCGCTTTCATCACTCTTAAAGTCTTTTAATGGAAAACATTCTTCAATAAGTTTAAGTATTTCATCCATAGTATATCCGTTACTTTTAAGTTCTCTCATTTCAAGAACTAATCCTATACTCATGTCTCTTACTACTTCTTTATTTAAGTAGTATAACTCTTCTATACTCATTGTATAAGGACCAATCATACCACCAAACAATAAAAACTTATAAATATTATCCATAAACTACCTCTTAAGTGTTTTTAATGTACTTTTAATTAAGTTAGTTCTAGTTAATTCATCTAAACCATTAAAATGTTTACTCTTATTATAACTAGTTACTTCTTCTATTATTTCTTCATATGTTTTACCATCATTTTCTAAGCTTACAACATACAACATTAAATCTAACTTTGCATTATTATATAACTTATCAAAATCAACACATTCTTTTTTAACTTCTTCAATTAAATAAGAATTTTTAACAAACTCAGGAAACAACAGAGTTCTCATAACATCTTTTTTGCTCATTACTTATTTACCTTTACCATTGCTGGCCTTACAAGTTTATCCTTATAAGTATATCCTTTCTTTAATACTTCTAAAACTACATTTTCAGGTTTAGTTTCATCATGTTCAGTTAGTACTGCTTCAGAAATACTAGGGTCAAACTCTTTACCTTCAACATCAATTGGTTTTACTTCCATTTCATCTAGTAAACCAATAAGTCTTGTATAAATCATTTTAAAACCTTTTAAGAAATTACTTACTTCATCAGATAAATCATTATCATCCATCATTATTGCTCGTTCAAAGTCATCAGTTACATCTAAGATCTTTTTGATTAGCTTTTCTCCATCATATTTTAAAAGACTAGCTTTTTCTTTATCAGTTCTTGCCATATAATTAATGAATTCTGCTTGAGTTCTTTTATTTTTATCTTCTAATAAACTAATCTTTTCTTTAAGCTCATTTATTTCATTATACAGTTTTTCACTTTTATTTTCTTTTTTAGGTTTATTCTTCTTATTTTCGTCACTCACCACTATCACCTTTCTTTTCTATCTCACTTTTAATATATTCAAGTAAGTTCAAAACTCTTTCATAGTCCATTCTCTTAGGCCCTATTATTGCAAGAGTTCCTTCTTTACCAAGTGCTTTATATTTAGTTTTAATAACAGTTACGTTATCATCAAGTGAAGTCTCTTTTCCAATATATACCTTAACCTCATCTGTACTCTCTTCAATTTTACTAACTAAATCTTTGTTTTCAAATTTACTTATAATATTTTTAATATCATCAACTGTACTGAATTCTGGTTGTTTTAATATATTGCTTTTTCCTTCCCAATGAACATCTTTTTCACTTTGAAAGTTACTTAATGCCTCATAGAAAGCATTATAGAGAACCTCATAGTTTTTAACATAATTACCTATTATTGGTTTAATCTCAAACTCTAGTTTAGCACTAACATCATTTATTGGAGTCCCTTTAAGCATCTTGTTAAGAAGTTCACTAGTTTTACTAACTTCTCTAGCCTCAACAGACTTTTCTAAATTAATAGTCTTGTTTTCAACATGACCCTTATCAGTTACTACTATAGCCACAAGTTTGTTTTCATTAATTGGTATTACTTCTACTTTCTCAAGATTATTCTCTTTAGAAGCACTACCTAAAACTACTGAAGTATAATTAGTAATATCACTAATTATCTCTAAGCTCTTAGTAATTGCATCATTTAAATCTAATTCCCTATTAGAAAATATAGTTTGAAGTTTTAACATATCACTTCCACTTATTTTCTTAGGTTCCATTAAATGATCTACATAATACCTATATCCCTTTTCACTAGGAATACGTCCAGAAGAAATATGTTGTTTTTCTAAGTATCCCATATTTTCTAAAAGAAGCATATCGTTTCTTAAAGTTGCACTAGAACACTTAAACTTCTTAGTAAGTGCTTTACTTCCAATAGGATGAGCAGTTTTAATATATTCATTACATATTGTTTTTAATAATTCACTAAGACGTTCACTTAACATATTTACCTCCTTAGCACTCTTTTCTTACAAGTGCTAACACTATTATACTATGCATAATTAGCAAAGTCAATACCTAAGTGCTAATTATTTTGTGAAATTTACGTGAACTTTTGTCAAAGAAAAAAGATACTTTTTTCAAGTATCATTACATAGTTTTTGTTAAACTTTTCCCTTTAATAGCTTTTTCTACATCTAAAGTGTATTCTTCCATAGTTATACCAAACTCGCTCTTTATATAATCTTTATTCTTAGTATCTACTATACCATAAGCATAATTGTAAGTTAAAGTTGTGATAATTGTATCACCAAATTCGTTTGATATACTAAGTATTTTGTTATCTTTAGTTAGTGTAATGTATGCTGTTTTACCTAGTTTTAATTTCTTTGATGCACCAAAAGCATTTGACATAAAGTCACATTCTCTTGAATAGTTTACTACACTGAAAGCATAACCTTTAGTGCAGTCTACCATAAATGCATAAGTTATACAATTATCTGATGAGTATATTTTTTGTATCTTAGTTTCAATAAGTTCCATAAACTCCCCTCCCTTCAATATTAATATTCACAATTTCCTGGTGTTCTAGGGTATGGTATAACATCCCTAATATTTTCTACACCAGTGATATATATAAGTAATCTTTCAAATCCCATTCCAAAACCTGAATGAACACATCCTCCAAATCTTCTAAGATTTAAATACCACTTCATGTCTTCTTCTTTCATACCTAGTTCAGTCATTCTTCTAACTAGTTTAGTATAGTCTTCTTCTCTTTGACTTCCACCCATTAATTCTCCTGCTCCAGGTACTTCTAGATCAACTGCTGCAACAGTTTTATTGTCATCATTTTGTTTCATATAGAATGCTTTTATATCTTTAGGCCAATTAGTAATAAATACTGGTCCATTAAAGTATTCTGTTATATATTTTTCATGTTCTTTTGCAATATCTTCTCCGTATTCAGGAGTAAACTCCCATTTAACATTAGCCTGTTTTAAAATAGTTATTACTTCTTCATGTGTAATTCTAGTAAAATGACTATTTACTAATTTATTTAATTTTTCAATTAATCCTTTTTCAACAAATTTATCAAAGAAAGCCATTTCATCTTTAGCGTTTTCTAATACATATTTAACAACATATTTTAGCATACTCTCCATTACATCCATATCATCATTTAAATCCATAAATGCCATTTCAGGTTCTATCATCCAAAATTCATTAGCATGTGTTTTAGTGTTCGAGTTTTCAGCTCTGAAAGTTGGTCCAAAAGTATAAACTTTCTTATATGCAAGTGCAAAAGTCTCAGCTTCAAGTTGTCCTGATACTGTAAGGTTAGCTTGCTTACCAAAGAAATCTTTAGAGTAGTCTACTTTACCAGTACTCGCTACTTTATTTAAGTCAAGTGTAGTTACTTGAAACATTTCTCCAGCTCCTTCACAGTCACTTGCTGTTATAAGTGGTGCATGAAAGTAAACAAACCCTCTTTCTTGAAAATATTTATGTATAGCAAAAGCAGCTATACTCCTTACCCTAAAAACAGCATTAAATAAGTTTGTTCTAGGTCTTAAATAAGCAATTTCTCTTAAAAACTCTCTAGTAGGTCTACCCTTACTTTGTAATGGATAGTCTGTATCTACATCTCCTAAAACAGTTATTCCAATTAACTTAATTTCATACTCCTGACCAGCACCTTCACTAAGTATAACAGTACCTTTTACTTCTATACTACTTCCTACTTGTACTTTAGAAGCAACTTGATAAATATCATCATCGCTAGTATAAACAACTTGTACTCCTTTAAAACTAGTTCCATCATTTAAATCAATAAAACCTAACGTTGACTGATCTCTATTACTCCTAACCCAACCATCAATTATAACTTCAGTATCTAATAATTCTTTATATTTTAAATTTAACTCTTTTACATCAATTTTCACAATTTTCTCTTCCTTTCTTGATCTAACTCAATTATATCTCCTATAATTCTTCTTAAATACTTATATTCTCTTTCTTTCTCATAAATATCTGACTCAAAAGCCGAAGCAACGAGTGCATCTCTCATATATTTATAAGTGTTTTCATGTTTAAAGAAATTAACATCAAACTTAATATCATAACTATTTAAATAAGTTCTTAAAAATACTAAACAAGTTCTAGTATTACCTTTTCTAAAAGGATGTACTTTCCATAAATCACTTATTAAGGAAGTTACAAAATCTTTCTGCATTTCAATATCTAAACTAAGTAAATCAGTATTTCTAAGTATTTCAAATATCTCATTTAATTGGTAATCAATTTCACTTGGTTTAGCATATTCTACAGATTCATAAGCAAGTACTCTTTCTTGTTTATATATTTCTATAGTCCTATATTTACCTGCAAAAGAATATACATCGCTAAATAAATATTTATGTAATTCTAAAAAATAATCTTTACTACTTTCAAAATACATATTTTTAAATATTTCATGTATTCTAGTAATAACTATATCACTCTCTGCTTGCTTTAATTTATTATTATCTTTAATATTTAACAAATTTTTAAGCACTCCTGTATTACTGTCAATATATGGATCACTCTTCTCCATAGTACTCCTTTAATTTTTCTACAATTTCCTCTTCAGTAATTAATCCTTTTCTTTGTTCTTCTATAAGTTCCCTTAAAAAACAACTTCCAGAACATCCATCACATTTATTAATCTCTTCACTAACAATCCATTCTAAATCATTAAAATTGTTATTATTATCATTATTATCGTCTGGCATACTAGTCACTTCCTTTAATGATAATATTATACTACATTTTCATAAAAGAAAAAAGAGTTAATTTTCATAAGTTTTTAACGTATTTTTAAATAATTTACAAAATAAAAAAAGAAACATTACTTTTTAATGTATCTTAAAATTTGACTATTAGTCTCATCTATCATTTCTAATAAATATTCATGAGTTATACCACATTCAAACCTTTGTTGTACACCAAGTTTTTCTTTTATAATATGAAAGTATTCTTTATCAATTTCATTAATATGAGTAGCAACTTCTTTAAAAAGTTCTTCTCCCACATAATTCTTTTTAACTGTTTCTTCAAGCATAATTGGTCCATATATATAATAGAAATCATTTACTAACCAATCTAAATATGTTACATCATATTCTTTTAAATCACTATTTAATAAATACATATACTTATCTTTAGTTAAATTATAGGCATACACAAAATTATTTACTAAGCCATTTTTCATTGTTATATTTTCACATTTATATATAAATAATTTTTCCACCAAAACCACTTCCTAGATAAATTATAGCATAAGAAAAGTGTTTATTCAACAACATAAACACTTACTTTTTTCTTATCTTTTCCTAATCTTTCATATTTAACTATTCCATCAACTAATGCAAATAATGTATGATCTTTACCCATTCCACAGTTAGTACCTGGATAAATTCTAGTACCTCTTTGTCTATAAATAATAGAACCAGCAGTAGCCTTTTGACCATCAGCTAATTTAGCACCAAGTCTTCTACCAGCAGAGTCACGTCCATTTTTAGTTGAACCAACACCTTTATGGGATGCGAATAGTTGTAAATCTAATTTTAAAAATTTCACTATTTATTCCTCCTTAATTGTAATGTTTTTCTTGTAGTCACTTTCTATATCTTTAAGAGTTCTAACTAAGTTTTCTAGTAATTTATTAGTTATTTCACTTTCATTTATATTAGTTAATATAAATGGGTCACTCTCGTTATAAGTAATGCTTTCTTTATCAAAAGATAAACAAGCATTGATAGTTACAGTAAGCGACGTACTTACTCCCGCACATACAATGTCTTTGCCGTATTCATCATACTTTGCATGTCCAGATAATATTATTTCTTTTATAAAATTATTTTTTCTTTTAACATTAACTTTAATCATACTAACCAACTATTTTCTTAATTTCTATTTTAGTGTATGGTTGTCTATGACCTTTAGTTACTCTAGAAGATTTAGTTTTATTTTTATATTTAAATACTCTTATCTTCTTTTGTTTTCCATGTTTTAAAACTGTTGCAGTAACACTTGCACCTTTAACAGTAGGTGTACCAACTTTTCCATCAACATATAATACTTCATTAAATGTAACATCAGAATTAACTTCATTATCAAGTTTTTCTACATATAAAGTATCTCCTTCAGTAACTAAATATTGTTTACCACCAGTTACGATAATTGCTTTCACTTTACATACCTCCTTCATTTTTAAGACGCGCCATTTAGGTAAGTATCACACTTTTGTTAACCTATTCTGTGCGGTTTACAAGGAAAGACTTCTTACAAACGAATTTATTGTACCATAGATAACTAAGAAATGCAAGTAAAAAGCAATGATTAGGCCATTTTTAAATTAAAAATTCAAAAAATAAGTTTACTTTATAAGCAAAATATGTTATTATTAGTACATAAATTAATTAACGCACGCAAGTATGCGCCGATATTTATTATCTAGCGTTGACGCGGGGTTAATTGATTTTTTTTATTTTAAGAAAAATTCAATTTTATTATTTACAAAAGAAATAAAATATGGTACTATTAGTACATAAATTAATTAACGCACGCAAAACTTGCCCCGATATTTATATCTAGGGTTCAGACGCGGGGTTAATTAATTTTTTTATGTCTAAAATATCATATAAATATTTTTTAGTATTAGCGTCATTTCTTATTAATACAACCGCTTCATATATATTTTCTTTTACATCATCGATAATACTAAAAACTATTTTGTATCTATAAAATCCATATTTAGCATCTTTAACATGCTTACTCTTTTTATTGCTTGAGTAAATCCTATTACCAGAATTATCGATAATTTCTTTTAAGTATTTACTCAGTAAACCTTTAATTTTTTTATCTTCTATATCTAAATTTCTAGAATATTTAGAAAATGAATACTCTCTACTAGTTTTCTTATCAATAATAACATTGTTATTAGTTTCTGTTATTTTATAAATTTCGCCTTTTTGGCTATTTATATTTTTTACAGTTTCTTTATTTATAGTTTTAAAATCCATATTATCAAAATCTTTATCTATTATCCGAAGTCTATTAAAACTACCATCAGCATTATAAACCTCAGTACTTTCGCATACCTCAAACGAAATTTCCGGTGTATAGTCTAAACATTCACAACTTATAATATTGACTATCATATAACCACCCTTCGTTTAGAATTTATTATACTAATTTATGAATCAAATTTCAAGCGAATATTAAAAAAATATAGACCAGACCAGTCTATATTTTAAATTCATCAAAGAAGTCACTCATAGTCAAAGTTTCATAAACCTCTTTTTTAGGTTTATCTTCTTTCTTACTAACTTTTTCTTCTTTAACACTTTCATTAGAATTATCTTTTTCTTCATTAGAAACTTCACTATTTTCTAATTTAACATCATCAATTACTTTAAGTCTAGCCTCTTTAAACACATCAGTTAAATCCTTCTTAGATATTGTACTACCTGTACTAGATTTATCCATAATATTAATCTCACTGGACTTAATTGTTTCAGTGTCTTCTCTTATAAGACCATAATTAGTTTTAGAACTTCCTGCATAACATTCAGTTATTTTATATTTCTTTGATTTAGGACTATGTAAGATATTATCGCCTTTTAAACTTCTCTTACTATAATCTATTTCTTCTAGTTTTATTCTTTTAGCAGTATTTTTATCAGTAAATATAGTAATGTATTCGTGGTTTTCATTAGTTACAAACGCACTTACTACACTGTCACTCACTAGTTTAATACCTTTAACTCCACTTGTTTTTAATCCAACAACAGGTATTTCTTCTTTGTTAAACTTAAGAGCAAACCCATTTTCTGTAACTATATATACTACTCCATCATTTATACTTGCACTTACTACTTCATCATTATCTTTAAGCTTAAATATAGTCATAGGTTTAGAGTATCTTGTAACTGGTAAATTAGATAATTCAGTTTGCTTTACAAAACCATCTTTACTAAATAGTGTTATAGTTCTAGAGTCAAAATTCTTTATACCAAAACTTGCAATAATAGTTTCTCCTTCAGATAAAGGAATATAACTACTTATATGTTTACCAATATCTTTATATTTACATTCAGTAATATCTCTTACTGGTAAATAGCAATAATTTCCTAAATTAGTAATTAGTATAATTGTATCTATATTATTAATTTTATATAAACCTATTAAATAATCTTTCTCTTTTAGTACGTATTCAGTTTCATTATTAGAATTATATACTTTTATACTTAACTTTTTAATATATCCACTTTTACTTACACTTACTATAAAATCTTCTTTAGGTATCATACTTAACTCATCTATCTTAATTTCAGTAATTTCATCTTTAATAATAGTTCTTCTAGGAGTTGCAAACTCTTTCTTAATACTTCTAAGTTCATCTTTCATTACTCCCTTTAGAACACTTTCATCATTTATTACACTTGTTAAATATTTAATAAGTTCAAGTAAGTTAGCATGTTCATTTTGTAAGTCAGTAACATCAGTATTAGTAAGTTTATATAACTGCATCATAACAATAGCAGTAGCCTGTTCAGTAGTAAAATCATACTCTTTAACTAAGTTTTCTATCGCATCAGCCTTATTTTTACTTTTCCTAATAGTTTTAATTACTTCATCTAGTATATCTAGTGCTTTTATAAAACCTTCTACTATATGAAGTCTTTTTTTAGAATGCTCTAAATCAAACTTACTTCTATTTATTACAACTTCTTCTTTATGAAGAATGAATGCATCCAATATTTCAAGAAGTCCTAAAGTTTTAGGCCTTTTATTATCTATAGCAACAACATTAAAGTTATAGTTTATTTGTAAATCAGTATTTTTTAGTAAATAATTGATTATCAAATTAGCGTCAGCATCTTTTTTAAGTTCAATTACTAATCTAGCCATGTTAGTTCTATCCGATTCGTCAATTACATCAACTATTCCATCAATTTTTTTATCACTCTTAATGTCTTCTATTTTTTTCTTTAATTGTTCTTTTAACACTTCATAAGGTATTTCTTTTATAAGAATTTGTTTTTTACCTTTTTCTTCAATAATTTCATAGTTAGCTTTTAATACTACTTTCCCTTTACCAGTAGTATATGCTTGAATAAGCCCTTCTTTACCCTCAACTACACCACCTGTTGGAAAGTCAGGCCCTTTTATTATTTCTAGTATAGTATCAAGTCTGCAGTTAGGACTATCAATTCTTTTTATAGTTGCATCTATCACTTCGGTTAAATTATGTGGTGGAATGTTTGTTGCATAACCTGCACTAATTCCAGTAGATCCATTAACTAACAGTGCTGGAAAATGTGCTGGTAAAACAGTGGGTTCTAAATCTTCATCACTATAGTTAAGCGTCATTTTAACAGCATCTTTATTTATATCTGATAGCATTACATTTGCTATTTTAGAAAGTCTTGCCTCAGTATAACGACTTGCTGCTGGACCATCTCCATCAATTGAACCATTATTTCCGTGTATTTCTACAAGTGGTTCACGCATTTTCCATCTTTGACTAAGCCTTACTAACGCATCGTATATAGAACTATCTCCATGTGGGTGATAATGCCCCATGATATCTCCAACCGCTTTAGCACTTTTTCTAAAAGGTTTATCATATGTGTTATGACTTTCATACATACTCCAAAGTATTCTTCTTTGAACTGGCTTTAAACCATCTCTAACATCTGGTAAAGCACGGTCTTGTATAATACTTTTTGCATATCTTCCAAACCTATCTTCCATTATTTCTTCTAGAGTGTAATCATATATTTTTTCTACAATGTTTTCTTCAATTTTCTTTTTTGCCATAATTACCTCCTAAAATCATCTTCTAGAGTAAAGTCAACATTCTCGTTTATCCAGTCTTTTCTAGGTTCAACTTTATCTCCCATTAACACACTTACTCTTTTTTCAGCAAGCATCGCATCTTCTATATTAACCTTTATTAAACTTCTATGTCTTGGATCCATAGTTGTCTCAAATAACTCTTCAGCATCCATTTCTCCTAGTCCTTTAAATCTATTTATTTTGTAAGCACCTTTAATTTCTTTTCTCTTAATAGCTAATTCTTCATCAGTTTGAATATACTCCTTTGTTTTATTATATTCAATACTATAAAGTGGTGGATTCGCAATATATAGCATACCATTTTCTATTAACCCTTTCATAAATCTATAGAAGAAAGTAATTAATAATATTTGAATATGTGCCCCATCATCATCAGCATCTGTCATAATTATAACTTTTCCATAATTACTATCTTTAGGATTAAAGTCACTTCCAATACCCGCACCTATTGTTTGAATAATTTGATTAATTTCTTCATTTCCATTTATATCATTAGTACTTGCTTTTTCACAATTTAAAACCTTACCTCTTAAAGGTAGTATAGCCTGTGTTTCACGGTTTCTTCCTGTTTTAGCACTTCCTCCAGCTGAGTCTCCTTCTACTAAGAACAACTCATTCTTAGAGGGATCCTTTCCTGCTGCTTTAGTAAGTTTACCATTAAGTATTTTATTTTTATCACTTTTAGTTTTCCCACTTCTTGCTTCTTCTCTAGCTTTTCTAGCAGCTTCACGTGCAACTTTACTTTTAAGTGCTTTATCCATTATTAAAGAAGCAACACTTTTATTCTCTTCTAAATAATAACTAAATTTTTCATAAACAATACTTTCAACTACAGCTTTAGCTTGAGGTGTACCCAACTTTCCTTTAGTTTGTCCTTCAAACTGTAACATATTTTCAGGAATATTAACACTTATTACTGCAGTTAAGCCTTCTCTAGTATCACTTCCTTCTAAAGTAGTACTCTTTCCTTTTAATAAATTATTATTTTTAATATACTCGTTAAACACTTTAGTAACAGCTGTTTTAAAACCAACTTCATGAGTTCCTCCATCAATTGTTTTAACATTGTTAACAAATGATATGATGTTTTCACTATATGAGTCAGTATAACACATTGCAATTTTAACATCTATTCCATTTTTAGTCCCTTCCATATCAATTACTTTATGTAAAGGTGTTTTGTTTTCATTAATATATTCAACAAAACTAACTAGTCCATTTTCATAATGGAAGTTCACATGTTTATCTTCATTTTCATCATTTATTTCAATAGTTAAATTATTTATTAAAAAAGCACTTTCTTGCATTCTTTCTTCAATAGTACTAAAACTAAATTTAACTGTATCAAATATTTCAGGGTCTGGCCAAAATTCTACCTTTGTACCAGTTTTTTTAGTTGTACCTATTTTCTTTAATGGTACATCTACATGTCCACCATTTTTAAAACTAATTTCACTTATATTACCATCTCTACAAATAGTAACAACCATCTTTTTAGATAATGCATTTACAACACTCGCACCAACTCCATGTAAGCCACCACTTACTTTATACCCATCAGTTTCAAATTTACCTCCAGCATGTAAAACTGTATAAATTACTTCAGGTGTACTTTTTCCACTTTCATGCATTCCACATGGTACACCACGACCTTCATCTTCAACTATAACACTACCAGTTTTAGTTAGAGTTACTTTAATTAAATTACCATACCCGTTTATTGCTTCATCTACTGCATTATCAACAATTTCCCAAACTAAATGATGTAATCCTCTTTTATCAGTAGAGCCTATATACATACCAGGACGCTTTCTAACTGCTTCCAAGCCTTCTAATATTTTTATGCTTTTATCATCATAAGCCATTCTTTCACTTCCTAACATAATGTGTAAATATATACACTGTCTTTACTTTTCTTACCATTTAATCATATCACAAGATTTTACTTTTTGCAAAGCCTTACAAATAAAAAAGATAATATTTTAATTATCTCTTTCTTTTCAGTATTTAATTTTATACTATTTAGCAACCTGTCTCCGTTTCTTTTATTGTGTATGGGTTACTTGCTGAGCCATTTCCTGCACCATATTTGATACAAGATTTGAGAGAAATGGCCGGACGCACGAGATAGGCGTTGTCCACATAATCGCCACTTAAGCCCAAATCGGCGGTAACCCAGTCCCAAACGACCGAGCCAGACCCACTCCAGTGAGTAGGCGACAAGGACCACCAATAAGTTGATACTTCAGTTCCTACACTATTACTTTGAAACCATGCATATGGAGTGTTCATTTTTGTATATGCAACTCCTCCAGCAAACACTATTTCATCTGCTGTCATTAACGATATTGGATAATTTAATTTTGCACTTGTATTATCTACGCTGAATGCGTCTCTTATGTCTGTCTCCTCCAGCAAATGCTATTTCATCTGCTGTCATTAACGATATTGGATAATCTAATTTTGCACTTGTATTATCTACGCTGAATGCGTCTCTTATGTCTGTGCAATTATATGATGGATTTGCTTTTGCTCCTTTTGTATCAAAGTCCATTCTATAATATGTTGCGAAATTGAACTCTGAATCTGAACTTGCACTATATGTTTGGCCCGTTCCTAGACTTCTATCATTACAATATACTGCACTTGTACTTAAGTATTTTGTATAGTTTATTAAGTTATCTTTATACCATGTATCTATGTGTGTTTTAATATTACTATCTGTTGTATTGTTTCTTATTGTATCAAGCGATGTATCTTCTCCATATTTATATCCTACATATTTTGGACTTTTGTCTGGATTATTAAATGTACTTGATACTATAAAACTATATGTTGTATCAGGACTAGTTCCTACATAAAGTAATCTTATACTAGAATCATGATTTGTTCTTATTATTCTCCAGTAGAATCCTGCAAACTTAACCCAGTTATTTGTTGTATTTCCAGCATAATAATATACTTCTTTTGGTGAGTCTGTTATTCCTGTAATACTACTGAACTAAAGTCAGTTCTAGTTTTTATTGTAGGATTATAATATTTAATTGCTTCAACGAGTGTTCCACCATTAAACGGTTTCTCAGTCCCCTTCTCTATATAAAGAGTTCCACTTAATGTTTTACCCATATCTTCACTTTGGTCTACACTCTCATTAACCTAAAGTACCTTTTTCATATCCTGCATATATATTTATTGTACCTTCAGTAATAAATAACTTTCCACTTAATGTTTTACCCATATCTTCACTTTGGTCTACACTCTCATCGTTTGCATACTTAAATTCAACTGTATAACTTTGTGTTACTCCTACATCTATACTTGCACTGTAAGCTAGTATTGTATCTGTTGCTGTTTCACTCTTTGGTACATCTTTAAACTCAGTCATATTGTATCCACCATTAGTACTAGTTATTTTATATTGTAAGTATCCTTCAGTTACAAATGTATTAACTAGGTCTTGTATAACTATATTATATTTATAAGTTTCATTACTTTTATTTTCTATAGTAAATGTTTTGGTATCACTCCATCCTGGTTCAATGTTACTTTCAGATATTGCTCCATCACTATCAGTAAATATTATTTTTAAGTCTGCACTACTTACTGAAAC
>FR902241.1:67430-113712 GCA_000438415.1 Clostridium sp. CAG:628
TGAACTGTAAAGTATGCTAGTGTTACACTAAGTACTACTACTAGTAAACTAGCAACCACTAATATTGTTTGTTTTTTCTGCATAAACTTATCCCTCCTTTTATTACATAACAAAAAATGGGTAGACTCATTCTATCCATTTTATTTCATGCAAAAAATTATTAACTTTTAAGTTAGTTAGAAGATAATACCCCCCCCGTTTAGTACTTTATTTTGTACTATTGGCGAAGATACATAACTTAATTTATTTACAAAATTATTAGTCATATTTTGTGTCCTCCTTCTACCTTAAACTAATAAAAGTATAACAAAAAAGAATACTCTTTTCAAGTACCCTTTAACAATTTTACTAAATATTACTAGAAGTAGTTATCTTTTTAATTTTCTTCAGTTTCTTCTTCATTATTTTGTTGTGTATTTTCTTTTAAAGTAGTAATCTTTTTAAAGTAATCTGTTTTTAAAGTTAAATCATTCTTTTTAATAATTTCTCCTATATAATAATTCATATTCTCTAAAGCATCACTACTTATCCACTTATTATTAGTAACAACTCCACCTTCAACATAAACGTTACCATCATACCAACTATAATCACTAAAGAATACATATCCGTTATAATTTTTTGCTAGTGCATTTTTTCCCAAATAGTTTACTGGATTATAATCTATTCCATATAAGTTAAGTACTGTAGGTAGTATATTTAACTGACTTGTTACATCTTTTACTGTCTTTTTTGTTTTTCCATCATATATAAAGAATGGTGTATGATTTATTAAGTTATTTTTTGTATCTTTATATTTATCTAATATAGTTTGATCACTTAATGTGTATAAATAATGATCTGTATAAACTACTATTACTGTATTTTCAAGCAGGGATTTTTCTTCTAATTTATTAAGTAATAATTCTACCATGTAATCAGTTTCTTTTGCTTGTCTTTTTGCACATTCTTCTTCAGTCAATACTGGAAGAGTATAATCTTTTGGAAGTTTTTCTTCGCCAAGTTCTTCCAAGGCATCCATAGTAATTAAGGTTTTACATACACCTTTTTCAGTACTAAAAGGTAAATGACTACTATAAGTTATAATGTAATCTACAAATTTATCATTTTCAAACATTTTATTACTGAAGTCTTCATTAAGTATTAGTTCTCTATCTAATTCATACTCTTTATTTTTATAGTCATATAAGTCTATTAAACCATAGTAGTTATCATAACCCCAGTTTTTGTAATTTGCTCCTCTACTATAGAATTCACTTGTATTCATGTGAAAAGCGTTTACTGCATATCCCTCATTTTTAAATAATCTAGCTAAAGTATATGGAAAAGTGCTTTTACTAAAAGAGTATGCATTTTGAGTAAAACTTAGTGGTGTTATGAAACCTGTATTTACTGCAAATTCACTATTAAATGTACTTCCTCCCCCATTATAGTATGAATAATGATTAGTAAAATTAATACCATTCATCATCATATTATAAAGTGTTGGAGTATTTTCTTTAGTGAGCATCCAAGTGTCTACCCCCTCTAATTGTAAAAGTATTAAATTTTTTCCTTCAAATAAACCTGTATATTTATCGTTATCTTTTTCTTCTTCCATATTATACATATCATGTAAAAATTTTAATTCTTCTTCACTATTTGTTTTTTTAGGTTTTAAAAAAGTTATATAGAAGTTTCTAATATTGTATTCGTAAAAGCCACTTATTCTCATGCTTTTATTATTATCATTAAAATTAATATATATATTTCTAGGATTACGCCATGTTGACCAAGTTAGTTCTACATCTTTTTTACCTAAAAGTAATGGAGTTAATAGATGCATTATAGTAAATACAAGTATTACTATGATTAATCTTTTATAATTATTTTTATTTTGTTTTGGGAAAAATTTAAGTACGTAGATAAATGTACCTATTACAATTACACTTAATACATATACCCATATGTTACAGTTAATTATTGCATCCATAAAGTAACTAGAGCCTTCACTTGCAAGTAAGATAAGTGAAAAATCAAAGAATGTATCTGTCATACTATAATATACATTATTAACTATAAACAAGGCAAAACTAAGTATAAAAAATATTATGTATATTGTTTTACCTATTTTCTTTTTAAAAGATAATGATACACCTAAAAATAGTGCTATCCATATTAAAGTAAATAAATTTGGTACTAACCTATATATACCAAAAAAATTAATTTTATGTCCTAAACCTCTTGTAAATAAATCCATTAATAAAAATGGAATTGCTATAAATAATATATTTTTATTTTTAATAATAAATTCTTTTATTTTTTTTACTTCTTTTTTCATACTAATCACTTTTATAATTATACTATATTTTATTAATTTTGTAAAACCTAAAATCTAGTATATAACATAAATTCTTTCATAAAATTTTATAGGTGGGTATTTATGAGAGATAAGATTCTTTATTATGCTACAATTATTTTATCAGTATTTGGTTTAGTTATGATATATTCTAGTAGTTATGTATGGGCTAGTTACAAATTTAATAATGCTTTTAAGTATGTTATTAATCAGGGTATATTTCTTATATTGGGAATTATTTTAATGACTATTCTTAGTAAAATAGATTCTTGTTTTTATAAAAAATACTCTAATTATTTGTTATTATTTACATTTATTTTATTAGTATTAGTGTTAATTCCTGGAATTGGGGTTGTTAGAAATGGTAGTAGAAGTTGGTTTGGTATTGCTTCTTTTGGTTTTCAACCTAGTGAGATTAGTAAACTTAGTTTAGTTATTTTTGTGTCTAAGTATTTAGAAAGAAATGATGCTCTTAAAAGAGTTACTTCTAAATTTGTTTTCCCTATATTAGGGCTTATTTTATTATTTTTTCTTTTGATTTTACTTGAACCTGACTTTGGAACTGGCATGATTATTGTGTTTTCGTTAATAGTACTTATTTTTATTACGGGTACTAATTTAAGTATTTTTGTTAGATTAGGAATACTTGGTATTGTAGGTATTATTGGTTTGATAATAGTTGCTCCTTATAGGTTAAAGAGAATTATTTCGTTTGTTAATCCATGGAGTGACCCTTTAGGAAGTGGATTTCAAATTATACAGAGCTTGTATGCAATTGGACCAGGTGGGTTACTTGGACAAGGATTCTTAAATTCTAGGCAGAAACACTTTTATTTACCTGAACCTCAGACTGATTTTATTTTTTCTATTATTAGTGAGGAGTTCGGTTTTCTTGGTGTATTAATTGTTAGTGTGCTATTTATTGTTATATTTTATAGATGTATTAAAACAGCTTTAGAGACTGAAAATTTATTTGATAAGTATTTAGTTTTTGGTTTATCTTTTATGCTTATTTTTCAAACTCTTTTAAACTTATCAGTTGTTGTTGGACTCGTTCCTGTTACTGGGGTTACTCTTCCATTTATTAGTTATGGAGGAAGTAGTTTGCTTACTAGTTTTATGATGATAGGAATTATATTGGGTATAAGTAATAAAAACAAGTGAATTTGTAGTTTATATTGGTACATTTTGTGAAAGTGGATGCAAAAAAGTGCGAGTCGGAGTAAAAAGTGGGTGCAAAAAGGTGCAAGTTGGAACAAAAAGTGGGTGCAAAAAGGTGCAAAGTTAATGAAAATACGTGTATTTTTGCTTAAAATATGGTATAATTAAGGTGAGTATTGGAGGAATTTACCATGAAAAGAAAAATATATAATGATTTATTAGAATGGAAAAACGAAACTGTCTTTAAACCCTTAATGATTTTAGGAGTTAGGCAATGTGGAAAATCATATATAATTGATAAATTTTGTAAGAATGAATATAAGTATTACAAGAAAATAAACTTGTTAGATGATAAGGCGGTTGTTGATTTATATAAATCAAATAAGTCTTCTTTAGATAAATTTAGAGATTTAAAATTAATTATTGACTTTGATTATGATAAAGAGGATTCTATTTTATTTATTGATGAGATACAAGAATCCGAAGAATTAATTTCTGATTTAAAATATATTAATGAAAATCATAGCAATGTTAGAATTATATGTGCTGGATCTCTTTTAGGAGTAAAACTTGCTAAGCTAACTAGCCCTTTTCCTGTCGGAAAAGTTAAAAGGCTTTATATGTATCCAATGGATTTTGAAGAGTTTTTAATAGCCTTTAATCAAGAAGCGTTACTTGACAAAATAAATGAATGTTTTGATAAAAATGAGTCGATGGGAGTTGTTCATGAAGTTGCATTAAGTTACTACAGAGCCTACTTGCTATCTGGGGGTATGCCTGAAAGTGTATCTAAGTTAATTAGTTGTAATAATGACTACTATAACTTTGATTTAAATATACTTAGTAATATTATTGAAGACTATATGAACGATATGAACTATCATGTTAATAATTCAAATGAAACTTTAAAGATTAGAAAGATTTATTACTCATTAATTTCTCAATTACAAAATGTATCTAAAAAGTTTCAATATTCTGTAATTGAAAGTAATTCTAAATCAAGAGACTACTCTTCTTCATTAAGTTGGCTAGTGGAAAGCAGCATGGTACAGGTATGTAAATGTATTAAATTACCTGAAAAACCATTACTAGGTTTTGTAGATGAAGACACTTTTAAAGTATATTATTCTGATGTTGGTGTTTTTAATAGATTAGTAAACAATGATGTTAAAACAATACTCTTAGATGAAATGAAGATATATAAGGGAATAATCACTGAAAATTATGTTGCAAATCAATTAAAATCAAATGGTATTGATTTACTTTATTGGAAAGGAAATAGAGATGCTGAAGTAGACTTTCTTATTACTACAGAAAACGATGGAGTTATTCCAATAGAAGTAAAAGCAGATAATAATACTCAGTCAAAGAGTTTAAATGTTTATAATGATTTATATTCTCCAAATTATATGATAAGAATTAGTACTAAAGATTTTGGTTATAACCCTGATAGTAAAATTAAATCAATTCCTTTATATGCTACTTATCTTATAAAGAAGTTATCATGTAATAGTAAATAGATTAGGAAGTAATTATGAAAGAAGATAAAGATTATGAAAAAGAAATAGAAGCTAATACTAAAAGAAATACTAAAGAAGAAATATTAAAAAGTATAGATAAGATTATTCACACTCTCTAGTCTTTTAAAATTATTATAATTAGCACTCTATATTGACGAGTGCTAATTTTTGTGGTATAATATATAACGTGAAAAGGAGGAATGAAATATGTTTGATATGAATAATAATGAAGAAGAAAACGTTCTAGAAAAATATGGACGTAATATAAATGAAGATGTGAAGTCTCGTAAGATAGACCCTATTATTGGACGTGATGAAGAGATACGTAGCATCACTAGAATTTTATCTAGAAAAACAAAAAACAATCCTGTTCTAATTGGTGAACCAGGTGTTGGTAAAACTGCTATAGTTGAGGGACTTGCACAAAGGATTGTCAAAGGTGACGTTCCAGAAAGTTTGAAAAATAAAACTGTTTGGGAGTTAAATATGGCAAGCTTGATTGCAGGTGCTAAATACCGTGGTGAGTTTGAAGAAAGACTTAAGAAAGTACTTGATGAAGTCAAAAAAAGTGAAGGAAACATCATAATGTTTATTGATGAAATTCACACCATCGTTGGTACTGGTGCAGTGGAAGGAGCAATGGACACAGGTAACATTTTAAAACCAATGTTAGCACGTGGTGAAATTCATGTAATTGGTGCTACTACATTAAATGAGTATAGAATGTACATTGAAAAAGATGGAGCTCTTGAAAGAAGGTTTCAAAAAGTTATAGTAAGTGAACCAACTGTTGAAGATACTATTACTATCTTGCGTGGTTTAAAAGAAAGATTTGAGATATTCCATGGTGTTACTATTCAAGATAAAGCTCTTGTAAGTGCAGCGACTCTATCTAATAGATATATAACTGATAGATTTTTACCTGATAAAGCAATAGATTTAGTAGATGAAGCCTGTGCAACAATAAGAGTGCAAATGGATAGTGTACCTACTTCGCTTGATGAAGTTACAAGAAAAATATTAACCCTTCAAGTTGAAAAAGAGGCTTTAAAGAAAGAAAAAGATGAAGTTTCTGTTAAAAGACTTGAAGCTCTTGATAAAGAATTATATGACTTAAAAAGTAAAGAACAAGAACTAAGTAGTAAGTGGAAAGAAGAAAAAAGTGTTAATGAAGAAATAAAAAGAGTTAAATCTGATATTTCTAAATATACTTTTGAATTTGAGAATGCTAAAAATAATTATGACCTAGAAACTGCTGCTAGAATTAAAAATGAAGTATTACCTAAATTAAATGAAAAACTTAATGAGTTAAGTAAGAAAGGTAAAGAAGGAATTTTGTCTGATGTGGTTACTAGTGAAGACATTGCTAATGTAATTAGTAAATGGACTAATATCCCTTTATCAAAGTTAATTTCTAGTGAAAAAGAAAAAGTCTTACACTTATATGATAACTTAAAGAAACGTGTTAAGGGACAAGATGATGCATTAAAATTAGTAAGCAATGCTATACTTCGTTCAAGAAGTGGTATAAAGGATCCTAATAGACCTATTGGTACATTTATGTTTTTAGGTCCTACTGGTGTAGGTAAAACAGAAGTTGCAAGAAGTCTAGCATATGAGTTATTTGACGATGAGACACACATGATTAGAATTGATATGAGTGAGTATATGGAAAAGTATTCAGTATCAAGACTTATTGGTGCAGCACCAGGATATATTGGGTATGAAGAAGGTGGACAACTTACTGAAAAAGTAAGAAGAAACCCCTATTCTATTGTTTTGTTTGATGAAATAGAAAAAGCACACCCTGATGTGTTAAATTTACTTTTACAAATATTAGATGAAGGAAGATTAACTGACTCAAATGGTAGATGTGTCAACTTCAAAAACACCATCATAATTATGACATCTAATGTTGGAAGTGAATATATTTTAAATGGAGAAAGTAATAAAGTAACTAGTGAGCTTACTAAATACTTTAGACCAGAATTCTTAAATAGACTTGACGAAATAATTGTTTTTAATAAGTTAAGTAAAGATAATTTAAGTGAAATACTTGATAATATAGTTAAACAAATCGAGCATAGATTAGTTGATATCAATGTAAAAATCGTGTTAACAGAAGGAGCTAGAAAATACTTTATAGATAATGGGTATGATGAAGCATTTGGTGCACGTCCTTTAAAAAGACTTGTCAGTAATAAACTAGAAACACTTCTTGCTAATAAGTTAATTAATAACGAAATAAAAACTAATAGTATAGTTACTGTTGACTATAAAGATAACAATTTAATAATTAAGTAAAAAGAAAACAGAACATTTTATTCAAATGTTCTATTTTTTTATAACCAAACACCGTAATATATAGCTCCCATTCCTAACATAAAACCAACTATCCAGAACAGTTTAACTATATCTGTTTCTTCCCATCCTAATTGTTCAAAGTGATGATGAAGAGGTGCCATTAAGAATACTTTTTTACCAAATTTTCTAATTGCTATTATTTGAATAAAACTAGATAATGTTTCTGCAATAAATACTCCACCTATTACTGCAAGTGACAATTCGTGCTTTGTAAGAATAGCTACTGCAGCAAGAGTTGCTCCAAGTCCAAGTGAACCAGTATCTCCCATAAAAACTTTAGCTGGGTGTGTGTTATAAACTAGGAAACCTAATAAACTACCTACTAATATAAAGCAGAATATAGCAATTTCTTGATAACCTTGTATCCAATTACTACCCCATGAAATAATACCAAAAGATAAAAATGCTATCGCGGATAATCCCCCAGCTAAACCATCTTCCCCATCTGTGATATTAACTGCATTAGATGAACCTACCAATAAAAATAATATAAAGAATCCATATGCCCATTTTAAGTCAATATCTAAATTTAGTGAAGTAACTATTAAATGTGTACTTCCTCCATCTTTCATGTAAATATAGAAGAAAACTATTGCAATAATTATTTGAACAATTAATTTTTGTACTACAGTTAATCCATCATTGTGGTGTCTTTTTATCTTTTTTAGGTCATCTGCTAATCCTAGTAAACTATATGAAATAAATACAAATAATATAATTATTAGAGAACTAGTTATTTCTAGTGAACCTCTTATATATAAAAGTAACATTGCTATAATAGTTGGTATTATAAATATTAATCCTCCTATTGTAGGTGTACCTTCTTTTTGTAAGTGTCTTTCAGTTATCATAGTACATACACTTTGTCTAAAGTTCAATTTTTTTAGTATAGGTAATAAGATTAAACCAGCAAATACTGATAAAAAGAATCCCATCATTAATCCCAAAATAGATTTAGCTAATATAAGCACAAAATCACTCCTCTCACTTTTAATTATACATTTATGTAAGTAAAATTTCAAATATTTTGGTGTTTCATTAATTAATTTAACATTAACTTTACAAGGGATCCTTCTTTTACTCTTTTACCTGGTTCTGGGTTTGTTATTACTACAGTTTTTCCACTTCCTGTGTATTCTAAATTAAAGCCTGTAAGTAGAGTTTTTGCTTCTTTTAGAGAAAGACCTCTTACGTCTGGAACTGTGACGTACTTTGTTTCATACCAAAAGTATTCTCTTGGCATACCATTTGTTGTGCTTTTTAAGTCATATAAACTAATTATTGAATTAAATATGCTTTTTGCTATAGGAGCCGATGTGGAACCACCATATTGAGTTGCACCTTTTGCTCCGTCAATTGCTATATAAACAACGTATTCTGGGTCATTTGCAGGCATGAAACCAATAAATGAAAGGATGTAATTACCTACCATGTATTTACCATCACTTCCTACTTTTTGGGCTGTTCCTGTTTTTCCACCTATTCTATAACCTTCTATGTAAGCATTATGTCCACTTCCATTTGCTACTACACTCTCTAAAGCATATTTTACCATGTCACTTGTTTCTTTAGTAATTAAGTTTTTACTTTTTAAAGTAGGAGTTGTTTCTTTAAGAATGGTACCTGTTTCATAATCACTTATGCTTTTTACTACAAATGGTGTATACATGTTTCCATTGTTAACAATGGCACTTACTGCGGTAACTTGTTGAATGGCGGTTACACTTACTCCTTGACCAAAACCAGTTGTAGCAAGTTCTAAAGGACCCACTTTATCTAATGAAAAGATTATTCCTTTACTTTCTCCATTTAGATCTATTCCTGTTTTTTTACCAAAGCCAAATTTGTCTATATATTTAAAAAGTGTTTCTTTTCCTAGCTTGTTTGAAAGTACGACAAAACCTGGGTTACAACTATTTTCTACTACTTCAAGAAACGTTTCAAAGCCGTGTCCTCCTGCTTTCCAGCAATGAAGAGTACTACCACCTACTTTTATTCCACCAGTATCATAATATGTATCTTCAAACAAGTTTACTTTTCCTTCATTAAGTGCAGCACTCAATGTAAGAATTTTGAAAGTACTTCCTGGTTCATAACTACTCCAAATTGGTAAGTTTCTATTAATCGTTTCTATACTGTAGGCTTGATAGTTAGTTGGGTCAAAGTTAGGTCTACTACTCATTGCAAGTATTTCACCTGTTTTAGGATTCATTACTATTCCAATAGCACCTTCCATATTGTATTTAGTACTAGCATTATTTAGTTCACTTTCTAAAGCCAGTTGTAAGTCTAAATCAATTGTTAAGTTTATATCCATTCCATTAGTAGGACTTTCATATATTTCAGCCATACTTAGTCTTTTACCTTTACCATCTGAAAAGTATTTAATGCTTCCAGGAGTGCCTGTTAGGTATTCATCATATAAGAGTTCTAATCCACTTAAACCTTGGTTATCTATTCCAACATATCCAATTACATGAGATAATACTTCTTTATATGGATAACTTCTTTTACTTTCTTTTAGTAAGTAAACTCCATCAATATGTAAATCATTTATTTTACTAGATATTTCATAACTTAAATTTCTTCCTTCAGGATGTACTCTTTCAATAGATGTTTTTTTACTAACATGTTTATACATTTCTTCATAACTAACACCTATTATTTCACTTAGTTTTTTTGAAGTGTATTCTTTATCAACTATTTGATTTGGTACTAAAATCAGACTTGAAGTTGTGATGTTTCCAGCAATTACTTTTCCATTTCTATCCAGTATTCTACCCCTATCGGCTCCGACTGGAAGGTTTCTACTCCATAAACTATTTGCTAAGGTGTTTAATTTTTTATATTCTATTACTTGTATATAAAATACTTTTATTACTACTAATAAAAAAATAAGTGTTACTATTAAAAATATTATTTTTATTCTACTATTTTGTATACTTTGAAACATATTGTTCACCAATTAAGTATATGTTATAAAGTAAATTATATTATTTAGTTGGTATTTAATTTTTAAATAATATTACTTACTACAGAAGTTATAAGTATTAAGTTTTTATTACCAAAATTTGGTAAAAGGTACTTATTGACTACATAATTTTATATGTTTTTATGAGAAAATTATTGTAGGTGGTTTTTATGGCATACACATATAAAGAGTTTAATTTTAATAAAGATATCAAGAGAATTATATCTTTAAATATAAGAAAGTATAGAAAATTAAAAGGATATACTCAAGAAGAGTTAGCACTTTATACTGACAGAAGTTTTGAGTTTATTAGAAGACTTGAAAGTGAGAAAGGTAAACGAGGTTGTTCTATTGAAACACTTTATAGAATTGCAACTGTTTTAGAGATATCTATGGATAAACTCTTTGAAGAAAATGTTAAAGAAGAAAAAGTAACTAATCGCTAGTTACTTTTTATAATAGTAATTTTTTAATTCTGTATCATTTATTTTTATTTTTTTATTGTTTAGCCATGAAATATTTGTGTCTTTTTTACTGGATGTATAAATTTTGTATGCATTTAGTGTTTCGTTATTATATAAAAACACTACTGTGCTCCATTTATTGTTACTCATATAACGGTATGAATTTAATCTATATACTTTATCTGGAGATTTCACTGTTTTTACTAAATAGCCTTGTGGTTTACTAGAATTAATTAATAATTCATTTAAATAAAGCATTAGCATTACAACTAATAAAGTTATTACAGTTGAAACAATTATAAATTTGGTTTTCTTTTTCATATTATTACCTCTTATCTTTAATATAATTTTATCATACTTTTTTATTTATTCAAAATATATTTTTAAAAATTTACTTTATTTTTCATAATTTTTTATTATATTTTTGTCTTTATGAGGTTCATATCTAAGTAAGTCATTAAAATCAAGTTGTCTTAATGCTTCGTAAACCATTACTGCTACTGAGTTACTTACGTTTAATGCACGCACGTTAGAAGTCATAGGTATTCTCATGCAATTATCTAAGTGGTCTTTTAGTATGTCTAAAGGAATTCCAGTACTTTCTTTTCCAAAGAAGAAATAGATGTTTTCATCTTTATTTGAATAGTCGAAACTAGTATGTGGCTTAGTACCATATCTTGTTAGAAAATAGAAAGTCCCTTTGTTTTTGCTAAAGAAGTCATCAATATTTTCGTAAACTGTATAATCACACTTGTCTATATAATTTACTCCACTTCTTTTAACATATTTATCTTCTAAACTAAAACCTAATGGTTTAATTAGGTGTAACTTTGTATCAGTTGCAACACAAGTTCTCATAATATTTCCAGTGTTTGCCGGTATTTCTGGTTCATATAAAACTACATTTAGCATATTACACTTCCTTTTCTATCTTTTATTAATTTCTTCATTAACAATTTTATTAACTATACTAGGATTTGCTTTTCCACCACTTTTCTTTAATACTTGTCCAACAAAGAAGCCTAATATATTAGTTTTACCACTTTTATAAGTAGCAAGTTGATTAGGATTTTCTTCTATTACTTCATTAACCATATTTCTAATAGCAGCTTCATCACTTACTTGTTCCATACCTTTTTCTTTAACTATTTCACTAGGAGTTTTTTCTTCTTCAAAAACATAATTAAATACTTGTTTAGCCTGTTCACTACTTATTTTACCTTTACTTACCATATTAATTAAACTAGCAAGCATTTCTGGACTCATAAATATTTCATGAATACTTTTCTTTTCTTCATTTAAGTAACCCATTAATTTACCAGTAATCCAGTTACTAGCCATAGTAGGATTAACATTTAACTCTAACATTTTTTCAAAATAATCACTTATACTTTTATCTCTTACTAAAGTTTTAGCCTCTTTTTTATTTACTCCTAAAAGAATATATTTATTCATTCTACTAATAGGTAATTCTGGAATACTTTTTCTAATATCACTCAAAAACTCATCAGTTAGTTTTACTCTTGGTATATTAGGTTCAACATAGTATTTATAATCAATTGCATCTACTTTATCTCTCATAGAAACAGTTTTCTTTTCAGTATCTACCCATCTACGAGTTTCTTGCTTTATTATTCCACCACTAGTTAATACTTCTGTTTGTCTTTTTATTTCTGCTTCTATTACTTCTTTAACACTATTAAATGAGTTAATATTTTTTATTTCAGCTCTTGTTCCTAAAACATTACTACCAATTTCTTTCATACTTATATTAACATCTACTCTTAACTGACCTTTTTCATTAGAGGCTTCACTTATACCAATATATTTTATAATATCTCTTAAATTTTCTAGAAATTCTATTGTATCATCTATTCCAGTAAAGACTGGTTCAGTAACTATTTCAATTAAAGGTACTCCTGCACGATTATAATCTATTAAACTATATGTAGTTTCATGTGTCATTGAAGCAGAGTCTTCTTCTAAGTGTATTTGATGTATAAAACATCTTTTATTACTTCCATTAACTTCTATATCAATATAACCATTTTTTCCAAAAGGTTTAGTCATTTGTGTTATTTGATATCCTTTAGGTAAGTCAGCATAATAATAGTTTTTTCTATCAAACAATACTTCATCTGGTACTTCAGAGTTTAAAGCAAGTGCTAGTTTTAAACATTTTCTAACTCCTTCTATATTAGGCCTAGGTAATGTACCAGGAAAAGCTAAATCTATTACACTTATATTAGTATTAGGAATAGTTGTATAAAAGTTATTACTTCCAGAAAACATCTTACTTTTTGTATTTAATTCACAATGTATTTCAAGTCCAATAGTTGGTTCTAATTTCATAGTTCACCTCCACTTATTATGTCTTTATAGTTCATAGTACTTTCTATAGAATAAGCAATACTTAAACATTTTAAGTCTTCTTTTTGTTTACAAGTAATTGATAAACCTGTTGGCATATTGTTTACAAACCCATTTGGAATACTTATACTTGGATATCCTCCAAAGTTACCTATACATAAATGGTTTTCAAGAAGTAAGTATTCACTACTTAATTTATCAGGCTCTACTTCTCTATTTATTTTAGGCGCTACTGTACCACTTGTTGGAAGTATCAAAGCATCATATGTATTAAATAATTCATTTATTTTAGTAACTATCATATTCCTAGCTCTAGAAGCATTTTTAAATAATCTATCTTGATTTTCTCTTTCCAAAACATAACTACCTATTATAAACCTTCTTTTAATCATTTCAGCAAATCCTTTAGTTCTAGTATTCATCATTATTTCTTCAGGAGTACTTCCTTCCATTCTATTACCAAAGATGAAACCAGTTAAGTTACTATTGTTACTTGTACTTTCTGCACAACTTATTATGAAGTATATTGGATATATACATTCAAGAAGTTTTTTATCTATACTACATTCACTTACACTAGCACCTCTTGACCTCATATCTTCTACCTGTTTATAGAATATATCTAATATTTCTAAAGTTTCAGGACTATTTTGATATAAACTTTTGTCTACTATTTCTTTAATATAGAAGAATTTCTTACCTTTTAAGTCATTAGTTAGGTTTTCACTATAACTAATATTATCACTCTCTAGTGTAGTCATATCCATCTCATCTTTTCCTTTTAATATGTCTGTTACAGTTGCCACATCTTTTACATTTCTTGCAAATATTCCTACATGGTCTAAACTACTTGCAAAAGGAAATAATCCATATCTACTAATACGTCCATATGTTGGTTTAAAACCTACTACACCACAGTAACTAGCAGGTTTTCTTACTGAGTCACCTGTATCACTTCCTATACTAAATGGAACAATACCACGCGAAACTACAACTGCACTTCCTGCGCTTGAGCCTCCACTTATTCTAGTTGTATCCCATGGATTTCTTACTATTCCTGTGTGTCCAGTAAGTCCACTTCCTCCCATTGCTAACTCGTCTAGTACAGTTTTTCCAACCAAGACAGCCCCAGCATTTTTAAGTTTTTTATAAACAGTACTATCATATGGTGGAATGTAATCTTTTAATATATTACTTGAACCAGTTGTAAGTATTCCTTTTGTACTAAAATTATCTTTAAGTGCATAAGGTACTCCATTAATTAAACTATCACTTAGAATATGTTCATATTTATCCATAATTGTAACGTAAGGATTCAACTCTTCCATAACACTTTTTGACTTATAAACTGCATCTTTAAATAAATCTTCACTACTTATATTATTTTTCATTTTTTCTAAACATTCTTCTATATTCATTATTCCACCACCTTTGGAACTTTAACTCTGTTACTCATTTTATCTTTAGCATTACTAAGTGCATCATTTACACTTAAACTCATATCTACTTCATCACTTCTTAAATAAGCATTATCTAAAGGAAAAGGATGAGTCATCACTTCATAATTATTTAGCCCTTCTATTTCTCCAATTTTATCTACCTGTTTAAAAAGAATTTCAAACTCACTTTGTAAAGTAACATATTCATCTTCTTTCATAGTAAATTCTAACTTTTTAGCATAATCTTTTAATTTTTCTATACTAATCATTATATCAACTCACTTTCATACATTTAAATAATACCATAGTTAAGGAAAAATATAAAGAAAAAAAGCAAATATTTTGCTTTTAAAACTTTAATTTCTTATAAATTTTATATATAAAAAAGATTTACATATTACTTATCATTAATATAACAAGTATATTTATTATTCTAAACCATAAACACACTTGTTATATAAAAACTCTATTATCTTAATATCTACTCTAGTAGTATAATATTCTGTTAAAAGTTTGTTAAATTCTAATAAATCATCATCCTTAACTAAAATTATACCCTTACTTATATCTGGAATTTCTAATATTTTTTTAATATCTTCTTTAACTACGTTCTCTTCTGGAATTATAGGAATGTAGTCAGTGCCAGAAATACCTACATTACCTGTTCTTAATTTACCCCAAGATAATGACTCGTTTCTACTTACATACGAGTTTACTTTTAATATAAAGTCTAAAGTGACTTTTTCTTTTATATTATCACTTTCCTTCGTATTAATTTTATCATTTTTTTCAAAAAAAGAAACCTAAAGTAAATCATTATCTAGGTTTTCTTCATTTAAATCAATTTTAATTATATTTTTTATAGCTTCATCTAGTAAACTTTCATCCATTTTTTCTTCTTCACTTCTTGCAACATCTAGTCTTGGGTTTATTACTGGATGAGGTGGCACAAACACAGTACAGCAGTCAATGTAAGGAAGTATGCTTATATCATAACTACCAATTTTTCTTGCTATATCCATTATCTCTAACTTATCAAAACTTGCAAGTGGTCTAATTATAGGATAATTTGTTACATCATTTACTACTTTCATACTAGTTAATGTTTGACTTGCTACTTGACCAATACTTTCTCCATTTACTATCGCATTAGCATTTCTCATTTTTGCAACTTTTGTAGCAATTTTATACATTTGCCTTCTCATCATAGTAATCATGTAGTCGCCTTTCATTTCTTTATAAATAGTTTCTTGAATTTTAGTAAAAGGTACAACTAATAGTTTTCCAGTATTTCCATAACTCTTAAGTATTTTAGCAAGACTAATTACTTTATCTCTTGCTTCTAAACTTGTATGAGGTAAGCTTTCAAAATAAAGAAAATCTAATTTAACTCCTCTTTTCATAGTTAAGAAACCAGCAACAACTGAGTCAATCCCGCCACTTAACATAAGAAGTGCTTTTCCTAGAGTACCTGTAGGATAACCTCCCATTCCAGGTATTCCACTAGAATATAAATAAACTCCTTCTCTTCTTATTTCAATATTAACTATAGTGCTAGGATCATGCACGTCTACTTTTAAATTAGGAACATTTTTAAGTAAATAAGCACCAACCATTCTAGATAACTCCATGCTATTAATTGGATATGTTTTATCACTTCTATTAGTAACAACTTTAAATGTACTTCCTTCTTTAATCAAAGTTTTACTAATATTCTCAATATTTTCTAAGCTAGCGTCTTCTGTAAACACACACCTTACTATTTCGTGAATACCAAAAACTTTACTAAGCTTGCTAATACTACTTTCTATATCACTAACATATATAAACATTCTATAGTAGTCTTTCCTAATAGTTGGATTTAACCCATCTAAACAAGATAACACATTCTTTTCTAAAGTATTTATAAAGAAATTTCTATTATCTTTTTTAGTAGTTAACTCTGCATATTTAATCATTATTACTTCTTTCATACATTTACTCCTTTAATAGTAACTCTTTATATGTTTTATGAAAACTTACTATAAATTTATTTATTTCTTCTTTTGTAGTCAAATGACTTATACTTATTCTTATACTAGTAGAATTTACTTCTTTATCACTAGTTATATGTTTTAGTATGCTAGATGGTTCGTTACTTGAACAAGCTGTAGTAGTACTTATATATATTCCATCTTTTTCTATAGCCCTTACAAAAGTTTCGCTCTTTATCTTTTTAAGACTTAAATTAAGTATTTGAGGAACACATATATTATTAGAGTTTATGTTAACTGGTAAGTCACTAAGTCCTTCTTTTAACATAGTGTTTAACTCTTCACATTTCTTTATGTTCTCATCTAAACTTTCAATAGCAAGCCTTACTGCTTTACTAAAACTTACGATTAAAGGAAGTGCTGGTGTTCCGCCCCTATAAGGGCAATTATCAGTTAAACCATATATTAATGGAATTATTTCTATTCCATTCTTTTTATAAAGTAAACCAATTCCCTTTGGAGCATATATTTTATGACTAGACATACTAGCCAAATCAACATCATTTAAGTTAACATGAATTTTACCAAGTGCTTGAGTCATATCACTATGGAACACTACTTTACTATTCTTTTTATTAATAATTTGTCTTATAGTTTTTAGTGGAGCCTTAAATCCAACTTCACTATTTACTGCACATATACTTACTAATATAGTATCTTCTCTTATTAAACTTTCTAAATGTTTTAAGTCAATACTTCCATCACTATTTAAATTAACATAACTAATTTCATAGCCTAAAGTACTTAAATAATCCATATTTTCTACTACACTTTTGTGTTCATAATAGCTTGTTATTATGTGTTTTCCTCGGTTAGCATATTTGAATGCTATTCCTTTAATTGCAGTACTATTACTTTCACTAGCGCCACTTGTATAAATTATCTCATTAAAGTTACATCCTAGCATATTAGCAATTTGTTTAGTAGCTTTCATCATTAATTCTTTACTTTTAACACCTAAATTATGTATTGAGTTAGCATTAGCTATATACTCTGTAGTTGTTTTAACGTAACTATCTAGTACACTATCATTTACTGGTGTTGTTGCACTATAGTCTAAATATATCATACTATACCTCCTGGATAACTGTTAAAATAACTGGTTTGCTTTCTGTTAACTTATATAAATAATTACCCACATCTTCTCTAACATCAGTTCTTATTTTAGCATAATCTGCATATTTTCCATTAACATTATTTTTAATAATCTCTAAACTTCTTTTCTTAATTTCATCTATCAAATTATTATTATCTTTATCAAAAATAACACCCCTTGATAAAATTTCAGGTCCATTCTTAATATTCTTAGTCTTTTTATCAACAGTTGCAGATATAACAATTAATCCATTTTTACCAAGCATTTCTCTATCTTTTAAAACTAACTCACCAACATCATTAGTACTTTTACCATCTATTAAAACATCATCTACTTGTATATGTTTAAAATCATTAGATAATTCTCCATCAATAAATGTTACTATGTCTCCATTTTCTTTAAGTAGTATATTTTCTTTAGGCATACCTACAGATAAAGCAAGTTTAGCATTACCTACTTGATAACGATATTCACCTTTTATAGGCATATAGTATTTAGGATTAAATATTTTTACCATAAGCATTAAATCTTGACTAGAAGCATGAAGTCTTACACTTTTAGATTTTGGTACATCATATATTTTAACTCCATGCATTGCAATATCATTTTTTATTCTAACACTAGTTAATTCTTGTGCTTCATAAGATGGATCTGCAAAACATATTGAGTCAGTACTTTCTAAAGTTACATATTTATCATATCCATTAACTATTCTACTTAAGTTATAATAAGGTGTTTCTCTATCATTATTAACAAGTATTACTGAATCACTATCTTTTAAGTTTCTTAAGTCACCTATTACACCTGGTAATACATGTAAGTATCCCTCTTTAATAGCCATGTCAATAACTGTTTGTAAGTATTTACCCATTATAACTACTTTTCTATTAGTACCTTTTATAGCATCAAATATATTTTGAATAGTTAATAAATGAAGTGATAATATACTAAATATAATTCTTCCTTCACTTTTTTCAACTGCATCTTTAAAGTATTTATCTAGTTTATGATTAGGACTAGTGAATCCTTGTTTTTCACTAAATACACTTTCGTTCATTAAAAGAAGTACACCTTGTTTACCAATATATGCTAGTTTACCTAGATCCATATCATATTTATCTTTCATAGTACTATCTATTACAAAGTCAGTCATATATACAATAGCGCCATTTGGAGTATTAATACTAAAACCAACACTCTCTGGCACACTATGACTTACACTAAAAGGAAATACACTAAACTCTTTAAAATCTATTTTTCTATGAGGTTTAATAATATGCATGTTTTTAACTTTTACTTCACTTTCTATTGCTTCTATTTCTATAATTTTAGAAGTATAATTAGTAGCAAATATATGTAAGTCAGGTAATACTTTTAATAAGTCAGTTACTGCACCCATGTTTTCATAATGAGCATGACTTATAAATAACCCCACTATTCTTTTTTTATTTTCTATTAAATAACTAAAGTCAGGTATAACATAATCTACTCCTAACATTTTTTCATTAGCATATTTAAGTCCTGCATCAAAAAGTAATATTCTACCATTTATTTCAACCACATATAAATTTTTACCATTTTCATTTAATCCACCCAAACTAAAAACTTTTATTTTATTCATAAAAACGCCTCCTTCATATATAAACATAAATAAAATTAAAATAATAGTTGTTTACGTCCATATAAATATACCACAAAATCCCTCTTAAGTCAATAAAAAACCACTGTTTTGCAGTAGTTTATTTTGTACTATTTATTTTTTTATAATTTGTAATTATTTTATTTTTATCTATATTTCATCATCTACTCTGTAAGTTTTAATCCATTATTAAAACTACTTTCCATAAGTGTATTCATATTTAGTTAATACTTTAACATATTTATCATTTAACATTTCTTCAATAGTTCTACCTGCTTTACTTTCTAACTCTTCTAATGTTACATAATTATCTAATTTTAGGTTAGATTCTAAACTAAAGTAAGCACGATACCTTTTATGCATATCAGTTATCTGTTCTCTGTAAGCCATATTTTCATTAGTTAAATATGAAGTAGTACTAAATCTAGACCAATTAGTATAAATCATTAAGTCTTCATCTTTATATTTATATTGGTAATTAGGTAAACTAGTATAACCTGAATATATTCTTTCTACTCCATTATACCATTTCCACATAGAGTCAACATAACTATACATGAGTACAGTAGTTTTTTCTTTTTTATTATATTTTTCTCTTAATTCATCATCATTTATTCTGGGAACATATTTACCTTCATTATAATAAACTTTATTACCATCTTCATCTTCATAATAAAATTTATATCCAGTTTGAGTACTTATCTTTCTGTAACTTTTTTCTTCAGGATAATTAGTTGACCATTCAGTTTGCTCTGCTTGTATCTCAGTCTTTCTATCTTTATTAGCATATCCACTTGGTTGTTCACTTGAAAAACCTGAGTATTCACTATTTTGATTTATATACCATTTCCATTTTTTATCTCTATATTTATAATATTCTTTTTCTTCTACTCCCCAACTTAAGATATTTGCTGCTTCACTAACTTTTGGTAATTTTTTTAAATCAAGTGGTAATAGTACTTTATAAGTTTTATCTTCTTTGGTATTAATTTTTGAACTTTCAATAAAATCTGACCAAGGAGTATAGTTATAACTTACATCAACAAAATTATATTTAGTAGTTACATCAACTAAGCTTTTACCTTTAGGATATTTGCTTGTAGTTTTACTCATTTTATATCTCTTAGAAGTATCACAATAACTTGCATTACTAATATTAAAAGTTTTAACATAATCTTTATCTACTTTGGTAATTTTTACAGTACCCCATACTATCTTATCTTTAAATTTAATCTCACTTAAATCCCCTAAATTAACAGTAACACTTTTTCCATTAACTGTAGGTAAACCATTTAGTTCTGCATATTTATATGCTTCATCCATAATAGAACTTTCTAATTCTAAACATTTATTATTTCTTACATTAAAGAAAATTATAAAAAATGTTATAACAATAGTTAAAACTATAACTAAAGCAATTATTGGAGTAAAATCAGTTATTCCATTTTTTCCTCTTTTTAATGATTTTGATAGTTCGTATTTCATTATTAACACCTACTTTATAATCTTATTTTACCAAAAAAAAGAAAAAGTATCAATTACTTTTCCACATTTACACAAGTAAATTCTATATCATAACTCTTGAACACTTTTTTAGTTACTTCTATATCAGCAGCACAAAGCTTATTACCAAGTTTTAATTCTTTTAAATATCCCTTTTCTTCTAACTCTTCAGTAGTTATTTTAAAAGGATACTTAGTTATTTTTTCACTACTAATATAATCTTTAACGGCAATTTTTACTTCTTCTTTTAAACTAATATACTTTATTTCATTTTGATAAGTAATACCTATATAATAAATAATAGAAACAAGTATAATTATAATAATACCCCACACTACAATTATCTTATTATTCATTACCCATCATGCCTTTCAACATATCCATTACTTACATAATTTTTACACTTTAGGTAAGGAGTATATATTACTACATTATTATCATCTTTATATACAGAAACATATCCAGTACAATTTCCATCTTTATCTCTTACTTCACTTATATAATTATTACTAATAAGAGAACTTATTTTTATATTAAGAGTATCTACTCCTAGATTATTATTATAGAAGTCTTTAATATATTTTTTAGTACTATCAATTAATTTAGTTTCAATGTCACTATATTTATATATATCACTTTCATTACTATCTTTACCCTTATCATAAAAGTCTACAAATTTCCAGTCTTCATTTAGAAGTCCAACTTTTCTTAAAGCATATGCTGTTACTAATAAGCATACTATAAATAACCCAAGAAAGAAGAAAAACTCTAAGAATCCCCACCCATTTTTCTTTTTCATATAAGCCTCCAATTCAGATATATTTTACCACAATAATTATTAAATAACAACTATTCACAGTCTAATATTGGATTATATTCAAAAACTAATGGTTCTAATGAAGAAATAGTAAACTCTATTTTAGTAGTTTCTAATTTACAATTATTTCTAATAAAAGGAATAATATCGTATTTATTTCTTTCATATAAATCTTTTATATTTATTTCATAAGTTTTTATATCACTACTATCTTTAGCAAAAACACCATCTTGATAAACATAATATCCATAACTTATTAATATATCTTTTAATTCCTCATGTGTAACTTTAGTTTCGGTTTCACATTTTTCACAAGGAGTACATTTTTCACACTCCTTGCATCCTGTTAATAAAATTAATGCTACAAACAATATTATAACTTTTTTCATCTCTTTACTCCCTTACAAAACTTATTTTTATTTTACCATTTCCATTATTACTACCAGTTACTTTTTGTTTAATGGTAATAGTTTTATTATTTAGTTTACTACTTATTACACTTTTTCCACCATTACCAGAGTCTCCACTTTTAGTAGAAGTACTAGTACAACAAGAATATGTAGGATAATACTCTGCACAGCTTTCGTGAGGACAAGTACCATAACTTTCACAACCGCCTCCGACTGTTCGACATTTTTTACCTATTCCATTGTTTTCACCACATTTTCTATAACATGAACCTTGTTGACTTGATGGAAGTTTTTCACAAAATGCGTCTCCACATTCTACTTCACCATTAACGCATTCTTCATGTGGTGGGGAATAACTTTCACAACATCTTCTATAAGTTGTTTCATATCTTTTACATCCGCCTCCACATGTACCTGTTCTAGTACAAACTGTTGCATCAGCAGCTGAAGAACCACCACTTCCACTTACACCATTTTTACCATTTTTAGATGAATCACTTGAGTTAACTCCACCAAGTCCATTTCCTTCTCCTCCTGGTGAACCGTTGCTTCCGCCTCCACCTCCAGCAGAAATAATAAAATATTCATTATTTAATTTAAATCTAGAAGCTCCTCCACCAGCATGAGAACCACTTCCTATACTAGCAGCACCATTAGTACTAGTTCCAACTTCATATTTAATAGTTTGGCCTTTCACTAAATATACTTCTGCACTTACATAAGCACCTTTTCCACCATTACCACTACCTTTAGCACCTAAGGCTTCCATTAGGTAGTAACCACTTGCAGGTACAACATATTCTCCATCTGTATTACTTTCTACATTTCTTACTTTTTCGTATCTTAAAGTACAAGTAGTATCTTTATTAATTGATTTAACTGTAAATGTTTTATTACTATATTCATATGTTTGACCATTTGTACAGTTTGCTCCTGTAAATGCATAGTTTTCTTCTGGATTAATACTAATACTTTTATCTTCTAAAGCATTAACTAATACGTTATTTTCACTACTTGTAGCATTATTTAAAATTAAAGCTAAATAGTATTTATTAACTGTATATTTAACACTGCAAGTAACATCACTTTCTACATTAAGTAGTTGAAGCTTATTATCAGTAAAGTTGTAGTTACCTTTTCCACTACATTTAACATCTTTACTAACATCTTTCATATAATAGTTAGCATCTTTATTAATAACATATTCCTTATCAAAAGTCTTTAGTATTTCAGTATAATTACTTTGTCCATTAATATTTCCTCCAACTATATTAATTTTAACATTATAGTTAGGATATACAAATTTCCAAGGATCATTTTTAGTTCCTCTTCCAGTTACTTTCACTATTTCTTTAACATACATAGTTGGTCTTAATGTTCCATTACTTTCTTGATATTTTATTTCACTTGGCGTAATTACGTCATACCCATTATTTCCTAAACTTACAAATGGTTGTCTGTTTACTAAATATGAAGTAATCCCACCTATTCTTTCATATTCATTAGTATTAAGTATTCCTATCTTATTAAAGTCACTACTTGAACATAGTCCACTTGAGCATTTGAATTTATCAGTTTTAACTATAAATGTATCTGCTACATCTAGTCTTTTATAAACACACTTTAAATCCTCTTTAATAGTATCCTTGCTTGTCATATTAGTTGCTAACAAACTATTAGTTCCTAAAAACAAACTAAAAAGTATTAATAAAACTTTTTTCATAAATCACCCTTCCCTATCATAATTTAATTATACTAATAAATAGTTTTTTTTTCAACAAAATTTTATATTAAAACCTTCTAATTTCTTAGAAGGTTATTTATCACAATTAGGGCAAACTACACTATCTTTTTTCATAACTAGAAGTTCTTTACATTTACTACATATTTCACCAGTAGGTTTATCCCAGCTGGCATACTTGCATTTAGGAAAATTACTACATCCATAAAATTCTTTTCCTTTTTTAGTTTTCTTTACAATTATATCTCCATCACATTTTGGACACTTACATATCACAGTAGCACTCTTTTCTACTTTAGGTATATACTTACATTCAGGGTATCCACTACAAGCAATGAATTTTCCATATTTACCATGTCTATATACTAAGGGTTTACCACATAATGGACACAACTCTCCAGTTTCTTCTGGACGCTCTTTTTCCATCTTACTATATGCTTCTTCTACTAGAGGTTCAAAGTCTTTATAGAATTTATTTAATAGTTCATACCATACATACTTTCCTTCTGCTACTTTATCTAAGTCTGTTTCCATTTCACTAGTATACTTAACATTTATAATACTGCTAAAATATTCTTGTAATTTATCAGTTACTTGTACTCCAACAGTTGTAGGGATAAACTTCTTATTTTCCATACTAATATATTTTCTTTCTTTTAATACTTCAATAATTTTAACATAAGTACTAGGTCTACCTATTCCAAGGCTCTCTAACTCTTTAATTAAAGTATCTTCTTTAAATCTTGTAGGTGGTTCAGTAAAGTGACTATTTGCTTTTATTTCTTTACTTACAATTACACTTGATTTATAACTACTAAAGTCAGGTAATACTTTATCATTTGTTGTTTCGAATTCTTTATATATTTTTAAATACCCATCAAAAGTATTAACTTGTCCACTAGCATTAAATTTGTAATCATTATTATCTAATACTACACTAGTATTATTATATTTAGCATCAGCCATTAAACTAGCCAAAGTTCTAACATATATTAAGTTATATAGTTTATATTCATCATCACTCAAATAATTTTTTATACTTTCTGGTGTTCTATTAATACTAGTTGGACGTATTGCTTCATGTGCATCTTGTACATTTTCTTTTTCCTTAGTCTTTTTAACATGTCCTACATATTTACTTCCATAATTATTCTTAATAAAACTGAATGCATCTTTAGTAAAAATATCACTTAATCTAACACTATCTGTTCTCATATAACTTATTATACCAACTGTTTCATTACCAAGTTTCTTTCCTTCATAAAGAGCCTGAGCTAATTTCATAGTTTTTGAGGCACTAAAATTAAGTTTTTGATTAGCAAGTTGTGTTAGTGTACTAGTTGTAAATGGAAGTTTACTACTTTTTTTCTTCTCTTTAACTTCTACACTCTCTATATTAAAAGCATTAGATAATTTACTTAATATTTCATCTTTTAAAACAGGTGATTTTATTTCAATCTTTTTATTTTTATACTTAGTTAAAGTAGCTTCAAAATCATTAAAATAAGCATCTATTGTATAATATTCTTCACTTTTAAAGTTTTCTATTTCTCTTTCCCTATCAACAATAAGTTTTAATGCTACACTTTGTACACGACCAGCACTTTTTCCTTCAGTTTTACTTTGCATAAGTTTACTTAATCTAAAACCTATTATTCTATCTAGTATTCTTCTACTTTCTTGACTATGAACTAAGTCCATATCAATATTTCTAGGTTTTTTAAAAGCCTCTTTAATAGCATTTTCTGTTATTTCATTAAATACTACTCTTCCATAGTTATCACCTAGTTTTAATGTATCTAATAAATGCCAACTAATTGCTTCTCCTTCACGGTCTGGGTCGGTAGCAAGTATTACATAATCACTCTTTTTTACTTCTTTTTTAAGTTCAGTAACTAACTTACCTTTACCACTTATAACTTTATAATTAGGCTTAAAATTATCTTCTAAGTCAACACCAAGACCATATTTACCACTTGTAGCTAAATCTCTAATATGACCCTTACTACTTGTAACTTTATAATCTTTTCCTAAATACTTCTCAATTGTCTTACTTTTACTTGGGCTCTCCACAATAACTAAATTTTTCATAATTTTCTCCTTTTAATTATCACTTGTCAAATAAAAGAATAAATAATATTTATTAAAAAGTCAAGTCTTTTATTAAAATATTCACTTGTTTATCACTTATAAATATTTTATAATAGTTTTAGGAGGGTTACAAATGAATTCAAAGAATTTTGTTTATGCTAATATAGAAATGTGTACAAGTTATTCTAACACATTAAAATCATTTACCTATTTAGAAAGAGAACTACTTTATAAATTTGATGAAAACCATTTTGTAAGATTATCTGATATTAAAAACAAATTTTCTTTATTAAAGTATTACTTATATATTAAAGCAAATAAAGAATTAAAAGATGTAATACTTAATACTTCACCTAGTGGTTTTGGTTTATATATTAATAAGAATACTTTACAAAATGCATTTTTAGAATATGATGAATTTGTAAACATTAAAACACTAAAAAAGATCCAACCTTAGGATCTTTTTTACTTTAACTACATATACATTCTACAAAAGTATCATTTAAACATCTTAGACAACATAAGCAATTAATATTCATAGTAAATATTGAATCAGTTGCTACATATGGATAAGGACTTGTAGTATCAGTATTCGCTGCAAGTACTCTAAATGTGCAGCAGCATCCATCTACTTTTTCTACTCTAAATACATTTGAACAATTAGCAGTGCCTTCTACTGTACAGTCAGTATTAGTTCTAGTTGTAGGCATAGATAAAGGTTTTCCATTACTTCCACACATATAAAGCATAATTGGTCTAGTATTACATACTACACAGTTACTTCCTCCTCCAAGTGCAGGTCTATCACAAGAATTCAAACAATTTTCAGGACATGCATTTGATTGAAGAACATTTATTACTTGCAATATCTCTTGTAAACAATTATTTTCGCATTCATTACTATTTTGGTTACATCTACTATAACCATTATTATTATTCATATAATCCACCCCTTCTTTATATTCACTATTAATTTATGTAAATATAAATATTTTGTGAGTGAATTTACCTAATAACTATTCTTTTAAATTTTTCTTTAACTATTATCACCTCTTTCATTTACAAGTTTACTATAGTTTATTGTTAATGATGTGATTATTTTATGTATCTTTTGTGAAAAAAATAGAAATGAGTTTTAATTCATTTCTATCTCATAAGGATTACTTGCACTTCCATCTCCACTTTTGTAAGGACTATTACCCTTTATACTTATTACTGGTCTAATTAAATCACCAAAAATAGGTGCAACTGGGGAACTAGCTAATCTTTTATACACATAATATACTCTTGATTCAGAAGAATCAGAGTAAGTAGGTGTCATTGTCCAAAAACTATATTGGTCTATAGAACTACTATTGTTACTATTATAATAGTAGTATGGTGTTGAATCACTATTATAGTACCCACCCGCAAACGAGGCTTCATCAGCAGTCATTAATGCTATTGGATAGTCTAGTTTTGCTTTTGGATTATTACCACTAAACGAATCATATTCATTTGTACAGTTATATGTAGGGGACTGAGTATTGTAAAGTCTATCATAAGCCTTGTAATACATAAGTGCATTTAAGGAAAAATTATATCCATTAGCCAAATTTCTATCATTACAGTAAATTGCATCATCACTTAAATAACGATCATAATTTGTTAATAAATTTTTTTGATACCATGTGTCTAGAAAATCTTTTATAATACTAGAGTTAGTATTTAGTCTATTATTTTCTAAAGAGCCACTTGTTCCATACATATAGCCTACAGACATTGTACTATTTTCAGAAGAATAAGATGAAAAACCCAAATACGCATCAGTTGATGTTGTACTAGAACCATGATATAAAAGTTTTATACTTCCATCAGCATTTGTTCTTATTATTCTCCAATATATTGGTTCTCCAGATTTTGCAATAACACGTTTAGTACAATCAGAATTATAATTTGAAGTATTACAATCATTAAATGAATTAAAATCTTGATACCTTGAACCTTGTTGATTATAGCCCCTATAAACAACGACATCATTAGTGTGTTTACCAAACTTTACCCAGTTATCTGTTGCATTTCCAGCAAAATAATATACAGTTGTATTATTTTCAATAGATTTATACAATGTTTTAGTATTGCTTGTACTAAAAGCATTAAAATTTGTTCTTGTTAATCTTGTTGTTTTATCTGCCAATAATTGGTCATATAATGTTTTACTCATTGTTATATTTAAATTAATATTTGATATTATGTTATTAACTATTAATTTATTAGAACTTAATGTGTATTCTCCACCTGTAATACTTTCAGGTTCTCCAGTTAAATAAAATACTACTTTCCCACCTTCAGTTGTTGTTTTACTTGTACTATCTATTTTACTTGTGTCACTTATCGTAACTGTTACTGTATTACTTCCTTTTTCTTTTGAAAAATCTATTTTACATGCATCAGCACTTTCTAACTTTTCTACTTCTATTATATAGTTATCATTATCAAAAGTAATAATACTACCATTTTTACAAGTAATCTTATTTGCAATATACCCACTACCCTTTGTAGGCATAGTTTTACTTTCTACTCCATCCACAGTAAAACTAACTAAATTATCAGTATTAGATACTAACTCTTTATTTTCTTTTCTTGGTAATAAATAAATAATAATTAATACTATAGGAATTAAAAATACAAACATTTTCTTTTTCATACATATCCTCCATATTTATCTACCCTAACTAAGTAAAAGTATACCAAAAAACATGAGTCATTTCAATAATTTATAAAACTTTTTGTAATTAATCTTAGAAAATTTCATAGTATAATTATTAATTCAAAATGAAAGAATTGAAGATAATGTTAAAACCAATTTATTAAAAAGAAATTTTAATACAGATAGCCCTAATAAAGTTTGGGATACTGATGTAACATATTTAATTTTTAAAGGATCAAGAGCATATTTATCTACAATTATAGACTTATATGACAGACATGTAGTTGCATATAAAATATCAAAGCATAATGATAATAAGTTAGTTATAGATACTTTAAATGAAGCAATAGCAAAAGAAAAAGATGTAAATGGTTTAATCCTACATTCTGATCAAGGATTTCAATATACATCTTATGAGTACAAAGCAATATGTGAATCCAATGGAATTCAAATATCTATGTCTAGAAAAGGAACCCCAATAGATGATTCTCCTATAGAAAGTTGGCATGCTCTTCTAAAAAAAGAAACTTTGTACAACAATAATATTACATCTTTACAAGAATATATTCAACTTGTGGAAGAATGGATATTATTTTATAATACTACTAGATTAAAGTCAAAGGTTAAGAAAAAGAGAAAAACTTACACAAAAAGAGAAAAATAATTTTCTCTTTTTAATATACTGCTTTTTAATTGTGTCTCCTAAACAGGATTCACATCACTTTTCAAGTGCCTTTTTGTATGATTTTTAACATCCACTTTCGTTTTCACTATTTCATCTTGCTTCCGAACACTTTTTAAAAGTCAAATAAATTATAAAGTAAAATGCAGTTTCAATTTATACTTGTAAAAATACAAATTTTAACAATTTTTGTGTTCTGTTGGTCATGTTCGGACGAAGTTTACAATTCGCAAACCCAGTAATTACTGGGTTTTAGCAAGAAATGTCCGGATCTAAGATTATTTCGTACGGTGTTTCAGGCGCTCCATTTCCTGTACTATATTTGATACAAGTTTTGAGAGAAATGGCAGGACGAACACCATACGAAGTATCGTTCGCACGGATGTAGCTAAGGTAGCCCGGATTACTCGAGACGAAAACAACCCAAACGGTCGAGTAAGACCCACTCCAGCCGAAAGGCGACAAGGACCACCAATAAGTGCTTCCTGTTATACTTTCTCCTGCACTATTTAAATAATACCACGCATATGGACTAGGTAAGCTTGTGAATTCTTTTCCTCCAGCATATGCTATCTCATCTGCTGTCATTAATCCTATTGGGTATGTTAGTTTTGCTTCACTATTACTTCCTGAAAATGCATCTTTAATATTTGTACAATTATACGTTGGTGTTTTATTTGTATTCAGTCTTCCTTTTGTTGCATAGCCGAAACTTGTGTTACCTGTATTATAAGTTGACCCCGGTGCTAACTCTCTATCATTACAATATACGGCTTCTGTACTTATATATTTTGAATAACTTGATAAGTTATTTTTATACCAGTTATCTATATATGTTTTTATTGCGCTATTATTTGTATTTAGTCTATTATTTTCTAGTGAACCTGTAGTTCCATACATATATCCTACATGCATTGGGTCATTATATGGACTATTAAATGCACTTGTCCAAATATATCCACTTGTTGTATTATGACTTGTTCCTGAATACAAAAGTCTTATACTTCCATCATCGTTAGTTCTTATTATTCTCCAGTAGAAACCTGCAAACTTTACCCAGTTGTTTTTTGCATCTCCTGCAAAATAGTATACATCTTTAGGAGTATTACCTGCTATACTCTCGGTTGCTTTATATAAAGTTCCTGTATTTGTTTCAGTAAATGTTGTATCAAAGTCTGTTCTTGTTTTTATTGTAGAATTATCAATAAGCAATTGATCATATAATGTTTTACTCATTGTTATATTTAAATTAATATTTGATATTATGTTATTAACTATTAATTTATTAGAACTTAATGTATATTCTCCACCTGTAATACTCTCAGGTTCTCCAGTTAAATAAAATACTACTTTCCCACCTTCTGTTGTTGTTTTACTTGTGCTATCTATTTTACTTCTGTTACTTATCGTAACTGTTACTGTATTACTTCCTATTTCTTTTGAAAAATCTATTTTACATGCATCAGCACTTTCTAACTTTTCTACTTCTATTATATAGTTATCATTATCAAAAGTAATAATACTACCATTTTTACAAGTAATCTTATTTGCAATATACCCACTACCCTTTGTAGGCATAGTTTTACTTTCTACTCCATCCACAGTAAAACTAACTAAATTATCAGTATTAGATACTAACTCTTTATTTTCTTTTCTTGGGAATAAACTAATAGTAATTAATAGTATAGGAATTAAAAATACAAACAATTTCTTTTTCATATATAGCCTCCATATTTATCTACCCTAACTAAGTAAAAGTATACCAAAAAACATGAGTCATTTCAATAATTTATAAAACTTTTTAATAAATTTTACTAAGCAAATAAATAACACTCTTAAAGTTTTTATTTATTTTTTCTTCTAAATATAGTATAATTTTATTAGGAGAGATTTTATGGATATATTGTATATTGAATATTTAATTATATTTGCTATTCTAATTCTGATATCTATTATAGTTATTAGAATTAATAAAAAAGATTTTACTATTAAAATAAATAAGTTAATCGAGTATCTTGGTGGAAAAAATAATATAATTAATGTAGAAAGCAATATGAGTAGACTTAATGTTAAAGTTAAAGATACTTCTATTGTTAATAAAGATGGTATTGAAAAATTAGGTGCTAAAGGTATAGTTGAAATTGATAATGAATTAAAAATTATTATTGGTCCTAATAGTAAACAATTAAAAAAATATATCAAAGATTTAAGGTAGAATTAATTTCTACTTTTTTTGATACTTTACGACATTTTTCGACATATTTTGACAAACAACTATGTTATTATTAAATTGGTGATAAGGATGGAATTAATAATAAGTGCTATTTTGGTAACATTTCCTCTTTTAATATATGATTACTTTGTTATATATAGTCAAAATATGAAAATGAAAAAAAGAAGTATAGTTTTAAAATTAATTCTTTATAGTTCTTTATATTTAGCAATGTTTTATACTAAGAATATTCCATTTAATTATAGATTTGTAAGTATTATCATACCTTTAATTTTAACTTATTTATATAAAGAAAAATTTACTTCTATTGTAATAAATATAATTATTATTAATTATACTATTAATTATTTAAATTATAATATGATTAGTACTTTTATGTTGTTTTTTCTTTTATATTTAAGTTTTAATAAATATATTAAATCTAATAAAAATGATAATATATTCATAAATAATACTATTATATTACTAGCAATGTTTCAAATAGCAAATACTATTATGAATTATAGTAAAATGTTTTTAATAGATAATATTCACTCTTTTATCATATTTACAATAATAATTAAAATACTAAATTATTTTTTAAGTGAATCAAAAAATGTTATTAATTTACATATGAATTTAAAAGAATTTGAAAAAGATAAGAATATGAAAATTAATTTATTTAAAATTACTCATGAAATTAAAAATCCTCTTGCAGTAATTAAAGGATATTTAAGTATGTTTGATGTTAATAATAAAGAAAAAAGTACTAAGTATATTAAGATTATTAAAAGTGAAGTTAATAGAAGTCTTAATTTACTTAGTGATTTTATGGAATTTACTAAGATTAAAATTAATACTAGTAATGTTATTTTTAATGATTTAATGGATGATATTAAAGAAGTACTAATTCCATTTTTTAATGCTAAGAATGTAAAATATAATTTTAATATAGAAGCTAATATTGAAATAAACATAGATTATAATAGAATTAAGCAAGTGCTTATTAATGTAATTAAAAATGCAGTTGAAGCATGTCCAAATAATATGGGACTTGTATCAACTACAATTTTTAAAGATAAAGATTATTTATATATCTTTGTTAAAGATAATGGATCAGGTATGGATAAAGATACCTTAGATAATATTTTAGTTCCTTTCTTTACTACTAAAGAAAATGGAACTGGTTTAGGAGTAAGTTTGAGTAAAGAGATAATTCTTTCTCATAAAGGAGAAATTAGTTATGATAGTATTTTAGGTAAAGGTACTACCTGTAAAATAACTCTTCCTTTAAATTAATAATAATATGGATAATAGTATGGTCTTGGTGGATAATAGTATTGATATTGTTTAGGTCCTACTGCAGCAACTGCTACTCCACCAGTAAGTGCTCCTAATAAGAATGGCCCTGCAAATGGTACAAATCTGTTATCTTTCTTATAAGAAAAACCTCTTTGATAATAATTATTATACATAAATTCACCTCTAAAGTATTTTATGAGGAGTTTTATTTTGTGACTGTACTTTTTAATCTAAAAAGAGTAAAACTAGGATAATTATTAAATCTTAAAAAACTTTTAATAGTACCTATCCCATTACTTATATAAATACTATCGTTTTTAATAGTTTTATAATACTTTTTACTACCTTCAAATTTATATAATTCTCCATAGAAAGGAATATTTATTTCTCCTCCTAAACTATTACCTGCTACAAAAAGGTTATATTTATTTTTTTCTATTTTACTAAGTATATCTCCTTCATGAGTAAATACTAAAGTATAAAGTCCTTCACATTTAGTTAATTCATCTAACTTAGAATTACCATTATTATATGAGCTTACTCCATATAAACATATTGGAGTAATACTATCATTATATATTAATTCACTTATATTATCCAACTTTTTAAAACCAATGCTTTCTAAAGATGTACTAACTTCTTCACTATCCAAGTATCCCATTACAAAATACTTACCTAGAGTAGAGTCTAATTTAGTTAAACTAGTTAATATTTTCTTATCTAGTTTAACATTTTTATTTAACAAGTTACCTCCAAATAATATAATATCAGGTTTATAAGAATTTATATTATTAACTAGATTATTAACATCTTCTACATTGAAAGTACTTCCAATTAATGTATCAGTAAAATAAACTACTTTAACACCACTAAAATTACTTGGTAGTTTTTCACTAATTATTCTTTCATCATTAACTATAATTTTAGTAGTTTCATAATACTTTGCATACATAAAAATACTTATTACTATTATTACTAATACTATAAAAATATTTATTAATTTAGTTTTAATACTCTTTTTTTCATTTTCCATAACTACACCTATAAACTACTTGCAGAAAGTATTATAACCATATAACTTAGATAATTATGCATAACATGCGCTACTATTGTACTAAATATATTATCTGTTTTATTATATAAATAACCAAAAGCAAGTCCAAGTGATGAATAAGGTATTATATAAAGTAATTCTAAAGGAGTAGCCATTTTATGTATCACTACATGTAAACTACCAAAAACAAGACCACTTATTATAGGAAACATAAAGTTTTTACCTATTACTTTTTTAAAACCATATCTAAATATCATTTCTTCTACTATAGGTGCTACTAAGACTATACAAATAAAACCAATTATAGGATTACCTACTATAGCCTGTCTATTCAATGTTTCATTTGTAGCCATTTTACCATTAAATACACCAAATATTATAATTAAATTAGATAAATACATTCCAAGTACACCAATACCCCAATATTTAAGACTAGTTTTAATATTAGTAAAGAAGTTTTTAAAGTACTCTTTAAACTCAGTTTTAAACATATTAAAATACATTATTATGTATACTATACATATTATAATATTTGCTAAATAACTTAATGTTTGATTAGATATTACTTTGTTATTTGCAAATATTCCAAAAATCATAGGAATACCTAAATATATAAGTATTAACTTACATAATTCACCTATATCTTTTAATTTATTTTCTAACTTTTCTATCACTATTATCACCTATTTCAATTATACTTTAAAATAATTAAAAAGAAAACTCTAAATTAAGAGTTTTACATTTTTACTACTTTTATTATTGTTTTTTTACCTTTACTAACAATAGTATTATCTATTTTAATTAAAGCATTTGGATCACTTACTTTTTCATTATTAACTTTTATACCACCTTGAATAACTAATCTTCTAGCTTCACTCTTAGAAGGAGATAAATTTGTACTTACAAGTAAATCTAATATATTTATTTCACTACTACTTACCTTTTTAGTAGGCATTTCATCATTCATTTTGCCACTAAATATATCTATACTTGTTTGTCTTGCAATCTGCGCTTCTTCTATTCCATGTAAGTCTTTTACTACTTCAAAAGCAAGTGTTTTCTGAGCCAACCTTAATTCCGGAGCTTTATTTTGTTCTTCCATAATACTTTCTATTTCTTCTTTACTTAAAAAAGTAAATACTTTTAAATATTCTTCTACTTTAGTATCATCACTATTAATTAAATATTGATATATTTTATATGGACTAGTTTTTTCTTTATCAAGCCATAATGCATTACCTTCACTTTTACCAAACTTCTTTCCTTGTTTATCAAGTATTAAAGGCATAGTAAATCCATAAGCTTCTTTCCCTAAGATTTTTCTTATTAGTTCTATACCAGTTGTAATATTACCCCATTGGTCACTTCCTGCTGCTTGTAAAACACAATTTTTATTTTTATATAAATGTAAGAAATCATATCCTTGAAGCAATGTATAAGAAAATTCAGCATAAGTTATACCAGTATCTAATCTTCTAGAAATAATATCTTTATTAAGCATATAATTAACATTTATATATTTACCTATATCTCTTAAAAAATCTAAGAAAGTAATATCTTTAGTCCAGTCATAATTATTAACTACTTCGCACTTTTCATCTAATAGCATTTTAACTTGTTTAGTTAGACCTATAATATTTTTTTCAACTGTTTCTTTAGATATAATTTCCCTTTCAGCAGTAGGACGAGGATCTCCAATTAAACCAGTTGCTCCTCCTACTAATATTATTGGTTTATGCCCATGTAACATAAGTCTCTTTGCTGTTACAAATGATGCATAATGTCCAATATGTAAACTATCAGCCGTTGGATCTGTTCCCAAATAGAAAGTTAAACTTTCATTATTTAAAAGATTTTCTAATTCTGGACTTGATACATCTTTAATAATACCTCTCCATTTTAATTCTTCAAAAAATGTCATAAATTTCACCCTTTCAAAACAAAAAAGTAATACCTAAAGGACGAAATAATCCGTGGTACCACCTTAATTTATACTCTTAACTATAACGCGTTACCTATTAACTTCAAAAGTTTGTAATTCATATTATTATATTGTTAGTTTACACCTACCACTAACTCTCTAAAAAATATTAATAATACTACTAATAACTTCATCATAAGTTAACAATTAAATTATAGCATACTTTTAACTAGTTGTAAAATATTTTGTATTCAAATTAAATTACACACTTACATTCATTCTTTCCAAAATATTTACTATTTTTTCTAAGGCATCAACAGTATCTTCAAAAGAAACATTATGTGTATACTCTAATTTTAATTGATAATCATTATATACTTTTCTTAATTTATCACTTTCTTTTATTATTTCAATTATTTCTTTAAACTCCCTTATATCAAATAAAGTATTTCTTTTATTAAATGTATTTTTAATAGCTAACAATAAATTTATATCTTTTATATTTGCATCACTATTTAGTAACATATAAATGTCATAAAAATCCTTTGCCCTTGTAGTAGTTATATTTTTACTAACTATACTTTCAAATTTTTCTGCAATTATAGTTTCAATATTGTATGCTAATATTTTAATTTCATCTGAATCAAATATAGAATTATATTTATACATAATTTCTTTAGGAGTTATTATATCACCAGTAGTAACTTCTAAGAAAAAATTAGTTTTAATTTTATCAAATTCACCTTTCACATTTATTCTAAATCCACCATATTCATCTTCATCTCTAATATCTTTAATATTTTCAATTTTAAATAAAACATTATCATTAATATCTATAGCTAGTATTTCATTAAATATATTTTGTATATTAGTTTTGTTTAATGGTACACTTTTTAAAGTTGTATCAATATCTTTAGTTGTTCTTAAATCTTCACCTATTATAGAAGAAAGTAACACTCCGCCCTTTAATATAATATTGTTTTTGTATTTACTAACTTCTATTCTTCTTAATACACATTCAAAAAAGAACATTTGATGTAAATGATGTGTAATATTGTTATTTCCATTTGATTTTTTCTTTATAATATAATTTAATTTATCAGAATTCACTATAATAATACCTCCATTAATTCTACCACCTCACTTTCAATATTCATTTTCTTAGCATATTTAATTAGTTTTAAAATATTTTTATTTTTACTTTTAGCATAATTTTTTAATGCCTTTGAATAAATTTCTTTATCCATTTTATTCTTATCTTTAATAATGTCACAAATTGTTCTTTCAATATCATAACACTTGACATTTAAACCATTAATCGTTTTAATTTCAATTATTCCTAACTCAAAAATATCATTTTTAACATATCTTAAAGAAACATTGCTATTATTTAATAATTTACCATTATAATTGTATGGAACAGTAATATCATAAACTAATGGAATTCTTTCAGACATGTTATGCAAATACAAAGAAGTAGCATGTGAATAACACATTTTCTTACTACTTTTAGATAAAATATATAAGTTATCAATAGGATACTTAGGCAATTTGTAAATTCCACTTTCTACTTTCTCTAATTTCTTATCGGTTACTAAATTACATAAAAAAGTACTATTAATATCCATAATTTCTGCTTCTTTTTGAGTAATATATCCATTATTTTTTCTAGCATAATCTAAAATTTTATCATAATTATTCATACATATTCATTTCCTTTTTCTAGGAAAATTATATCATTTTTCCTCGATTTTGTCAATTAAAAAACTTACTAACGTTAAAAAACTAACTACTTAATATATTACTCCTACTTTCTTTATATTCACTTTCAGTAATAACTCCATCCTTATATAAACTCTCTAATTCATCAAGCTTATCCTTTTTACTTTTATTTACCATCCTATTTTTCTTTTTTGTTTTAACAATATCCTTTTCTTTTTCTGGAATATTATCTTCTAAATAATCAAGTAATGTAATTGGAAAAAATAATTTATATCTACATTTATTAACAAAATAGTTTATATATATACATTACTTATATCATTATGATTAAAATAATAATATGTTTCAAAAATAAGCCCATCACTCAATTTAATTAGATCATTTATATTATTAGAAGTAAGTGTTTCACCTGAAGTATCAATCATATAACTTATATATAATGGACAACTATAATTATCAAGCACATTACTAATTGTTACATTATCCTTGTATTTTCCTTCTTTACAAAACATACTTACTATTTTATCTTTATTATTTAAAGAATTATTTTTATTCTTAATATTATCTATTATATTTTTCAATAATAACACATAAAAAAATAAGAGACCTAGTTATTTATTTGAACTAGGTTTCTTAACAGTTTTCTTTTTATTAACTTTTTTATTACTTTCTTCTTCACTTTCAAGTTTACTAACTACTTCTCTAGCAGCTTTAAGTGCATAATCTTTAACTTCACTAACAGCTTTTTCTACTACAGGTGTTCCTTTTTCTTTAGCAACTTCATATAATTCATTAGCTTTCTTTTCTATTTTTTTAGCTTGACTCTTAGCTATTTCTAAAGCTTTTTCTTTATCTAAATCTTTTACTTGCATTCTTAATTCTTCCACTCTTTGAAGAATATCTGCTTTAACATCATCTGTATCAATTAACTTAGCCTTTTCAACTAATTCGTTAAATTTAATTTTTAATTCACGACGTGTTTTGCTTCCTTCTTGAGGCGCAAATAGAAGTGCTAATCCTGCACCTAATCCTGCTCCTAAAATAAATTTACCCATTCCACTTTTCTTACTCATAATCTTCTTCCTCGCTTTCCTTTTTTCCAAATATTTTATTAACTGCTCCCATTAAGTATCCTACTATAGTATTCCCAATTTGATTAAATTTATTAGTAGTAAAATCAATTATATCAAATAGTTTATCTAAACTTTCTGCTTTTTTAGTTAAATTATCAAGTAAATAGTTAGTCTTATTTACAGTACCAATTAATTTTATGACAAATACAGTTAAAGATATTACAAATACTATTAATGATATATATAGCACAATTAGTAATGCATCGCTTAGTCCCATAAATTATTCTCCTTTCTTTTCTTCATACATAGAGTCTATTAAGTTAAATAAGTCATGTTCTAAAGTTTTATCACTAACACCCTCTTCACTTTCTTCACTACTAAAAGCTTCTTCACTTATTTTACTCAAATAGTCTTCTTCTTTAACATTTTTACTTTCTTCTTCATCTTCCATCTTGTCTTTAATCTTTTCTTCTATTTCTCCAATAGACATGCTTTTGTTACCTTCTATTTCATTAAGTAAGTCTTCTATACTCTTAGTATCATTTTTTATATCAGTTTCAGTTTCAATAGTTTTTTCACTTAGTTTTGTTAAAGTATTTTCTAACTCATCTTCTAAAGTACCATATGCTTTTCTTCTAACAGCATCATAATTCATTTCATTTGGTTCAGTAACCCTATTAAATGATTTATTGCTTTCTTGTCTTTCAATTATTTCTTCTTTAGTATAATTTTTATCAAGAACACCATAAACTGGACTTATAACTGGACTAGGTTTAAAAATTCTTTCTGGTTTCTTTTCAGGTTCTTTAGTATTAGTCTTATTTTTAAATAAATCAGCATACTTGTTTTCTCTAGGTGTCTCTTTTTCTCTTCTTTTAGGTTCTTCATAAGACATACTTCTACTTGCTCTAGTAGGTTTAATTTCATCTTCTTCATCAACCATAGGAAATTTAAAAGTATTAACCGGTTGTGTCTTAAATAACTCACGCTCAGTATATATAGGAGTAACTGGTTTTACTTCTTCTTTAGGTCTAGAAATAACTTCTTCTCTTCTAATACTTTTAACTTCTTCAATTTTAGGTCTTTCTTCTTTCTTAACAGTTTCTTCAGGTACTTCTATAATTTCTTCATCATAGAATATATTTTTAATTTTTCCAAATAATCCCATAATACACTCTCCTTACTCAGTATAAGAGTCATACTCATATACATCTAAAATATTTCTATCATCTTTCTTGTTATTTGGTTTCTTAATTTCATAAGTATTTTCTTTACCAGCAGTATTCTTATTACTTATAAAAGATGCTATAACACTATTGTTATATCTCATAGAAGATAATATTATCATAGAAGAATTAATTGCACTATTTAATTCATTTTCTTTTACACTTACTTCTATACAACTATAATTATACAACATTTTTAAGTAAAAGTAACTATTTTTTCCTTTTCTTACTTCAATATATCCAAATATATCTCCATTACTAATAGTATCACTATAGTATAAAAGTGGATCTATTTGATATTCTGACTTAAATTTACTATTATATGCATTTATATCTATATTTAAGTAATATTTATTTCCATTATTAAGTAATACATGATTAAAATCTTTATCTTCTAATAATGAGAAATCCCTTGGTTTATAGTATTTAAAGCCTATTCCACTAGTGTTTGTATATTTACTCTTATTAGTAATTATATCATTAATATCTTCTTTAACATTTGTTAAATCACTACTATTATTTTGAAGTGAACAACCTGATATTATAAAAACTGATAACAAAATTAAAATCTTTTTCATAACATCACACTCATTTCTACTCCTATTATAACAAAAATTACATAAAATTGGTAGTGTCTTTTTTTGTAAAATTAATTTACAGTAGTTTACACTATATTTTAATAACTTTTACATAATTTATATTTTTACCTTTACTTATAAACTTATTTTCATATTCTGTTCTTATATCATCAAAATAGTTAGTATTCTTTTTAACTACTATATAATGATTTAGTTTATAACTTTCTAAACTAAAATTAAATAATTCATCATTATCTGTTTTTTGTTCAATCACTTTAAGTCCCTTAAATATTGAATTATATTTTTTTAAAAATACATCACTTGTTAATCTTCTTTTAATGTGTCTCTTTTTTGGCCATGGGTCAGAAAAGTTTAAGTATAATTTACTAATTTCTTTATAAAATATTTCATCTACTTTATAAGCATCAGCACATATTATTTTAATATTAGTAAGGTTTTCATTTTCTATAGTTTCAAGAGCATTTAAAAGAACACTAGGATACTTTTCAAATCCTATATAATTAACGTTTTTATTTCTTCTAGCATGTTCAATTAGAAAAGAACCTTTTCCCATACCAATTTCCAAATAAATCTTATTTTTATTATTAAAAACACTCTTCCATTTTCCTTTATATTGTTCAGGATTTTTAATAACTACTTTACTAAGACTTACTTTTTCTTCAGAACCTTTTATATGTTTTAATCTCATAACACAACTCCTCTTATACAATTATACACAATTTATCTTTATTTGTCATATAATATTTGTAGTTAAGGGGGAAACTTTTATGAAACCAAATAGAGACATGTTTTATTCTAATTATCAAGCAGGTGGTTTTCAAGAACCAAATATGATTTATACTCCACCTCAAGGTTACAGCATAAATCAAAATTATCAAGCATATGGACCAAATGTTATGGGGTCTATTCCAAATAATCAAGTGCAAAACAATTATAATAAAGGTGGATATGTTGATGAGTATGATGAAAGAATCACTAAAATAGAAAGACAAATTAGAAGATTAGACCAAAGACTTAGAAAGTTAGAATCAAACATAGGTATAATAGAGGAAACTGATTCTAACCTCTATATGATATAAGCGAAGTATTACTACTTCGCCTTTTTTAATTCATCACATATGGATCACTTTGTGTGCCAGAACCTGTTACTTTTACATCAGACTTTAGAGCCATGACTGGACTGAAAAATCCGGAGTTAGTGACATTGTCGCCAGAGTAGTAGCCAACATACCCGTTAGTCTTAACAAGAAACGCAAAATAAGCACTAGATGAATCTGGGGTTATTAACAATTGAGAAGTTGAACTTCCTTGATATAACCAGTTGTTTTTATAACATGCTGCTGTCCCAAAATAATTATATGCCTTGATGGTTCTTGCACAGTCACTTGCTAGTACCCCGTACCCGTAGTCGCTTGGATACATTAGTCCTACACTTCCTGTAAATGTTATTGTCCTATTATAGCTTGTACTTGATGTTTTACCTGGCGTACTTCCTCTTTCTGCTTTATACCATCCCTCTGATGTTAGTGATGTAAATGAACTTGATGTTCCTAAATACATTTTATAGTTAACTGCGTTTTTGTAGTTTGTTAGTGAATATGTACTAGATATTGTTGCATACAGTGTTGTATTTGGCCAGTGGTTTGTTTGGTTTGAGTCATAAGCAGCACTTTCATACCCTACTTTTCTTACTCTTATTACATCTTCTTTATTTTCTCCATCAGGAAACAATCCTATTATTCTCCAAAGCTCCTTTGTTCCATCTGTTTTCTCCATTTGTATATAATTATTTGGATCTGTTCCTTCATATCTATATCCGTTTTCATTATATACTCCATTTGTATGAGTAGATTCATATGACTTTATTAAATTAGATAACAAAGTTCCATTTTTCTTAAATGTTATAGTACATGATTTACTTTCTTTAATATTTGATATTGTATAAGTGTTTCCATTTAATGTTCCATTACAAGTATCACTTTCTAATTCTAGTTTATAACCATCATTTGGTGTTACATTAAATGATGTTACACCATATCTTCCAACTACTTTACTAACTGGAGAAGTTGATCCATTTATAACATTCAGAGTTACTGTATATCCTTCAGTAAAATCTACTACACAACTTGTTGGTAAGTTTACTGTTGTTAGTATTATTTTTTGTTTTTCTGTATTCCATTCTCCTACTGACCCATTTGTACATGTTACAGTTTTAGGAATGTATGGGTCACTTTCTTTTGGAAAACTAATAGAAGTTCCATTTAGTGTTGCACTTGCAAATACTACATCTCCTTTTTCACTTAGTTTATATGGATTTGTTATTGTACCAGACCCTTTTACTTTTACATCACTTTGTAAATATATTACTGGTCTTAAGTTACTTGTAGTACTTGCTTCTGTAATATTTCCACTTGTTATGTTTTTAATAGTTGTACCATCCATTACATAATAATTATTTTCATTTAAGTATGAGTTTATTCCTCCAATGTATGAGTATTCACTTGTATTTAATAATCCAATATTTGAATAAGTACTTGTTGTACAGTTTAATCCTGTACAACTAAATTTATTTGTTTCTAATACATAATCATTTTTCTTAGTTAATGTGTTATAAAATGTTGTTAGTTCTGTACTTATATTAGTTGTATTTGTTTCTTTAACTGGGTTAGCAATTATTTTTATTCCGTTAGCTGTCTCATAGTAACCTATTACTCTCCAAATGTTTTTTGTTATATCTGTATCTTCTGGATATTGTAAATAGTTATTTATTGCTTCTCCTCCATAGATATTATTACTTGTTTCATTTTCTATTATTGTTTTTAAACTTTCAGTGTAATCTGTTATTCCTTCATACATTTCTGTTACTCTTGTATAACCTTCTTTAGTACTATTTAAATCATTATAAGTATAACCTCCATCAACATTAAAGTCTACACTTAGATCACTTGTTGCTTCTATTACTATTTTTACTACTTTTTCATATGTTCCTGTACCATTTTTGTTTATCTTACCAGTTGGTAACCATCCTGTATTACTTGAATATTTTACACTTCCTGTACCACTATTTATTTTATATGATACTCCATACTTACTTTCTACATCATTTAAACTAGTAATTTTAAGAAGTATTGTACTTGTTTTACCTGAAGGTAAAGTAACTGTTTTTGTATTTATTGTTTCATTACCTCCAGTAGTAGTTATATCTATTCCATATAACAAATTACTTATAAGCATAGAAGTACTTCTATAGTTACCTGTACTAAATATAAATGTTCCATAAGAAAGGCCTACCACTATACTAAACATAACAATAATACCCAAAAACATTCCACTTTTTGTTTTTAACTTATTAATTATTTTCATAATATCTTACTCCTACTATACTATAATAATTATATAAATAATTTTTAAAAGTGTCAATTATTTATTCTTACATTTGCTAAGTTTTTTAACTTATTTTTCTTATAATAACTTATATCAAAAGCTTCACTTGTATCAACTATAATATTTTTTAACTTATAATTATTATTAACCTTATTTAATTCGGATATAACTTGATCTATATCTACATCTCCTACTAAATCTACATACATTGTATTATCTTGATAAACCATAAACATATCACCATCTCCAAATAAAGTATAACACTTATTAATATTTTTACCTTATATTCGACAAAGTTAGTTAATATTTTTACTTTACACATTTTTACTACTAAATATTTTAATATTATTAATTTTGTTATATAATAATACCTAGGAGATGGTTATATGTTTAATTTAGGAGTATTAGTTTGTAAAGTAGTAAGTAAAATAAGTAAATTATTTGGTCACGAAGGAAGTGTTATAGGTGGGTCTTATGCATTTAAAATAGATAAAGATATTTTAAAAAAAGTTAAATACCCAAAATATATTATAGGTGTTACTGGTTCTAGTGGAAAAGGTTCTACAACAGAATTAGTTGCGCGTATTTTAAAAGAAAATAATTATAAAGTAGTTTATAATAAAAATGGAAGTAATGTTTTAAATGGTATTGCTTCTTTAATACTAAATAATACTAAAAAAGGTGTACTTGATGCAGATATTTTATTAATGGAATTAGATGAAAGATATATGAAAGATGTATTAAAGTATTTTGATTTAACACATTTAATATTAACTAACATAACAAGAGACCAACCACCAAGAAACGCACATCCTGAATTTATTCAAGAAGTATTAAGAAAAAGTATAAAAAGTAATACGCATTTAATAATCAATGCTGATGATCCACTTATAAAAGCACTTGCATTAAACCATAAAGGAAAAGTAACAACATATGGGCTAGATAAAAACGACTATGCTATTAAAACTAAATTAAACAATATAGATGCTGCTTATTGTCCTTTATGTGGTAATAAACTAAAGTATAAATTTTATCAATATGGACATATTGGAATATATAAATGTCCTAATAAAGATTTTGAAAGAGGAAATGTAGACTACTTAGCACATAATATAAATATTAATAAAGGTTTCATTTACATAAATAAAGAAAAAGTTCACTTACCTAGTAACTTCTTATATTCAGTATACTTTGTAACTGCTTCATTTGCTCTATGTAACGTACTTGGTTTAACTACTGAAGAAATAACTAAAGTAACAAATGATGAAAATTTTATCCCAAAAAGATTAAATGTATATAATTTCTATAATAGAAAATGGCAAATGCTAGCTAGTAAAAATGAAAACAACTTAAGTTATAAACAAAGTTTAGACTATATAGTAAATACTAAAGGAAAGAAAACTATTATATTAGGTTTTGATAATTCAAGTAGAAGATATAGTGAAAATGATTTAAGTTGGATATGGGATATAGATTTTGAAGAACTAAATAATAAATTAGTAGATAAAATTGTATTAGTAGGAAGATTTAAATATGATATGTTAACTAGAATGATATATGCAGGTATATCTAAAAGTAAAATAATACTTATAGAAGATTTAAATAATGAATTAATTTCTGTATTAAAAAATAAAACTAAAGGTTCTATTTATAGTTGTACTTGTTTTGATAAAGAAATAGAATTAAAAAGTTTATTAAAGAAAGAAGGTATAACTAATGACTAAATTAAAAATAGCTAACTTATATTATGATATAATGAATTTATATGGAGAAAATGCTAACATTAGAGCCTTAGTTAAGTTTGCAGAATATCAAGGAATACAAACAGAAGTACATAATTTAACCATTGGAGATAAAATAGATTTTGAAAAATATGATATTTATTATATAGGATCAGGTACTGAAAAAAGTGAATTATTAGTATTAAAAGATATTATGAATTATCAAAATGAAATAAGAAAAGCTATAATGACTAATAAACATTTCTTAGTAACAGGAAATGCAATAGAATTTTTTGGAGAATATATAAATATAAACGAGGTTAAATACCCTGCTTTAAATATATTTCCATACCGTGTACTTCATGAAAATTATAGAATTGTTGGAAGTGTAGTAATGTCTATGACTGGACTTAAAGAAAAAATAATAGGTTTTCAAAATAGATGTGGAATAATGATAGATGATGATAGACCACTATTTAAAGTAATTGAAGGAACTGGTTGTTATATTAATTCTAATAAGGAAGGTTATTGGTACAGAAACTTCTTTGGAACATATATATTCGGCCCTTTACTTATTAGAAATCCTCATTTCACTAATTATTTATTAAAAAGTATAATGAGTACTAAAAATAAAAAATATAAATTTAAAATTATAAATAATATACCAGAAATAGAAGCATATAATAAATATATAGAAAACTTTAACATTAAAAAAATAGGAAATTACTAAACAATAAATT
>FR902241.1:113747-115880 GCA_000438415.1 Clostridium sp. CAG:628
CTATTTTTTATTTCTTATTTAAGTTCACTTTCAATAGTATCCATATCTATTATATATTTTACTATCTTACCATTTTTAATTAATAATAAAGTATTAGATTTAACACTCATATCACTAAGACTACTAGCCTTAATATTATCTTCTTCCCCAATTATACTTTTATTTAATTCATCACTTAAATCAACTACATATAAAGGAGTTTTATCTTCTTTCTTTTGATAATTACTAATAACACTCTCATAATAAGTATTCATCTTATCTTTACTATCTAAAATAGCAACATAATAATTTCCTTCTCTATTAAATATAGTACCAGCCATTATATTTTCATAACTAATAACAGCATCACCAACTTCAGGTTTATTATACCCTGGATCAAATAACCCAGCCTTATTAGCACCTAATGTAATTAAATACATTGCAATAAATGCCACTACTAATATTAATAATATTTTCCCAAGCCCTTTTAATTCACTTAAATCTTCACTTTTTTTCATATTAATTACCTCATAAATAATATACCATAATTTTAAACAAAATAAAAGAGGAAATTACATATCTTTAACATCCTCTAACTTTATATCTGATTTATTAAGTCCCTCATTAATATCACTAGAACTCTTATTATATGAATATACTCCATTATTAACATCAATACTTATAACTTCTCCATAATTGTTCACTTTAATAGTATACACATATTCACTTTCAACATCTACATCTAACTTAACTCCATTATTACTAAAAGTTGTATTAGTTGGATCATCTTGATACATAAAAGTAGTTGTAGCACTTTTAAACATATTAACCACATTATCATAAAATAACGTCTTCTTAGAACTATTTAAATAATTAGCAACATTAGGTACTATAAGTAACATAACAATACTAAGAAGCGCTATTACAGCTATTAACTCTACTAAAGTAAAACCTTTCTTTTTCATAATTCCTCCTTTATTTTAACAATAGTTATCCCATCATTAAAATTATCTAATTTATAACTATCTACTCTTTTATCTTTAGATAAATATTCATGAGTAGCACTTTTTAATATACCACTACCCTTTCCATGTATAATTAATATATTATAATTTCTAAGTTTAATATTATCATTAATAAACTCATTTATACTAATTAATGCACTAACTTTATCTAAACCATGTAAATCTATTACAGGATACTCCATATAAAAAGGATTATTTATTTTTAGCATATATCTTATGAACCTCTCTTACATCTGGTATACTAGTAACACTTCCACTAACTTTAGTACTTAATCCACTTGCTATAGTTGCTATCTTTAAACACTTCTCTATTTCTAAATTTTCACTTAACCCATAAGTAAATGCCGCACTAAATATCTCACCAACCCCACAAGTATCAATACTATTAACCTTAATTGAACCCATCACTTTAATCTTATCATCTATTTTATATAAACATCCCTTACTACCGAGAGTAATCACTACTTTAGAGTTATACATTTCTTCTAATAGATTAACTACTTCTTTAAGACTATCAGGATCATTATAATCTATTCTTTTCTTACTAGCCACTTCAGCAAAACCTTTACTACATATAATATAATCCGAGAGTTTACACATCATTATAGTATCATTACTAACTTCTCGTACATATGCTACTTTTATGGCTTTCTTAAACTTACTACATATTTTTTGACATACATCGTAATAACTAGCATCCATTAATATAATATCTATGTCTTCTATATCAAATTTCTTATTAGAATTTACAACACTATCACTGATTAATGTTTTACTATAATTATATTTATTTACTAATATATGACTAACTACAGTTTCATTGTCTCTAAATACGTTTTCTATATTAACATTATTATCTTTTAAAGTATTAATTATTATATCTCCATTTGTATCATTTCCAATAGTACTATTTAAATATGTATTAACTCCCCACTTGCTTAAAAGAAGAGAAGAGATAACACCAAATCCACCAGGACTTATTATCATACCTTTTGAGTTACAATTAATTCCTTCTTTAGGAAATCCATCAAAATACAATATTTCTTCTATACAAGATTTCCCAATACATAACACTTTCATATTACAACTTCCCTTCTTATTCATTTTTTAATTTTATATTATTTAGCAC